>DATELY010000120.1:0-6564 GCA_035276085.1 Steroidobacteraceae bacterium | reverse complement strand
CGCAAAGGTCTTGCGCGTGATGTCCCAGGCAGCGTCCCACTCGAGTCCGTGTTCGTCGACCAGCAGCCGCATGAGCTCTGCGACCGCGATCGCCGGATGCGTGTCGTTCAACTGTGCCGCGAACAACTCCGGCAAGCGCTCGATGGGAGCGCCCTTGAGATCCAGCAGTCGCAGCATGTCCTGCAGCGAGCAGGAGACGAAGAAGTACTGTTGTGCGAGTCGCAGCCGCTTGCCGATCGCCGGCTCGTCGTTCGGATACAGCACCTTGGTGAGTGTCTCCGAGATCACCTTCTCCTGCACGGCGCCGTAGTAATCGCCGGTATTGAAGTCCTGGAAATCGAACGACTCGACGGCCTCGCTCTTCCACAGACGCAGGGTGTTGCAGGTATTGACGCGATAGCCGAGCACCGGTGTGTCGTAGGCGGTGCCCTTGACTTCACGTGCGGCGCACCAGCGGACACGATAGCAACCCTGCTCGTCGCGGAAGCTCTCGGTCGACCCTCCGAACTTCACGTAGAAGGCGATCTCCGGACGCATCAACTCCCACGGATTGCCCTGGTGCAGCCATTCATCCGTGATCTCGATCTGCCAGCCGTCGCGCAGGGTCTGATCGAAGATTCCGAACTCGTAGCGGATGCCGTAGCCGATGGCGGGCACCTGCAACGTTGCGAGCGAATCGAGAAAGCATGCGGCGAGCCGGCCGAGCCCGCCGTTGCCGAGACCAGGCTCCTCCTCGAGTGCCGCCAGTGCATCGAAATCCTGTCCCAGCGACTGCAGCGCTGCGCGTGCAGCCGACTCGATGCCCAGGTTGACGACGTTGTTGCCGAGCTGTGGGCCCATCAGGAACTCCGCCGACAGATAGCACGCCAATTTCACGTCCTGATGCACGTGAACCGTGGCCGTCGCCAGCCAGCGCGCCAGCAGACGATCGCGCACGCTGTACGCCAGGGCCATGTACCAATCTCGCGGTGTGGCGAACTCGGGCGAACGCGCCAGCAGATAGGCCAGGTTGTCGAGCACGGCCGCGCGCAGCTCGTCCGCGGCGAGCCCGGTTCGAATCGAGCGGTTGATCGACGGTTCTCTGGCGAGCGGATGTGTCGTGGCCATGGTTGATTTCCTCACAATCTACTCGCTGACGTACGCGGCTCGCTCAGTACGGCCATACCCATTCGGTGATCTCGGCGCGGTCCGTGCCCTCGCTGTGCGCGTAGTTGAGATGGTCGATCACGGCGTTGCGCATCTCATCCTTCAGATGCGCGGCCTTGCCGGCGAGTCCGGGCACGCGATCGATCACATCCATGACCAGGTGAAAGCGGTCGATCTCATTCAGGATCGCAAGCTCGAGCGGCGTATTGATGTTGCCGCGCTCGCGATAACCATGGACGTGCAGGTTCGCGTGCTGGCGGAATGCGAGTTTGTAGATCAACCACGGATAGCCATGGAAGCTGAAGATCACCGGCTTGTCGACGGTGAACAAACTGTCGAACTCGCCAGGCTCCAACCCGTGCGGATGCTCCGTTGCCGGCTGGAGCTTGAAAAGGTCGACCACGTTGATGAAGCGCAGCTTCAGGTCCGGCAGGCGTTCACGCAGGATGGCCGCAGCGGCGAGCGCTTCCAGCGTCGCGACGTCGCCGCACGATGCCATCACGACATCCGGTTCCACGCCCTCGTCCGTGCTGGCGCGACGCCAGATGCCGATACCCTTCTCGCAATGAACGATCGCCTCCTCGATGGTCGTGAACTGCATGTGCTTCTGTTTGTCGGCGACGATCACGTTGATGCAATCGGTGGAGCGCAGGCACCGATCCGCGACCGCCAGCAGGGTGTTGGCATCCGGCGGCAGATAGACGCGAGTCACCGACGGACTCTTGTTGGTTGCAAGATCGATGAACCCCGGATCCTGATGCGAGAAGCCATTGTGGTCCTGGCGCCAAACGGTCGAGGACAGCAGGATGTTCTGCGATGCGACCGACGCTCGCCACGGCACATGGTTCTTGCAGATGTCCAACCATTTCGCATGCTGGTTGAACATGGAATCGACGACGTGCGCGAAGGCCTCGTAGGTGTGGAAGAATCCATGTCGTCCGGTGAGCAGATAGCCTTCGAGCCATCCGATCAACGTATGCTCGGAGAGCAGTTCCATGACGCGCCCGTCGCGCGCGAGCTCCCCGCCATCGGCATCTTCGGGTAGCAGATCGGCCATCCATGTCTTCTTCGTGACCTCATACAAGGCCTGCAGGCGGTTCGAGGCCGTTTCGTCGGGACCGAAGACGCGGAAGTTGGTCATGTTGTTGCGCATGATGTCGCGCAGGAAGGCGCCGAGCGGTTTGGTGTTCTCATGACGCGTCGCCCCGCCCGCCGGCACGTTGACCGCGTAGTGACGGAAGTCGGGAAGCTTCAGGTCCTTGCGCAGCAGTCCGCCGTTCGCGTGCGGATTCGCGCTCATTCGGCGCGTTCCTTTAGGCGCCAACTCTCGCAGTTCGGGGATCAGTCGGCCTGTCGTATCGAACAATTCTTGCGGCCGGTAACTCTTCAGCCAGCTCTCCAGGAGCGCCAGGCTTTCCGGGTTCTCGCGCACATCCGCGAACGGCACCTGATGTGAACGCCACGACCCTTCTGCTTTGTGACCCTTGATTTCCTTCGGTCCGGTCCAGCCTTTGGGCGCCCGCAGGACGATCATCGGCCAGCGCGGACGCTCCGCTTTGTTGTTGGCGCGCGCGGCACGCTGGATGGCACGGATGCGGCCGATGGTTTCGTCCAGCGTCGCGGCCATCTTCTGATGCATCGTGTCCGGCTCGTCGCCTTCGACGAAGTAAGGTGTGTAGCCGTAACCCACGAACAGCGATTCGAGCTCGTCGTGACTGATGCGGGCGAGCACGGTGGGATTGGCGATCTTGTATCCATTCAGGTTCAGGATCGGCAGCACGGCGCCGTCGCAGATCGGATTGATGAACTTGTTCGAGTGCCAGGCGGTCGCGAGCGGGCCGGTTTCGGCTTCGCCGTCGCCCACCACGCACGCGACGATCAGATCCGGGTTGTCGAGCACGGCGCCGTAGGCGTGCGACACCGAATAGCCGAGCTCGCCGCCTTCATGGATCGATCCCGGCGTCTCCGGCGTCACGTGGCTGCCGATATGACCTGGGAACGAGAACTGCTTGAAGAATCTCTCCATGCCTTCGAGGTCTTCGCTCTTGTCGGGATACACCTCCGAGTACGTGCCTTCGAGATAAGCGGGTGCGAGCACTCCGGGCGCACCGTGCCCCGGCCCCGCCATGAAGATCACGTCGAGATCGTCGCGCTTGATGATGCGGTTCAAGTGCGCCCACACGAACGAGAGCGCGGGGCTCGCGCCCCAGTGACCCAGCAAGCGATGCTTGACGTGCTGGACCGTCAGCGGCTCTCGCAACAGCGGATTGTTGCGCAGATAGATCATGCCCACAGCGAGGTAGTTGCAGGCGCGCCACCACGCATCGATGCGGCGCAACTCCTCAGCGCTCAGTCGTGATGTCTTGGTCGACGATCGAGATTTGGCAGGCGTGGTTACCGCTGACATTCGAGTCTCCTTCGAGTGGCCGCACGCAAACGCTGCATGCGCAGATACAGTCTGGCGGAAGTGCTGATCGGCATCGGTGAGAAGCGCTACCACTCTAAAACCGCGCGGGGGTGACGCCATGCGCAGAAGGGGCAAGTTGGGCTGCGTCGGCACTCGCACGTGGCACCAGGTTAAGGCGATGCCAGCAGGGCTTGGGGCCTGGGCCAGAATTTGAAGGACTCCTCTCTGGCCCACGCCTCACACCCCAGGCCCCACGCGCGCGGGGACTACCCGGACGAAGTGCGAGCGACCGATGACGCGAGGTGAACGACTCGAGGAGCAGCGCAGGAGCGGATCGTCACAGCGCTTTGTACGAGAACTTCTGCCCCGCCACCGAGGCCTCGAACATCGCGCCGCCTTTGGCGATGGTGAAGACAGCCATCCCCTTGTGATAGTTGCCGACAGTCGTTGCATCCTTCTTGCCGGCGCTGGCACCGGCGGTCGATCCGCTGGTTCCGGTGCTGGCCCCTGCAGCCGCGGTGATCGCAACAGCTTGAGCGGTCGCGCCGAACTCGAAGTTGCCGGAGGTGAATTCATCGAGCGCACGCTTGTCCTGGAAGAAAATGATCTGGCTGAACGCCTGGCCGCCTGCCTGCAAGCCGACGCTGAGCTGAGTCATCTTGGTATCGCCGACATACTTGCCGCGCTCGAACACCTTGCCGCTGCCGCGTCCGCCGCCGACGACGAAGCCGGCCTTCCCTACGGTCGGAAACACGGCATAGCCGTAGCTCTTCTTGAAGAACGTCCCGCTCTCGCCCGCGTTCTTGAACAGTGCGATCGTGTCGTCGTACTCATCCGCGCGCGCGACACCGACCAGCAACAACAGCGCAATGAATATCGAACCTGCCGTCACGGGTTTCATGTCATCTCCTCGGGCTGTATTGCCGCTGCCTGGTCGCAGTTGGCGGCAAGGCGCGAGAGGCGACAATCCGAAGAGCGGGCATTCTTCTCTCACGCTCGCAGCAGCCACTCGGCGGCAGCCCCCCGCGCGGCGGTGATGTCGATACCTACGTAGAACGGGCAACTTCCGCGCTCACGGCTACGAGCGCCCAACGGCGTGGCTTGGGGCTATGTTGCGTGGACTGCAGACACCTCGTTTACTCGTACGGCGCTGCGCATGCCAAGGCTGACCGTCCATCTTCGCGCAAGCAGCATCCTCGTTGCAGTGACGCTGACGATCGCGACTGCGTCGGCACAAGAATCGCCTGCTCAATCGAGTCCGTCGCCGCCGGCAGGTGCTCCGGCGTGGGTGAGCATCGACGGGCGGCCCCTGTTTCCCGTCCGCGGCATACCTTCCTATCCGGCAGAAAAACGTGCCGATGAGGTTGAGCGCCGCATCGTGAAGGCGGCCGAGGATGTGAGCGTTACGCCGGAATCGGTGCACACCGTCCGTGGCGATACGGTGCACACGGCGGTGGTTGCGGGACCGCGCGAAATCGTGTCCGCACTCGATGTCGATGCCGCGGCCGAGGGTATCCATCGCGACCTGCTGGCGGAGTCCTACGCGCGCCAGGTGCGCAGCGCGATCGCTACGTATCGCTACGAGCGCAGCGCGCAGTTCCTGCGCGCCGCCGCCAAGCAGGTTGCGCTTGCGACCGCTGTCTTTGCGGTCGGGCTGTGGCTGACCGTGCTTCTCTTTCGCCGTCTGCAGCAGCTTGCCGAGGAACGCTACAAGCGTCACGTCCACGACATCGCGATTCAGTCATTCCAGATTCTCGGGGCCGGACAGATCTGGTCTGCGGTTGCAGCGCTGCTGAGGTCGCTGTCCTGGCTCGCGGCCGCGATCGTCATTTACCTGTATGTCGAGTATGTGCTCAGCCAATTCCCCTGGACGCGGGCGCTGGGGAAGCGCCTGTTGGATCTGCTCGTGGACCCGCTGAGCACCATGGGGCGTGTCACGGTGGCCAAGCTCCCGGACATCATCTTCCTCGTGCTGCTCTACGTCATCGTTCGCTATGCGCTGCGCTTCCTGCGCCTGTTCTTCGACTACGTTGCGAAGGGCACCATCACATTTCGCAGCTTCTATCCCGACTGGGCGGAACCGACCTACCGCGGCATTCGCATCGTGATCATTCTGTTCGCGATCGTGGTGGCCTATCCCTACATACCCGGATCTCAATCCGAGGCGTTCAAAGGACTCTCACTCCTCGTGGGCGTGATGTTCTCCATCGGCTCCTCATCGTTCATATCGAATCTCATCGCCGGCTATGCACTCACCTATCGACGCGTCTTCACGACCGGCGAGTGGGTCGAGATCGGCGATACGCTCGGCCAGGTCACGCAGACGCGCTTGCAGGTCACGCACCTGCGTTCCTTCAAGAACGAGGAAGTGATCGTTCCCAATTCGCTCATCCTCACGAGTCCCGTCACGAACTACAGCAAGCTCGCGCGTGAACAGGGCTTGATACTGCATACGACCGTGGGCATCGGATATGAAACGCCGTGGCGCCAGGTGGAAGCGATGTTGCTCATGGCGGCCGACCGAACGCCGGCGGTGCTGCGCGAGCCGCGGGCGTTCATCCTGCAGCGTGCCCTCGGCGACTTCAGCGTGACATATGAGCTGAATGCGTACTGCAACGACGCGGGACTGAAGTATCGCGCCCTGACCGATCTCCACCGCAACATCCTCGACGTCTTCAATGAGTACGGCGTACAGATCATGACGCCCGCGTACGAAGGCGATCCCGAGAACGCCAAGGTCGTGGTCCGCGACCAATGGTTTGCGGCGCCGGCACCGCAAAGCGAGCCCGTCGCGGCAAGCCGCGCTTCGGCGGAGGGTGTGGGGACGTGAGGACGTCATGGCGGGATGGCGGGATGGCGTAATGGCGTAATGGCGTCAGAAATCACGCGCTTGACACCCGCACGCCTGCACCCCTGCACGCCCGCACGCCCGCACGCCCGCACGCCCGCACGTCCACACGTCCACACGTCCACACGTCCTCACATCCCCACACCCTCCGCCGAAGCGCGAC
>DATELY010000119.1:0-7126 GCA_035276085.1 Steroidobacteraceae bacterium | reverse complement strand
GACGCCCCCAATTGCCGCCTGCGATTCCATCCCCAACCGCGCCTCCGGACCGCTCGACCCCCGAGACGCCGCCCAATCCCGCGCAGCCGCCTCCACCGGACTCCGTTTGGGTCTGACGGGCTGCCACTGTGGCGAAAGGTGCGATTGTGAGTGCCGCCCCGCGCAGCGTCCGCGCTGCTTCCCGCTCCGTCGTTGGCCTGATCTCGGATACTCACGGTCTGATGCGCCCCGAGGCGCTGGCCGCGTTGAAGGGTGTCAGCCACATCATCCACGCGGGAGACATCGGCAGCCCGGCGATACTGGAACAGCTGCGGGCGCTTGCGCCGGTCACCGCGGTCCGGGGCAACAACGACGATGCGCCGTGGGCGCGCAAACTGCCGCTCACTGCGACGATTGCGCTCGCCTCTCACGTCCTGTTCGTCGTGCATGAAATCGCCCATCTGCGATCTCACCGTTTGCCCCCAGGCACAGCAGCGGTGATCGCGGGCCACTCGCATCAGCCGCGGATCGAATCCCGCGACGGCGTGCTGTACGTCAACCCGGGCAGCGCGGGTCCCCGTCGTTTCAAGCTGCCCGTGAGCGTGGCGACCCTCGCCATCAGCGGCCGGAAGATCACCGCGCGGATCGTCGAACTGGACGTTCCGCCACCGCGCCGCCGCTAAGCCTCCCGAGCTGCACGCGCCTCTTTGCGAAGGCCACGCGCAGAAGGTGAGGAAGATCACAAATCCTGCGCCACGCGGGAAAGCACCGCTGTTTCACGGCGCTGTCCTGCCGCTACAACGTCGATGCAGTTATGTCTTGGCGTGGGTGGGGAGGGGAAGCGAGGGAGTGGTCATGGTGACGAGTGTGCTGGCGATCTGCACCGTCGCGTGGCTTGCGCACGTTTGGGTCCTTCATCGCCGCGGGGTGCTCGAGCGGCAACGGCTGAACGACCGCACTCGGACGATTCTGAGCTGCGTGGACGACGTTCTGCTGGTCGCGGACGGCACTGGACGCATCGTCGAAGCCAATGAGCGGGCGCTCGAGCTGCTGGGCTGGCGGCGCGAAGAGCTATTGCAGCGGACGCTCGCCGAGCTCTGCATTGGCTTGCCCGCCGATCTGCTTGCCCACCCGGCGGGCAGTTCCGTCGTATGCCACGTTCAGTTGCGCAATCGCGAGAACACGCTCCTGCCGATCGGTTTCACGATCACGCATCTGGCGTGCGGCGCTGGAACGCTCGTCTGTGCGATCGGCACTGCAGAGGAACGCCGGCTCCATCTCGAGGATCAACTGCGTGCGACCGCAGCCAGGCTCGCCCACTTGCGTCAACACGATCCGCTGACGGGCCTGCCGAACCGGACGTCACTGGACGAATCCCTGCCAGCGCTTCTCGCCGCCCACCGCGACGCGAACGTCCTTGGGTTGCTGCACGTCGACATCGACCACTTCAAGCGTGTCAATGCGGCACGCGGACACGGAGCGGGGGATCAGATCCTGCAGGACATGGCGCGCCAGCTGCGTGCCGCCATCGGCCGCGATGACCTGCTGTTTCGCGTCGGCGGCGATGAGTTCGTCATCGTCGTGCCGCAACTGCACGACGTCAGCGCCGTGCGCGCGAAAGCTCAGCGCGTGTTGCATGCCACGCGCAGCCCGATGTCGATCGCCGATGCCACGTTGATGCTCACCGCCAGCGTCGGCGCAGTGGTCTATCCGCGCGATGGCGCGGACGCGGCCACGCTGCTCAAGCACGCCGATATCGCGTTGTTTCGTGCCAAGGAGCACGGGCGCAATTGCGTCGAAGTGTTCGCGAGCCACATGCATGAGAACCTGGATGCGAATCTGGCGCTGGAGCAGGACCTGCTGCGCGCGATCGACACCGATCAGATCTATGTCGAGTATCAGCCGCTCGTCGAGCTGCAGGACGGCGTGCTCGTCTCCTTCGAGGCGTTGGCGCGCTGGCGTCATCCGCAACTCGGACCCGTCTCGCCTGCGAAGTTCATTGCCGTCGCCGAGCGCAGCGGTCTGATCATCACGTTGGGTGAGCGGGTGCTGCGGGACGTCGTTGCGCAGTTGCAGCGCTGGCGCGATCAGGGGGTGCCGCTCGCGCCGGTCGCCATCAACGTGGCGGCGATGCAGTTGGAGCGGACCGAGTTTCCCACGCTCGTGCACGAGCTGTGCATGACGCATGAAATCGATCCGCAGTGGCTCTCGTTCGAGCTCACCGAGTCGGTGTGGGTCAACAACTCCAACAAGCACATCGTTGCCATCGATACCTTGCGCCATGGCGGCTCGCGGGTGGCAATCGACGACTTCGGTACGGGCTTTTCGAACCTGAGTTATTTGCGGGACCTGCCCATCGACGCGATCAAGATCGATCGCAGCTTCGTCACGAATGTGGCAACGGATCCCAGCGATGCCGCCATCGTGAGCGGTGTCGTTGCGATGGCGAAGTCGCGTCAGCTCGTCGTCGTGGCGGAGGGCGTCGAGACCATGGAGCAGATTCTCAAGCTGCGCGAGCTGGGTTGCCATCGGGCGCAGGGTTACTACTACGGCAAGCCGATGAGCGCCGTGCATTGCAAAGCGCTGCTGGAGCAGCTCGGCGAGATGCGGAAGCTCACGGAAACCGTGCGCGTCCGTGCTTTCAAGGTGGCGGAAGGCTGATTCGCGTCGGTAAATTTCTCTCGCGTGCATCTTCTTTCGGGCGTTCGGGAACTTTTCCTCGAGGCTCACGTAAGGCAGCAGACACTCCGCCGAGCTGGCGGTGACATGGCAGTGCGCGAGAACGAATTGACCCATCTCGATCGAGTTGCGAACTCCGGTGGCAGAGAGCCGCATTGCGAACACTGCGTGCTGCTGATCCCGGCTCCTGCAGACACCAGGATCTACAGTTGTTGCCGTTCCATTGCGGAGCTGCTGGATTGCCAGGTCACTTGCGAGCGGCTGTGGATCGAGCACGAGGTGCCCCTGTCTCCCGGGCTGTGCGTGCCCGAGCCGCCGCTTGCGATCTCGCGCATCCTCGCGCACGACTCCACGTTGATTGCCCGCATCCTGCTCGAAGCGGGCGGGCTGCAGATCGAATATCTGCGTTCCGGCGGCCACGATCCCTTTCGCGAAAGCTTTTTCGATGAAGTGCATCTCAGCGTGTCGAGCGAGCTGCAGTGTGATCACCAGCAACTTCAGGATGTGCTCATGACGCTGCATGCGGCGCTCGATGCGGCGGCCGTCCGAGGCTCGCCGTTGTTCATGGAGTTGTTCGAGGCGGCCCTCCAGAGCGCGCGCCCCGACGGGCAGACTCGCGGTCTCAACGCCGCACGACAGTAATTGCGATTCCACCGGCCGCACGCAGCAGGTAACCTGACTGCATGCGCGTGCAGTGGTACTTCGATTTCATCTCGCCCTATGCGTACTTCGCTTCGTTGAGCCTGCAGCGTCTGCCGGCGAGCGTGGAGCTCGTCTATCGGCCCGTGCTATTCGCGGGGTTGCTCAATCACTGGGGGCAGAAAGGTCCGGCGGAGATTGCGCCGAAGCGACTGTGGACCTATCGCAGCTGCGTCTGGCATGCACGGCAACAGGGTATTGCGTTTCGCATGCCCGCGGTCCATCCCTTCAACCCGTTGCCGTATCTGCGGCTCTGCCTCGCCGCTGGTGTCACGCCAACGTCTGTGCGGACCCTCTTCGATGCGTTGTGGACGACGGGTTCCGACCCCGCCGATGCGGGCATGCTCGAGGCGCTTGCCGCGCGGTTGCGGGTGGATCCCGCCCGGCTTGCAGATCCGACCGTCAAAGAGCTGCTGCGTGAATCCACGCAAGAGGCGACGCAGGCCGGTGTGTTCGGCGTGCCGACGTTGCGCATCGGGCAGGAACTGTTCTGGGGCAACGAGGGGTTGGACCTCGCGCTGGCGTATCTCGCCGACCCCACGTTGTTCGATGGCGCTGAGATGCAACGCGCGGCACATATTCCCGTCGGCGTCGCGCGGCCCGGGACGGGTTGAGGCTGTTTGGAATGAAGTGTCCAGCAGCGTCCCCCCGCTTCGCAGGGAAGGGACGCGAAGTTGGAGATGGGTGAAGATCTCAGTGCGTCTTGTTCAACCGCGTCGCCAGATCCGCATCGATCTGCTCCGGCGTGACATCCGGCTCATACCGCTTCACCACCTGACCCTGTGGATCGACCAGGAACTTGGTGAAGTTCCAGCGCACGACGTCGCTGCGCAATGACTCCGGATTCGTCTTCGCCAGCCATTCGTGCAGCATGTTGCCCTTGACGGGTTCGATCGGAATGGCACCCGGCTGGGCCGTGCGCAGATGGTTGTACAAAGGATGCGCGCGCTCGCCATTCACTTCGATCTTGCTGAAGAGTGGGAAGCTCACGTTGTAGTTGGTCGAGCAGAACTGCTGGATCTCCGCCTCGGTGCCCGGTTCCTGATTGCCGAATTGGTCGCAAGGGAAACCAAGCAGCGTCAGGCCCTTGTCCTTGTACTTCTGGTACAGAGACTCGAGGCCCGTGTATTGCGGCGTGAGGCCGCACTTGCTGGCGACATTGACGACCAGCAGCCACTTGCCTTGGTACGCATCGAGCTTCGTGTCCTTACCCTCGATGGTGCGGGCCGAGAAATCGTGCACGTTCATTGGTGATCGCTCCTGAAATTTGAGTTTGCACTGGGGTGCTCGCCGCCTCTGGCGGGCGTGCGGCATCGACACGCTAAGGTAGCGTGGACGCTGCGAGGAAGCTAACCCGGACCCCGGTGTGTCAAAGGTCTCTGAGGGACGGGCCTGCCGGAACATTGCCCTCGCTGATCCGCGGCGGTTCCGGTGGTGCGCTGTTCTCATCATCGCTGTGCAGGCCCATCACCTCCGTGAGCGTGTTGCGGCGGTCCAGGCCAACGCGAGCATGTCGAGATTGAGCTCGAATGCTCGCAGGTTGTCACACCCATCGGCAGGTCCCGTGTTGCAACGTTGCAGTTCTAATGTCGCGCGCCGCGGTGGAAGTTCCGGCTTCCATCGCGGCGTTTGTGCCGCAACGCCGGCAGGCCTCGTACGGCCGGGCTGTAACTTTCTGGCGCTGGCCGTGTTCTGAGCTCCAGGCACCGCACCTTTCCAGTGGCTCGCACACCCTCGAATGCAATCACGACAGTGGAGTTCGCCAGCTTCATGCGCGCCTACCAGGACATGGTCTTCTCCACGATCGTGCGCATCACCAACAACGATGCGCACGCGGAGGATCTGTCGCAGGAAGTGTTTCTGAAAGCGTACGAACAATTCGCGCAGCTGCGGGAAAGTCCTGCCGCGGGCGGCTGGCTCAAGACGGTGGCGCGCAATCTCGCGCTGAATCACCTCACGCGCTATCGCAAACGATGGCGCTTGTTCTCGGAGCTCGCACGCGACGATGACGGCGCGAATGAGGAGGCCTCGTTCGCGGTACCCGATGGTTCGTTGGAACCTCTGCACGCGGATGCGCGGCATGAGGCGATCGAGTGGGCATTGCAGCAGCTGCCCGAGCATCGGCGCCTGCCGCTGGTGCTGTTTCACTTCGAAGAGCTCTCGTATCAGGAAATCGCTGCGCACCTGCGCATCTCGGAAGCCAAGGTGAAGGTCGACATCCATCGTGCGCGGGCAGCGCTCGCCAAGCTGCTGGCCGCGAACGGAATCGATCTGCTGGGGAACGGGCCATGAGCTCACGCGAGACACGGGAGCAGCTCGAGCGAGCCGTCGAACGATTGACGCGCGATCTGCCGCTGCGTCGAGCACCGGCATCGTTGTCACGCGCCGTTCTGGCCGAGATCGAACGACGCGCAACCCGGCCCTGGTGGCGCAGCGACTTCGCGCGTTGGCCCGCGGCCGCCCGCGCGCTCTTCTTCGTCTGCGCTTGTCTGCCCGCGGTGTTCGCGTATCGGGTCGCCGGCAGGCTGGAAGGTGAATTGAGCGCTGTCACGAATCGCGTCGAGTCGCTGCCGGAGATCTCCATGCTGCATGCCATTGGCACCGCGATCCGGCTCATCACTCACGGGTTTTCCAATGAGTGGCTCTTGAGCGGCGCAGCTGCAATCGCAGCAGTGTACGCGGCGGTATTCGGTTTGGGTGTAGCAGGGTATCGCGTGCTCTACGCGCGCCGCTGATTGATTCGGAGCAAATGCACATGAAGCGGGTTCGAACGTTGTTGGCACCGGTGGCCATGACAGTTGCGCTCGGGATCTGGTCGCCGTTGCAAGCGCAAGATCCGGTGTCGGAATCGCAGTCGACGACTGCTCCCGTCAGCAGCGCCGTGCAAGCAGACGGCGATGTCCATGACGAAATCGGCGTGAACGAGCATGAAGGTCACCAGCGCGTGATCTTCGCCCTCGATCGCGATGCCCGGTTGGCTGCCGGTGAGCATGCCGATGCCGTGGTTGCCATCGCCGGCTCCGCGATTGCCGCAGGCGATGTCGACGAGGCCGTCGTTGCCGTGTTCGGCGACGCACGTACGAGCGGCGCAGTCGGTGAAGCCGTCGTCGCGGTGTTTGGCGCTGCAGATGTTGCGGGTCGAGTGAAGCGCGATGTCGTGGCTGTCTTGGGCGATGTCACGCTGGGACCCGAGGCTGAGATCGGCGGCAACGTCGTCGCTGTCGGCGGTCGCGTGATTCGAGATCCTGCGGCCCGCGTGCAAGGCGACATTCAGGAAGTCGTGTTCCCCGGTGGGGAAGAGATCACGACCGCGCTCGGCACGTGGTTTCGTCACTGCGCGCTCCTCGGTCGACCCTTGGCATTGGCGCAGGGATTGGAATGGGCCTGGGGTCTGGCGCTCGGCTTTCTCGCGCTCTACGTCACGCTGGCACTGTTGTTCTCGCGCAGCGTCGAAGCGTGTGTGCGCACGTTCGAGCTGCATCCGGGCGAAACCTTGCTGGCGTCGGTGCTCGCGGTGCTGCTCACGCCACTCGTGATGGTGCTGCTCGCGATTACCGTCATCGGCGCACCGCTGATTCCGTTGTTCTGGTTGGCGCTCCTGCTCGCGGCGTTGTTCGGCAAGTCTGTGGTGCTGGCGACGTTGGGTCGACGGATCACGGCTCTGATCGGCGGTCCGTTCAATCACGTGGCCGTGGCTGCGCTCATCGGTGGCCTCATCGTCCTGGGCCTGTATCTCGTTCCCGTGCTCGGCTTCATCGTCTTCAACGCG
>DATELY010000118.1:0-3221 GCA_035276085.1 Steroidobacteraceae bacterium | reverse complement strand
GCCCGTGCGCGTGGGGCGTGATCCCAGAATTCATCCCGCGGGCGCAGGATCAATGTCTGCTGCTTCACGAGCGGAAAGCGCTGAGTCAGGGGATATTCGATGAGTGCGGAGGTGGCGGCTGCGCCTTGAGCGCCTGCGCGCAGCCGATCGGCGAATTCATCGGCCACGGCTTGCATGCTCATGGGCTCGAGGCGGCTGTCCACGGCGCGGCGCCAGGCGTCGGCGACATCGGAGCCATCCTCGCGGGTGAACGACACGGAGCCTTGCGCCAGTGAACCGCGATCCTGCGGCGATTGGGCGGGCAGCCCCCACATCAACACGCGGCGCACTTGCTGGGGACGCGCGATCGCAAGCTCTCCCGCCACGAGCGCGCCGAGCTGATAGCCGAGCACATCGACCTGCCGCAGCCTCAACCCATCGAGGAAATCGCCCAATGCAGCTGCAAGCTCCGTCACCGTCGCCTTGCCATTGCTGGCGTCGGACTGCCCATGCCCGGGCAGGTCGGGCGCATAGATGCTGCGCTCACGCCCCAGCTCACGCAGCATCGGTCCGAACCATCGGCCGGAACCGGCAGCATGATGGATGCACAACAGCGGTGTGCGTTCATCGAAACCGCCACCGGACGGATACGCTGTGATGATGTGCAACTGGCCCAGGCGACTGTCGGCGTACGAGCGACGGACGTGAACGACGGCCGGCAGTGTGAGCGGGATACGGTTGCGTGATCTGGCGTGATTCACTTCGATGAGCCTCATTCGGTTGCGCTTCTGGCCCTGTTCAACGCGGCGCACGGCCGGGCTGATCGGCGGTGCTGCGCAGTGTACGCCCGGGTTATCGCGCGCGACCTGAACCATGTCTCAGCTTTCCGCCCGTACCTGTGTCGGTGCGCGCCAGGGAATCGATGATGCGAGCAATCTAAGCCTGGATGCTTGCGTATATGCTCGCTACCGTAACGTCGGTACTTCCAGAGGTGTCGCGCATTGCTGAACGCAAAGTGGGTCTATACGGCGACTGTGATCCTGTGCGGATGGAGCAGCATTGCGGCGGCCGATGCGCTGACCGCGCCCGCGATGTGGGAGCTGAAGCGTGTCGGCGATCCGGTGCTGGCGCCCGACGGACGCATGGCGGTCGTGCCCGTCACGAGCTACGACGTCGCGGCCAACAAGAGCTTCACACATCTGTGGCTGCTGCCGACCAAGCCGGAGAAGCCGCGGCAGCTCACGAGCGGGACCACACAGGACACGGCACCTGCATTCAGCCCCGACGGACGTTACGTCGCGTTCGTTTCCAAACGCGAGAAGGACAAGGAACCGCAGCTTTATGTCATCGCTATCGATGGCGGTGAGGCGAAGCGCGTCACGAACGTGCCCACCGGCGCGAACGCGCCGAAGTGGTTTCCGGATTCGAAGCGCATCGCGTTCTTGAGCGAGGTGTGGCCCGAGATAACCAACTGGGATGCGATGCGAGCCCGCAAAAAGGCGCGCGACGAGTCGAAGATGAGCGCCCGCGTGTGGGAGAAAGCGCCGTTCTCGTTCTGGGATCAGTTCATCGACGACCGTGCGACGCACGTCTTCGCGATCGATGTCGATGGCGGCCCGCCGCAGCCGTTGACCGTGGCTTCCGGCCACTCGCTGGGATTCGACGATCCGGACAGTCACTCGTACGACCTCTCGCCCGACGGCATGGAGATCGCCTTCGCCTCGGACGTCGACCCGACCGGAACGCAGCCGAATTACGACATCTTCGTCATGCCGATCGCGGGCGGCCCTGCGCGCAATCTCACCGCCGACAACCCCGCCAACGATCTGTCGCCGAGCTACAGCCCCGATGGCCGACGGCTCGCGTTCCGGCGCCAGACGCGCAGCGATTTTTATGCGGATCGCGCACGCCTCATGCTCTATGACCGTCGCGAAGGACAGGTGCGCAATCTCACCGAAAGCTGGGATCGCTCTGCGGACGAGTTGGTGTGGTCACCGGAGGCCGACGCGCTGTTCGGCGCCACCGACGATGCGGGTACCCATCGCGTGTACCGCTTCGATGTTCAGGGCGGCGAGCCGAAGCCCGTGACGGCTCGGGGCAGTTTCAGCGGTCTCGCGGTGGCGGGCAGCGGACCCGTGATCGTGGGCCTGCGCCAGAGCTTCACCGAGCCACCGACGCTGGTCAGCATCATCCCGCGCACGGGCAAGGCGACGAAGCTGAGTGACTTCAACGATGCGGCAGTGGCACGCCTGGAGTTCGGCCGCGTCGAGAGCGTCACCTACCTCGGCGGCGGTGGCGCCAAGGTGCAGATGTGGGTCGTATACCCACCCGCGTTCACGCCGCAACGAAAGTGGCCGCTGTATCTGCTGTTGCATGGCGGACCCCACACAGGCGTGATCGATGGCTTCCACTGGCGCTGGAATGCGCAGGTCTTCGCCAGCTGGGGTTACGTCACCGCCTGGCCCAACTTCCACGGCTCGAGCGGCTTCGGGCAGCAGTACATGGAATCCATTCTGCGTGACTGGGGCGATCTGCCGTATCAGGACGCCATGGCAGCCGCGAGTTATTTCATCGCGCAGCCGTGGATCGATTCAGAGCGGATGGCCGCCGGCGGCGGCAGTTTCGGCGGCTACCTTGCCGACCTGATGCAAGGCCGCGAGCAACCGTTCAAGACGCTGATCTCGCACGCCGGTGTCTACAACCTGTACAGCCAGTATGCGGGTGACGACGGTGCCACGCGCCCGAGCTACGGGCACTTCTGGCAGGACGCGGAGACCTTTCAGCGCAACTCACCGCATTTCCAGGCAGCGCGATTCAAGACGCCCATGCTGATCTCGCACGGCCAGAACGACATGCGGGTGCCGGTCGGTCACTCGCTCGAGCTGTTCAACACGCTGCAGGCGATGCGCGTGCCGAGCAAGCTCGTGTACTTCCCCGACGAGCACCACTGGATCATGAAGCCGCAGAACTCGCTGTTCTGGTACGACACGACGCGGCGCTGGCTGGCGCAATACGTGCCGCCTGGGCCCGGCACTGAAGTGCTCCCGAGCCCGGCACCCGAGGCGACTGCGCCCTAAGCCGAATGGCATCAGTTAAGCCGATGCCAAGCAGGTCGTGGGGCCTGTCGCGTGGGACATGGGCCAGAATTCAAAGGACTCCTCTCTGGCTCACGCCTCACACCCCAAGCCCCAAGCCCCAAGCCCCCAAAGAATTGCATCCGCGGCTGAACTGGTGCCATCCGC
>DATELY010000117.1:0-36628 GCA_035276085.1 Steroidobacteraceae bacterium | reverse complement strand
TGCGGCCGGGCGGACTCTTCTCTTTCAGCAGCCTCGGTCCCGACACGGCGGCCGAGTTGCGCCGGCTCTGGCGCACTCTCGATGCCGCGGTGCACGTCCACAGCTTCATGGACATGCACGATGTCGGGGATGCATTGGTCCGCGCGGGCTTTTCGGATCCGGTCATGGATGTGGAGACCGTGACGATCACCTATCCCACCGTGGAGCATTTGGTGCGCGAATTCCGCCAGCTCGGGCTCACGAATGTGGCGTCGGGTCGCCCGCGGGGTCTCGGCTCGCGGGCCAAGGCGCAACGGTTGACGTCCGGGTACCACGCGTTGGAACGCGCCGATGGCGCTGTGCCCGTAACCGTTGAAGTGGTGTATGGACATGCCTGGAGCGTGCAGCGCCCGACCCGGGTGGATGGAGAAGTGCGCGTGCCGCTGGAACGGATCGGCCGCCGGCAATGACGGCGGATCAAGTTTAAGTTTATCGGCCTGGGGGTTCATTGGCTTGTAGTCCGTTCGCCGCATAGTTTTTCTTTCTGAAAGCGAGGCATTCTCGCTGCCTGCCGAAACCTGTCGCAGCGCTCAGCGCTTGGGTTTGGGCACCGAGGCGAGATGCAGGGGGGACGATGGCCGTAGATGCGTCTTTGTTAGCGCCGGGCACGACCCTGTCGGAGCGGTTGCCCGATGGCGGGTATCGCTTCGTGCTGCGACCTCGTTGCTCGTTGACGCCCGCAGGAGCGCGCCGCTTCTTATGGTCGATCGGGGGCACGACGTTTGCGGTTGCCGGATTTTTTGCTGCGCAGGGCTTCTGGCCCGTGCTGCCCTTTGCGGGACTCGAAGTGGGACTCCTGGTGTGGGCATTGAAATCGTCGATGCGGGCCGCCCACATCAGCGAAACCATCAATGTCGACGCGGACTCGATCCGAATCGAACTGTGCGATCCAACGGGTTCTTGCAGCACCGTATTTGCACGTCACTGGGCGAGGGTTACACTGCGCGCCCCGCACGCGGTACTCCATCCGAGCAGACTACTCATCGAGTCGCACGGCCGGGCGTGCGAAGTGGGCCGGTTCCTGACGGAAGACGAGCGCCGGGCTTTCGCGCGGCGGCTTAAGCAACTGGTCGGCAGTGTGAACGAGTCCCCCGCGCTCAGATGAACTGAGTCGTGGGGCACAACTGCGTGCGACGCATGGGATAGCAACGCGTGCATTCGTCGTCATTCGACCTCGAGGGCGGTCGAGCGATGACTATCAACTTGTGGGAGCAATGGTGCCAATGTCGAAGATCGGAACGTACACAGCCGCGGCGGTAGCGGCGTTGCTGGCGAGCCCGGCGTTCGCCGCATGGGAGCTCAACATGCCGCTCGGCGTGACCGCGCTCAGCCGCGACATCCATCACCTCCACATGTTGATCTTCTGGGTGTGCGTGATCATCGCCGCGGTGGTCTTCGGCGCGATGATCTACTCGCTCGTGAAGTTCCGGCACTCCGAGGGTGCGGTGGCGGCACGGTGGGACCACAGCACCAACACCGAAATCATCTGGACCATCATCCCGATCGCCATCCTCGTGGGCATGGCCGTTCCCGCGGCCGAAACGCTCATCAAGATCGAAGACACCCGCGACTCCGAGCTGACCGTGAAAATCACGGGCTACCAGTGGAAGTGGCAGTACGAGTACGTGGATCAGAATGTGTCGTTTTTCTCGACGTTGTCGCGCGAGCACGACCGCGCACGCCAGCTCAGATCCGGCGTCGACGTGAACAAGATCGACCACTACCTGCTGGATGTGGATCGCCCGCTGGTCGTCCCGGCGAACACGAAGGTGCGGGTCCTGCTCACCGGAGGCGATGTCATCCACGCCTGGTGGGTACCGGCCTTCGGCATGAAGAAGGACGCGATTCCCGGCTTCATCAACGAACTGTGGTTCAACGCCGAGAAGCCCGGTGTCTACCGCGGCCAGTGCGCTGAACTGTGCGGCCGCGATCACGGCTTCATGCCGGTCGTGGTGGAGGTGAAGTCCAAAGAAGAGTACCAGGCGTGGCTCGCTGATCAGCAGCAGTCGCAGACAGCCCTTGCCCAAGCCTCAGGTACTTCGAACGGCGCCGTAGCAACCGTGGCAGCCGCAGCGAGCACAGCGGAGTAATTCGACGATGAGCACAGCACATACACACACGACGCACGCAGCGGATCACCACCACGATCACGACCATCATGGTCCGGCCAAGGGCATCGGCCGCTGGATCTTCGCGACGAATCACAAAGACATCGGCACGATGTACCTGTTGTTCAGCCTCACGATGTTCTTCATCGGCGGGGCGATGGCGATGGTCATCCGCGCCGAGTTGTTCAAGCCGGGCCTGCAGCTCGTCGATCCGCAGTTCTTCAACACGATGACGACCATGCACGCGCTGATCATGATCTTCGGCGCGGTGATGCCGGCGTTCGTGGGATTGGCGAACTGGATGATCCCGTTGCAAGTGGGCGCGCCCGACATGGCGCTGCCGCGCATGAACAACTTCAGCTTCTGGATCCTGCCGTTCGCCTTCACCCTGTTGTTGTCGACGTTGTTCGTCGAAGGCGGCGCGCCTGGCGGCGGCTGGACGATGTATCCGCCGCTTTCGATGCAGCTGGGCAACGCCATGCCTCTCATGATCTTCGCGATCCACCTGATGGGCGCGTCCTCGATCATGGGCGCCATCAACGTCATCGTAACGATCATGAACATGCGCGCGCCGGGCATGAGCCTGCTCAAGATGCCGCTGTTCGTGTGGACCTGGCTCATCACGGCCTATCTGTTGATCGCCGTCATGCCCGTGCTCGCCGGCGCCGTGACGATGCTGCTCACCGACCACTTCTTCGGCACGACCTTCTTCCAAGCAGCCGGCGGCGGTGATCCGGTGATGTTCCAACACATCTTCTGGTTCTTCGGACATCCAGAGGTGTACATCATGATTCTGCCGGCCTTCGGGATCGTCTCGGAGATCATCCCGACCTTCGCGCGCAAGCCGCTCTTCGGCTATGACGCGATGGTCTACGCCACCGCGTCGATCGCCTTCCTGTCCTTCATCGTGTGGGCGCACCACATGTTCACGGTGGGCATGCCGCTCGCGGGTCAGCTGTTCTTCATGCTCTCCACGATGCTGATCGCCGTGCCGACGGGAGTGAAGGTGTTCAACTGGACGGCGACACTGTGGCAGGGCTCGATCAGCTTCGAGCCGCCGATGCTCTTCTCGCTGGCCTTCCTGTTCCTGTTCACGATCGGCGGCTTCTCCGGTCTGATGCTCGCGATCGTGCCGGCGGACTTCCAGTATCACGACACGTACTTCGTGGTGGCTCACTTCCACTATGTGCTGGTCCCCGGCGCCATCTTCTCGATCATGGCGGCGGTGTACTACTGGCTGCCGAAGTGGACCGGGCACATGTACAACATGAAGCTCGCGAAGACGCACTTCTGGCTGTCGGCCATCTTCGTGAACGTACTGTTCTTCCCGCAGCATTTCCTGGGTCTGGCGGGCATGCCGCGCCGTATCCCGGACTACTCCACGCAGTTCGCCGACTGGAACATGGTGTCGTCGATCGGCGCGTTCGGCTTCGGCTTGTCGCAGCTGCTATTGCTCGCGTTGATCGTGCAGTCGATCCGCGGCGGTGTGCGGGCAACCGCCAAGGTGTGGGACGGCGGCGAGCCGCGCGGCCTGGAGTGGACGCTGAGCTCGCCACCGCCGTACCACAGCTTCGAAGTCGCACCGGACGTGAAGTAAGACGATGAGCTCCGTTCCTGTGAGCGATGAGCAACGCAAGCGCCGCATCCGTCGCAATGTGTGGTGGCTGGTGGCGCTTGCGGTTGCGTTCTATCTGGGCTTCATCGCCATGAGCATCTGGAGAGCGCATTGAGCACAGGCGACAGCCAGGAGCGGCGCCGCGCGAACCGCAGGCTCACAGGTGGCCTGTGGCTCTTCGCGTTGGGCAGCCTCGCCTTCGGCTTCGCGCTCGTGCCGCTCTACAACGTGATCTGCGACGTCACGGGTTACGGCGATCGGTCGAAGCTCCTGGTGGCGAGCGCCGCTACCGAAGCACCCGTAATGGGGCGTACGGTCACCATCGAGTTCATGTCTTCGGCGCCGACCGTGGGCGCGTGGCAGTTCGTGCCGCGACAGAGCCAGATTCAAGTGCATCCCGGCAAGTTCTACGAAGCGCGGTTCGAAGCAAAGAATCTGCGGGATACGGCGATGGTGGCCCAGGCCGTACCGAGCATCGCGCCTTCGAGTGCGACACGCTATCTGCGCAAGGCCGAATGCTTCTGCTTCACGCCGCAACCGTTCGGACCGAACCAGGAACGTGAATTGGTGGTGCGATTCCTGATCGACCCCGCGTTGCCGCAGAACGTGGATCGATTGACGCTGGCGTATTCGATGTACGACGCCGTGGGGGGAAAGAGCGGTTAGTGGTTAGCGGTTGGCGGTTGGTTCGGAAACGGACCGCGCGCCTGCCGTTAACCAGTGACGGTTCTTTGATTGTAATGATGAACAGAGGGTTGGATTTGCGCTGGTCGTGTTCTGTCTGACCAACCGCTGACTGCCAACCGCCAACCGCTTCTTCTCGAGGACTCGCATGGCTCACGCAGAACATTCTCACGCCGCAGTGGACAAGTATTACGTCCCGCATGGCAGTCCCTGGCCCATCGTTGGATCGGTCGCGTTGTTCGCCACCGTCGGCGGCGCAGCCACGTGGTTGAACGAGGGCTCGGCGGGTCCGTGGATCATGGCTGCGGGCCTGACGCTGCTCACCATCATGTTCATCGGCTGGTTCAGCAACGTGGCCATGGAGAGCGAAGGGCGGATGTACAACGCTGCCGTGGACCGCTCTTTCCGCATGGGCATGATGTGGTTCATCTTCTCCGAGGTCATGTTCTTCGCCGCGTTCTTCGGGGCGCTATGGTATGTGCGCCAGTACTCGATTCCCTGGCTCGGCGGCGAAGGCGTGAAGGTGCTGACGCATCACTTCCTGTGGAACAACTTCGAACCGGCCTGGCCGAGCAACGGTCCGCAGCGCGTCGGCGGTGAATTCGAAACCATTCCGGCGTTCGGTTTGCCGGCAATCAACACGGCGATCCTGCTGACATCGGGTGTGACGGTCACCATCGCGCACCATGCGTTGAAGGCCGGCAATCGCACCGTACTCAACATTTTCCTGGCGGCCACGTTCCTGCTGGGCTTTTCGTTCGTGTACCTCCAGGCACACGAGTACATCGAGGCTTACCACGAGTACAACCTCAAGCTGTCGACCGGCATCTATGGCTCGACATTCTTCATGCTCACCGGCTTCCACGGCTTCCACGTGACCGTCGGCGCCATCATGTTGACGGTCATCTGGTTACGTTGCTTGAAGGGGCACTTCACGCCCACTCATCACTTCGCATTCGAAGGCGTTGCCTGGTACTGGCATTTCGTCGACGTCGTGTGGCTGGGCCTGTTCATTTTCGTGTACTGGTTGTAAGCGGGATTGGGGCCTGGGGCCTGGGGCGTGGGGCCAGAAGTTGAGGTTCTAAGCTCTACCCCAAGTCCCAAGCCCCAGGTCCACGGTCCATGAGCCCGATCAAGATTCTCATCGTTCTCTGCCTGATCGGCATCGTGGCCAGCCTCGGTTCGGGACTGTTCCACTTCGTCACTGACAGGGGCGAGTCGCGCAAGATGGTGCGAGCGCTCACGGTCCGCATCGTGCTCTCGGTCGCCCTCTTCATCTTGTTGTTCATCGCCTGGTCGCAGGGACTCCTGCAACCTCATTCGGTGCAGTGAGGGACGGGGGGCTCGGGACCAGAGTATTTGCAACCCGGCTCTGCGTTACTGTCTTTCCCCCAGGTCCCACATCCCAGGCCTCAGGTCCCCCTCAATGCAGCTCGCTGGCAGGCGCTTTTCTCCTTCGCTGTTCGCCGTCATCCTGACCGTCGTGACCGTTGCCGGCTTCGTGCGCCTGGGACTCTGGCAGCTGGATCGCGCCGAGGAGAAGCGTCAGTTGACTGCGAAGTTCGAGCGCGGTGCGGAGCACACCGTGCAGCTCTCGGCCGCAACACTGGAGCGCCTGCCCCGGTATCAGGAAATCGAGGCGCGGGGGCGGTACGACGGCGGACGTCAGGTGCTGCTCGACAACATGCCGAGTCTCGGCGGCAGCTCGGGTCGACCTGGGTACCACGTGTGGACGCTGCTACATCTCGAGCACGGCGGCGCAGTCCTCGTGAATCGAGGCTGGGTGCCCATGACGGAAAGCCGCGACCGACCGCCGACGGCTGCGGTGGATGACAAACCCCGCACCGTGGTGGGACGCCTGGACTATCTTCCGGAACCGGGCCTGCGCCTGGCGGCCACCGTGCCGCGCGGGCGTTGGCCTGAAGTCATGTATTACCCGACCGGCAAAGAGTTATCGAAGTTGTTTGGCGAGCCCATACCTGCGCGCATCATGTTGCTGGATCCGCACGCACCGGATGGCTACGAACGCGTGTGGCAGGTGCGCACGACGGAGTTCGGTCCGGAACGTCACATCGGCTACGCGGTCCAGTGGTTTGCGCTGGCGCTTGCCGTCGTCGTGGTGTTCATTGTCGTGAATCTGAAGAAAGCACCGCTTGCCTCATGAACTCTGCCGCACACTCGAACTCTCCGCCCAGGCGTTCGCGCACGTCGATCTGGATGCTCGTGGCGCTTTTTTTCACGCCGCTCCTGCTGGCCTTCGTGCTGTATTACGGACTGCCCCACTGGCGCCCGTCGGGTACGACCAGTCACGGCGATCTGATGACACCGGCGCGTGCCTTGCCCGCGTTGCCGTTCAGAGTCGGAGAAGTGGGGCACGAGCCGCGCGTGGATCCGCAGTTCTGGCAAGGCAAGTGGTCGCTCGTGTTCACGGGAGCGCCCGAGTGCGATGCGCGCTGTCGCAAGGCGCTCGTCGACATGCGGCAGGTGCGCCTGGCGTTGAATCAAGAGATGACCCGCGTGCAGCGCGTGTTCGTGCCGACGGGCGAGTGTTGCAATAAGGATGAATTTGCCGCGCATGAGGGGCTGCTGATCGCGCGGCTGCCGTCCGCGGAGTTGCAGCGTTTCTACGCTCAGCTGCCGCGCTATGCGGATGGCGAACCGGATCGGGCCGGACGCATCTACGTGGTCGATCCGCTCGGCAATGTCATGATGAGCTACAGTGCCACTGCTCCAGCAGCAGGGATGCTCAAAGACTTGAAGAAATTGCTGAAGCTGTCGCACATCGGGTGAGCCGGACCGGCCAGCTGGCATGCTGGTCAACTGGCTTGCTGGCCAAGCACGTATCGAAGACGCGTCTGACCGGGTGGTCATACCGCCGGCGCGCGGTCTAGTTCGGAGAAGTCACCTCAACCATGCCTGCTTCACGACAACTGCGCCGCTTCCGGCGCCTGGCCCTCATCGCCGCAGTGCTCGCGTTCACGGTAATCGTACTCGGCGCGTACGTACGCCTGAATGCGGCGGGGCTCGGCTGCCCCGATTGGCCCGGTTGCTATGGACATATCAGTGCCGCGCAGGCTGCCGAGAATCTGTCGCACATCGACTCGGCCTACGGGCGTCCATTCGAGTACGCCAAGGCGCACAAGGAAATGGTGCATCGGTATTTCGCCGCGTCCCTCGGACTGCTGATCCTGGTATTGGCCGTGCTGGCATGGCTCAATCGGCGCGATCCCGGGCAACCGCTCGTGTTGCCGCTGGTCCTGGTGGGACTCGTCATCTTCCAGGGACTGCTCGGCATGTGGACCGTGACGCTGCTGCTGAAGCCGCTGATCGTGGTCCTGCATCTGCTCGGCGGCCTGTCGACGTTCGCGTTGCTCGCATGGCTTGCACTGCCTGCGCCGGACCAGCGCGACGCCCTCGAGCATCGGCGTCTGCAACCGCTTGCAGTCACGGCTCTGGCGGTGCTGGTGCTGCAGATTTCATTGGGCGGTTGGACGAGCAGCAATTACGCCGCGCTGGCGTGCCCGGATTTTCCGACGTGTCAAAACTCGTACTGGCCGCAGATGGATGCCGCCGATGCCTTCGTACTGTGGCGCGGCTTGGGGATCGACTACGAAGGTGGTGTGCTGAATCACCCGGCACGGGTCGCCATCCATTTCGTGCACCGTCTCGGCGCCGCGCTGGCGGCGTTGGTCATCGGCTATACGGCGTTGACGGTCTGGCGGCGCGCGCGCTCGAGCTCGCTGCAGGCAGCGGCAGGGCTGCTCGGCATGGTGCTCCTCGCGCAGCTCGTGCTCGGTCCACTGATGGTGATGCGCGGGATGCCGCTCGATCTGGCGACGGCACACAACGCCGTCGCCGCTTTGTTGCTGGCGGCCCTCCTCAGGGTGACGCGCCTCGTCAGCGTACCTACCGCCCGGCTGTAGTTTGAAACAGCGACTCGGGCATCGAAGCCGCTCGCGCTCTGGCTCAGGTGAAAAAGCGTGGTTTTTCCCCTTCGCTCGCCACCTGCGGCGGCGCGGGCACATCCATGTGCCTGTTGGTTTGAAACAGTGCTGAGCTCGACGCCGGCGCCTGTAGAATCCCCGCCCGTTCCACCTTGCGACGCACCTGGCGCAATGCATGTGACTGCCGACACTCTGCCACCGGCCGACATTCAAACCTCTTGGCGCGACTTCTACCAACTGGGTAAGCCGCGTGTCGTGCTGCTGATCGTGTTCACGGCCGTGGTGGGCATGTTGCTGGCAACGCCCACGCTGCCGCCGTTGCCGACCTTGGTGCTGGCGACGCTCGGCATCGGCCTCGCCGCCTCCGCAGCCGCAGCGATCAACCATGTGCTGGATCGTCGTTTCGATGTGCAGATGGCACGCACTCGCAATCGTCCCGTGGTGAAGGGTCGCGTGTCGGAACGCGCAGCACTCATCTACGCCGGCGTCCTGGCAGTCGCCTCGATGGTCATGCTGTGGGCCTGGATCAATCCGCTCACCGCGCTGCTGACGTTCGGCTCATTGATTGGCTACGCGGTGGTGTACACGGTGTGGCTCAAGCACGCGACGCCGCAGAACATCGTCATCGGCGGTGCCGCCGGTGCCGCACCGCCCGTACTGGGTTGGACGGCAGTCACCGGTTCTCTGGATCCGCACGCGCTGCTGCTGTTCCTGATCATCTTCACGTGGACACCGCCGCATTTCTGGGCACTCGCCATCGCGCGGCGCGAGGAGTACGCGCAGGCGGGTATTCCCATGCTGCCGGTCATCTACAGCGTCGCGTTCACCGAGTTGCAGATCCTGCTGTACACGATTCTGCTGGTGATCGTGACCCTGCTGCCGTATCTCACGGGCATGAGCGGCTTGCTGTATCTCGGTGCCGCCATCGTGCTGGGCGCTCTCTTTCTCAAGCATGCGTTGGCATTGAAGGTGCGCGATGACGCCGGGCTGCCGATGAAGACGTTCGGCTTCTCCATCACGTACCTCGCGATCCTGTTCGCGGCACTGCTGATCGATCACTACGCGATGATTCGGCTTGGGGCCGGCGGCTTGGGGCTGCAGGTCGAATGATGGGATTGCGGCACGCGATGCGTCTCTTCCACCAGCCCCAAGTCGCAAGCCTCTAGCCCACGCAGCATGGCCTCCACCTCAAGCCGCTTTGCTCCGTGGTTGCTGCTTGCCGTCATTGCTCTGATTGCATATGGCTCGCTATACCCATTCCGGTTCGAGCCGGCGGCCGTGCGCGGCGGACTGTTGCAAGCCATACAGGAGCTGACCTGGGCCCGCGCGGGGCGCGGCGATCGTGTTTCCAACGTCCTCTTGTATCTGCCGCTCGGGTTCTGCGTTTATCTCTGGCTCAGCGCACGGTTGGGATTCGTGCGCACGACGTTGGTGGCGCTGGCGCTCGGGTTCAGCGTGTCGTTCAGCATCGAGATCGCGCAGGCGTATCTGTCGCCGCGCGTGCCGAGCCTGAAAGACCTCGTACTCAACGTGCTGGGCACGAGCCTGGGTGTCATCGCCGGTACGGGATGGACGGCACTCAGCGCGCTGCTGCCGATTCCCTCGCGCAGCGAAGCACCGCGGCGCGATCCCGCCGCGATTGCAGTGGTTGCGCTGTGGGTTGGCTGGCGGCTCGCACCGTTCATCCCTCGTGTGGACCTTGGGCAATTGAAACGTGCGCTGCAGCCCTTGTTCGATCCGCAGCTGCATCTCGCCGCCGTCGGCAGCTATCTGTGCTACTGGCTGATCGTGAGCCATGCTTTGTTTTCACTCACGCGCCGACAAGTGCACGTCGAGGCATTGCTCATCTTGATTGCCGTCGTCTTGATGGGCCGCCTGTTGGTGGGGCATCAAGGTTTCATCCCCTCTGAGCTCGTGGCCTTGTTGCTCGTGTTACCGGGAATGATTCTGTTCGATCGCATTCGCACCGGGCCGACACAGGCACTGCTGCTGGTTGCCCTCAGCACGATCGTGTTGGTGGAACGCCTGTTTCCATTCAATTTCGCCGCGACGCCGGGATCTTTCGACGCGCTCGCACCGGTGCATTGGGCTCGAGCCGGCTTTCCGGTGCATTCGCCCTTGCTACTGCAGAAGCTGTTCGTGCTGGCCGCATTGTGGTGGCTGCTGCGGCAGTTGGGTGCAGCACCGCGTGTCGTCGGCATCGTGTTGGTAGGGTTCGTGCTCGGTATAGAAATCCTGCAGCTGTGGCTGCCGCAACGTCAGGCCAGCATCGCGGAGCCCTTGCTCGCGCTGCTGGTCGCCCTGACGCTCAATGCCATCAGCGGCGAGCGCGCACCGGCCGGGCGGCCGTTGACTGTCAGGGCGAGGCGCTGAAGCCCATCCAAGCTACAATCCGCGCCCCCATGGATGTCTCGCACCTCATCGAATCGCTCAATGAAGCACAGCGTCAGGCCGTGACGGCGCCGCTCGCGCCCACGTTGGTGCTGGCGGGCGCAGGCAGCGGCAAGACGCGCGTACTCACCCATCGCGTCGCTTGGCTGGTCGAAGTCGAAGGCGTCTCGCCGCACGGCATTCTCGCCGTGACATTCACGAACAAGGCCGCGGGAGAAATGCGTGGCCGCATCGAATCGATGTTGCGGCTGCCGAGCGCGCCGTTGTGGATCGGCACCTTTCACGGCATCGCCCATCGACTGTTGCGTATTCATTGGCGTGAAGCGGGCCTGGCGCAGAGCTTTCAGATTCTCGATGCGGAAGATCAACTGCGCATCGTGCGACGATTGCTGAAGTCCTCGGACCTCGACGAATCGCGCTGGGTGCCGAAAGAGATCGTCTGGTTCATCAACGCACGCAAGGATGAGGGCCTGCGTCCGCAGCAGTTGAAGGACGATGGCGATCCCACGCGGCGCCAGATGATCCAGCTGTACCAGTCCTATCAAGACCACTGCGAACGCAGCGGCGTCGTGGATTTCGCCGAGCTCCTGTTACGTGCCTATGAGCTGTTGCGCGATCGTCCCGACGTGCTGGCACATTACCGCACGCGCTTCCGCCACGTGCTGGTGGACGAATTTCAGGACATCAACACGATTCAGTACGCGTGGCTGCATGCGCTGTGCGGCCCGAATGGATTGCCGTTCGCCGTGGGCGACGACGATCAATCCATCTACCGCTGGCGCGGCGCGCGCGTGGAGAACCTGCATCAGTTCCGGCGCGACTACCCGGCACTGCAGATGTTCCGGTTGGAGCAGAACTATCGTTCGACGAGCAGCATCCTCGCGGTTGCCAACGCGCTGATCGAGCACAACACCGGCCGGCTCGGCAAGAACCTGTGGACCAGCGGCGAACAAGGTCAACCGGCGCGTCTGTACGCGGCGTACAACGAGCGCGATGAAGCCGACTTCGTCGTCAACCGCATTCGCGATTGGGTGCTGAAGGGCGGCAGCCGTCGCGATTGCGCGATTCTGTATCGTTCGAACGCACAATCGCGCGTGTTCGAAGAGGCGCTCATCTCCGCGCGCATTCCGTATCGTGTGTATGGGGGTCTGCGCTTCTTCGAGCGTGCCGAAATCAAGGATGCGCTCGCCTATCTGCGGCTCATATTCAATCGCGCCGACGACGCTTCGTTCGAGCGGATCGTCAACCTCCCCACGCGTGGCATCGGCAACAAGACGCTCGATACGATCCGCACGTACGCCCGCAGCAACGCGACCTCGATGTGGCAGGCAGCCGGCGCCACCGTCGCCGAGTTGGGCGCGCGGATGGGACAGAACCTGCATGGCTTTCTGCTGCTCATCGAACAGCTGCAGCAACAGATCGCCGCCCTGTCGCTGCAGGAACAGGTGGATCACGTCATCAATGCCAGCGGCCTGGTCGCTTATTACCAGCAGGACAAAGGCGATCGCGGCGAAGCGCGCGTCGAGAACCTGAATGAGCTCGTCAGCGCCGCGCGCGGCTTCGATGCCGGTGAAGCCAATGACATGCCGCCGCTGGCCGCGTTTCTGTCCCACGCCGTGCTGGAATCGGGCGAGGATCAGGCCAGCGCATGGGAGGACAGCGTGCAGATGATGACGCTGCACTCGGCCAAGGGCCTCGAGTTTCCGGTCGTCTTCCTGTGCGGCATGGAAGATGGCTTGTTCCCGCATCAACGTTCGCTCACGGATGTTGCCGGGCTCGAGGAAGAACGCCGTCTCTGCTACGTCGG
This sequence comes from Steroidobacteraceae bacterium, assembly GCA_035276085.1. GTDB lineage: Bacteria > Pseudomonadota > Gammaproteobacteria > Steroidobacterales > Steroidobacteraceae > DATELY01. The sequence continues at coordinate 24,040 of DATELY010000117.1, read as the reverse complement.
TGTGACGCGCGCGATGCGCGAGCTGTACTTGACGTATGCCGAGCAGCGGCGCCTGCATGGCATCGACAGCTATGGTGCGCGCTCGCGCTTCCTGGGCGAGATCCCCGCCGAGTTGCTCGAAGAGATTCGACCGCGCGTGCAGATCTCGCGACCCGTATACACCGCACGCCGCTCCGCCGTGATGGAAGAGCCGGTGGACGGCGTGCGCCTGGGGCAACGCGTGCGTCACGGCAAGTTTGGCGATGGGGTCGTGCTCGATCTCGAAGGCCAGGGTACTCATGCCCGCGTGCAAGTGAACTTCGAGCGCCAAGGCACGAAGTGGCTGATGTTGGCGTACGCAAACTTGGAGCCGCTATGAGAATGGGCTTGGGGCCTGAGACCTGCGGCTTGGGGCCAGAGGCGCAGGACACTTCTGCTAGCGAACGCCTGCCGTTGACGCGACTCTCTTCTTCCTCAGGTCACACGCCTCAGGCCCCACGCCCATGAAAATCGTCATCCTCGGTGCCGGACAGGTCGGTCGGACCGCAGCCCAACACCTGGCGCGCGAGCCCGCGAACGACATCACCGTCGTGGATGTGAACGACGAGGTGCTGCGCGATCTGCAGGATCGTCTCGATATCCGCACGGTGGTGGGCAATGGTGCGTTTCCCGGCACGCTGGAAGCGGCCGGTGCGCGGGACTGCGACGTCTTCGTCGCACTGACGAACAGCGACGAAGTCAACATGGTCGCCTGTCAGATCGTCTTCAGTCTGTTCAATCGCGAGGCGACGCGCATTGCGCGCATTCGCTCGGCTGATTACACCAAGCATTCGAAGCTGTTCCTCGATGAGGAACGCGCGTTCGCAGTCGATGTCACGATCAGTCCCGAGCAGATCGTCACCGATCACGTGGTGCGGTTGATCCAGTACCCCGGCGCATTGCAGGTGCTCGACTTTGCGGACGGTCGCGTGCGACTCGTCGGCGTGCGCGCAACGCAAGGTGGCTTGCTCGTCGGCCAGGCACTGAAGGCCTTGCCCGAGCATTTGAAGGGCACCGACGCGCGCGTGGCTGCGATCTACCGCGGCGGCCACAGCATCAAGCCGACGGGCGATACGATCATCGAGCACGGTGACGAAGTGTTCTTCGTCGCGGCGCAGAAGGACATCCGTCTCGTCATGAACGAGATGCAGCGTCAGGAAGGACCGGTGCGACGCGTGGTCATCGCCGGCGGCGGCAACATCGGGTTTCGCCTCGCTCAGACGCTCGAGCGTCAGAATCAGGTCAAGTTGATCGAACGGGATCCACGCCGGGCACGGCGCATTTCGGAGATGCTCGGCAACACGATCGTGTTGAACGGCGATGCCGCCGACGAGGAACTGCTGCTCGAAGAGAACATCGACAGCGCGGACGTGTTCGTTGCAGTCACGAACGCCGAAGAAGCCAACATCCTCTCTGCCATGCTCGCGAAGCGCCTGGGCTGTCACAAGGTCATGGCGTTGATCAACCGCCCCGCGTATGCCGAGCTCATGGAAAGCGGCTCGATCGACGTCGCGCTCTCGCCGCAAACCGTCACGATCGGCTCGCTGCTCGCGCACGTGCGGCGCGGCGATGTGGTGCGCGTGCATTCCCTGCGGCGTGGTGCCGCCGAGGCGATCGAAGCCATCGCGCACGGTGTGCAAGGCGAAGGCCGGGTCATCGGCCGCAAGATCGAAGACATTCCCTTGCCCGAGGGCACGACCATCGGCGCTGTCGTGCGTGGCGACGACGTGCTCATCGCGCATCACGACACCGTCATTCATCGCGACGATCACGTGATTCTGTTCCTTACCGAACGCCGTCACGTCGATGCGGTGGAGCGGTTGTTCGATGTGCCGAGGAGACGGCGATGATGAGTCGAGCGGTCGTTCCGGTTCATCACTTCATTGAGCGGAGTGCCCTGATCGGCCACGGCCGGCTAGCTGGTCGGCTGGTCGGCTGGCCAGAAGCAGTGCGGCGCTCATCGAGCTTTCTGGCCAGCAAGCCAGCAAGCTAGCTCGCCGCTTCCCCAATGAACCTCCTCCTCGTCCAACGCATCCTCGGGCTGTTGCTGATCCTGTTCAGCCTGACGATGCTGCCGCCGCTGGGCGTGTCGCTCTATTACCAGGACGGCAACTGGCAACCGTTCATCGATTCCATGCTCTCGCTGGCAGTGCTCGGCATGATCATCTGGTTCCCCGTGCGCAAGCGGGCGCGCGAATTGCGGTTGCGCGACGGGTTTCTCGTCGTGGCTGCTTTCTGGGTCGTGCTCGGACTCGCTGGCGCCGCGCCGCTCGTGCTGTCCGATACGCCGGAGATGTCGCTGACCGATGCCGTGTTCGAAGCCGTATCGGGTTTCACCACGACCGGCGCGACAGTGCTGTCAGGGCTCGATGCGTTGCCGAAGTCGGTGCTCTATTACCGGCAACAGATTCAATGGCTCGGTGGCCTCGGCATGATCGTGTTGGCGGTTGCGCTGTTGCCGATGTTGGGCGTCGGTGGCATGCAGTTGCTACGCGCAGAAACACCGGGCGCCGTGAAGGACGTCAAGCTGACGCCGCGCATCACGCAAACAGCCAAGGTGCTCTGGGTCGTGTACGTCGCGATGACGATCGTGTGCGCGACGTGCTTCTGGCTGGCGGGGATGACTCCGTTCGATGCGATCGGTCACAGCTTTGCGACCCTCTCCACGGGCGGCTTCTCGACCCACGATGCGAGTCTCGGCTATTTCAACAGCACCGCCATCAACACGATCGCCGTGATCTTCATGTTCTTTGGCGGTGTGAATTTTGCCTTGCACTTCCTCGTGTTTCGCTTCGCGCGGCCGCTCGAATACCTGCGCGATTCCGAGTTTCGCGCGTACTTGCTGCTGGTCATCGTATTGACGGTACTGGCGACGGTTCTGCTCGCGGTCACGCCGCAACACGGCCCCTTCGGTTTCGCGTTGGGCAAAGCGGTCTTTCACGTGGTGTCGATTCAGTCGAACACCGGCTTCATCACGGAAGAGTTCTCCTACTGGCCCGGCGCATTGCCCGTCGTTCTCGTGCTGATGAGCTTCGTCAGCGGCTGCGCCGGCTCGACGTCCGGCGGCATGAAGGTGATCCGGTGGCTGCTCATCTGGAAGCAGGGCGCGCGCGAGGTGCAGCGCCTGATTCACCCCAGCGCGGAAATTCCCGTGAAGATCGGCAACAAGCCGGTCGAGTGGCGTGTGATGGATGCAGTGTGGGGCTTCTTCGCGGTGTACGTGGTCCTGTTCAGCTTGTTGATGGTATTGCTCATCGGCATGGGAGAGGACCAGGTCACGGCATTCGCGGCGATCGCCAGTTGCATGAACAATCTCGGACCCGGGCTGGGCGAAGTCTCGCTCACGTTCACGTCGCTCGCCGACGCCGGGAAGTGGGTCTGCATCGCAGCCATGTTGCTCGGGCGCCTGGAAGTGTTCCCGCTGCTGGTGTTGGTGACGCCGACGTTCTGGCGTCGGTGAGCGCGCGATGAAGTGGTTCAAGCGTTTGCAGCTGCGGGTGTGGCACGGCCTGGTCGTGCTGCTTGCCGTGGCTGTCATCGTGGCGCTCGTGTGGATACTCGCGCTCGATCGCATCGTGACGAGCAAGTTCGAAGGCCGGCGTTGGACGTTGCCGGCGCAGGTCTACGCCGCACCGCTCGAGCTGTATGTGGGCGAAGCGATGGGTGCCGACAGCTTCGAAGCGGAACTCGTGCGACTGGGCTATCAGCGAGTGGCCAATCCTGAGCGCCCCGGCACGTTTCGTCGGCGCGGCAACCGCCTTCAATTCGTATCGCGCAAGTTTCAGTTCTGGGACGGCGCGCAGGAATCGCAAGCGATTGTCGTCACCTTCGACAGCAGCAGTATCCAGGCGTTGACCGATCCGCGCGGCACGGAAGTGCCGATTCTGCGGCTCGATCCGTTACTCATCGGCAGCATCTTCCCCACGCACGGTGAAGATCGGGTCGTGGTGAAGCCCGATGAAGTGCCACCGCTGCTCGTCGCCGCACTCAAGGTCGTGGAGGACCGCAAGTTCGACACGCACATCGGCGTGGACTTTCTCGCCATCCTGCGCGCCGTGTGGGTCAACATTCGCGCCGGCCGCGTCGATCAGGGCGCATCGACACTCACGCAGCAGCTGGTCCGCAGCTACTTCCTCGACAACCGTCAGACGCTGAGCCGCAAGGGCAAGGAAGCCATCATGGCGATGCTGCTCGAAGTGCACTTCGACAAGCAGGACCTGATGAATGCGTACATCAACGAGATCTGGCTGGGGCAGGACGGCAATCGCGCGATCCATGGGTATGGACTTGCGAGCCAGTTCTACTTCGGCAAGCCCTTGAGCGAACTGGATGTGCACGAGATCGCGTTGCTGGTTGCGGTGACGCGCGGGCCTTCGTACTACAACCCGCGCCGGCATCCCGAGCGCGTGCGTGCACGGCGCGACATGGTCATCAGGCTGCTCGAGCAATTCCAGATCATCAGTCCGGTTGCGGCCAGGAAGGCGATCGCGAAGCCGCTCGGCATCACGCATCCGAGCAAGAATGCCGGTGGTTACTACCCCGCGTTCCTGGACATGGTTCGACGCACCTTGCGCCGCGACTATCGCGATGAGGATCTGACCGAGGCGGGTCTGCGCATCTTCGCGACACTGAATCCCTTCGTGCAGGCGACGGCCGAGAGCGCGCTGACGACAGAGCTTGCACGCCTCGACAAGACACAGAAGGGCAAACACGCAGGTCCGCTCGAAGGCGTGGTGGTGGTCACCTCGCCGCAGAACGGCGATGTGGTCGCCCTGGTCGGCGGACGGCAGACCGGATTCGACGGCTTCAATCGCGCGCTCGATGCCAGGCGCTCGATCGGCTCGCTCGTGAAACCCGTCATCTATCTGGCCGCGATTCAGACGGGGCGCTATCACGCGGCCACGGTGATCGAAGACGGACCTGTGGAAGTGAAGCTCACCAACGGCCAGGTGTGGAGGCCGCAGAACATCGATCAGGGATTCATGGGGCCGGTGCCGCTGGTCAAGGCCATCTCACAGTCGTTGAATCTGGCGACCGTCAACCTCGGTCTCGACGTCGGGCTGCCGCAGGTCGCGAAGGAGTTTCGCCTGCTGGGACTGGACCGTGAACCGAAACAGCTGCCGGCGCTGCTGCTCGGCGCGATCGATCTTTCCCCGGTCGAAGTCGCGCAGCTGTTCAACGGCTTTGCGAACGGCGGCTTTCGAGCGCCGTTGCGTGCGGTGCGCGCGGTCGTGGATGCGCAGGGCAAGGCGCTCAGGTCCTTCGGACTGGAAGTGGAGCAGGTGGCCGAGCCCAGCGCGGTGTATCAGTTGAATCGGATGTTGGTGCAGGTGATGGAGCGCGGCACGGGCCGCGGCGTGCGAGCGTACTTGCCACCCGAAACCGTGGTGGCCGGAAAAACCGGAACCTCATCGGATTACCGCGACGCCTGGTTCGCCGGCTTCACCGGCTCGCACCTCGGCGTGGTCTGGATTGGTTACGATGACAACACGCCCACAGGTCTGACCGGTTCGGTGAGCGCACTGCCGGTATGGGGCCGTGTGATGAAATCGATCGGCACCAGTCCATGGAACACCCCGGCCCCCGAAGACGTCGATGAGGTCTGGGTCAACTACGACACGGGATTCGCCGTCACACCCGAGTGCGGCATGAATCCGGTTCTGATCGCCGTGCCGAAAGGCACGGCGCTGGCACTCAGCTCGGGTTGTGCAAGCGGTGCGCTCGATAACCTCGGCGAACGCGCCCGCGAATGGTGGCGGAGAGTTATCCGTTGAGAATGTCCCTTGATCTGGCAGTGCGACTCTGCGCACTTGCATTGCTATGTACTGCCTGCGCAGTACCTGAGCCTTATCGTCCACCCGCGCCTGCGCCCGGACCGAGTCCTGGGTCCACACCGACTGTCCCGCCGGCAACGCCGCCGGCAACGCAACAGACGCCATCGCCCCCCGTGGTGGAATCGCGCCCGCTACCTGAGCCTAGTACGCCGGTGGTTCGCGAGCCCGTCCTGGGTGCGGCGGCGAAGTCATTGGTCGCGCAGGCCCAGAATCAATTGGCGGCCCGCAACTATCCAGTCGCCTCCGCCAGCATCGAACGTGCGTTGCGCATCGAGCCCGAGAATCCGTTGCTGTGGTTGGAGCTGGCGAAAGTTCGCCAGGCGGAGGGCAATTACTCGCAGGCGGAGAATCTCGCCCGTCGTGCCCTGTCGCGCTCGACGCAAGCACCGAAAGCGCAGGCAGCTGCCTGGAGTGTCATCGCCGAGTCGTATCGAGCGCGCGGTCGCAATACCGAGGCCCGGCAGGCGCAGGCGAAGTCGGAGATGCTGAGCGGCGGATGAGTGCGGCTGACGGACAACGGGCTACGGGTTACGGCCAGAAGAGCGGTCTAACTCTGGCCGTAACCCGTGGCCTGTTACCCGTAGCCTGCTGATGATCGCCCTATTGCAGCGGGTGACGCAGGCTCAGGTGAGTGTCGGTGGCACCGTCATCGGCCGCATCGGCATGGGCCTGATGGTGCTCGTCGGCGTCCAACGCGGCGATGGGGAGACCGAGAGCGTGCGACTGCTGGAGCGGTTGCTGAGCTATCGCATCTTTGCCGACGAAGCCGGCCGCATGAATCGCAGCGTGCTGGACGTGCAGGGCGGTTTGCTGCTCGTCCCGCAATTCACGCTCGCGGCTGATACCCGCAGCGGCACGCGCCCTGGATTCAGCACTGCCGCAGCCCCCGAAGAGGGCCGCCGCTGGTTCGAGCACTTCCTGTCCGCGGCCCGCCGCCAACCGTTGCAGGTCGAAGCCGGACAATTCGGCGCGGACATGCAGGTCAGCCTCACCAACGACGGACCCGTTACGTTCTGGCTGGAAGTGCGTCCCCCGACCGTCGCCTGAACCGCCGATCGCCTACAGCGGTGAAGCCTCCAAGCCCGAGGACGCGGAACTCCGAACCCTCGCCGCGGCTGGAGCGCAAGAAGCGCCTACAGCGGGAGCTGCGAATGCGAACCCATGCACCAGATCGCCCCGCCGCGTTGGCGTATGATCGGTCCCTTACTTCCGCGGGAGAGTTCTAATGGGCATCGGCTTTCGCGAGCTGCTAATCATTCTGGCCATTGCGCTGCTGATCTTCGGCGCGAAGCGCCTGCGGACCATCGGCTCGGACCTGGGCGCCGCCGTCAAAGGCTTCAAGAAGGCGGTCAACGAGGGCGAGGAGGACGACGCGAATCGGCAACTGGCGGGACCCGCCCAGAAGGATGCCGACTTCGACACCACCCCCGATGCTGCCAAGACGGGCAGCAAGTCCTCGAAGGTCTAACGCCAGAGCACGCCCGGCATGTTCGAAGTCGGGTTCAGCGAGATCATTCTGATTCTGGGTCTGGCACTGCTGGTGCTGGGTCCGGAACGGTTGCCCGAGCTCGCGGCCAAGGTCGGTCGCTGGACTGGACGGGCCCGCGCCATGGCGCGCCAATTCCAGGCGCAACTCGAACAGGAAGTCACCATCGAGACTGCGAACAGGACAGCGCGCCAGCATGCGCCGACCTCTCCGGAGGCGTCAGCGCAGTCCGAACAAGTCATTGCACCGACGGCGCCGCATGAGCCGGTGCACGCCGAATCCGAACCTGGTCCGGAGCCTGCCGTCACGCCGGCCGCGTCAGCACCTCAACCCGGGTCTGATCAACCGAAGCAATGATCGCCAGCCATGAGCCGGAGCCTTTGCAGGAAGGCACGCTGATCTCTCATTTGATCGAACTGCGTACGCGGCTCTTGCGGGCCTTGATCGCAGTGCTGGTGCTCTTCATCCCCTGCGCCATCTTCGACGATCAGCTCTTCACCTTCGTGGCGACGCCGCTCCTGGAGAAGATGCCGCGGGGCGCGCAAATGATCTCGACGAGCCTCGTGGCGCCGTTCATGGCGCCGCTCAAGCTCGCCTTGCTCGCGGCGTTGTTCCTCGGCATGCCGTTCGTGCTGTATCAGGTGTGGGCGTTCGTATCGCCCGGTTTGTATCGGCACGAAAAACGCTTCGCGATTCCGCTGCTGGTCTCCAGCATCGTCCTGTTCTATGCGGGCGCCGCGTTCGCGTACTTCGTCGTCTTCCCGCTCATGTTCGCCTTCTTGACCACGTCCGCCCCGAGCGGCGTGCAGATCATGACGGACATGACGAATTACCTGGATTTCGTGCTGCTGCTGTTCTTCGCCTTCGGCGCTGCATTCGAGATTCCCGTCGCGACGGTGCTGCTCGCATGGACGGGGCTCGTACGCGTGGAAACGATGGTGAAGAACCGCGGCTATGTGCTGCTCGGCATCTTCGTGGTCGCTGCGTTTCTGACGCCGCCCGATGCCGTGTCACAGTGCTTCATGGCCGTACCGATGTACTTCCTCTACGAGGCTGGCATCGTCATGACGCGCGTATTGCTGAAGGATCGGCTGGCCGCACGCCGCGCCGAAGAAACCGAAGAAGCCCAGCACGATTGAGGCCGATTAAATGAGCGCGAGTACCGTCTCCGACAGCGTTCCGCAGCAGCAGATCCTCGGTCATCCGCGTGGGCTCGCCACATTGTTCTTCACCGAGATGTGGGAGCGCTTCACGTACTACGGCATGCGCGCCATCCTGGTGCTGTTCCTGGCGGATGCGACGCGGGGCGGCTTCGGGCTCGACGACAAGACCGCGACTGCCATCTACGGCTTGTACATATCCGCCTCTTACATCCTGTGCCTGCCCGGCGGTTGGGTTGCGGACCGACTGATCGGTGCCCGCCGCTCGGTGTTTCATGGCGGCGTGTTGATCGCGGTCGGTAACTTTCTCCTGGCACTCGGCTCGACACCGGCCACGTTCTATGCGGGGCTGATCGTCATCGTGTGCGGCGTCGGTTTACTCAAGCCGAACATCAGCGCGATGGTCGCGGATCTGTATCCCGAAGGCGGTGCGCGCCGGGACGCGGGCTTCACCATCTTCTACATGGGCATCAATCTCGGCGCGTTCCTGGGCCCCATCGTTACCGGCCTGCTCGCGACACAGTGGGGCTGGCGCGCGGGGTTCGCGGCTGGCGGTGTGCTCATGGTTTTCGGCTTGATCCAATACAAGGTTTTCCAACGTCATCTGGGCAATGCCGGTTTGCATGTTTCCGGCGCACACTCCGACACCGAGGCCAGCAACACCCGGCGCGGTTGGGCGCTGATCGGTGCGCTCGCGCTCGCCATCGTCACCGTCTATCTGCTGACGCTCACCGGCGTCATCGTCATCAATCCCCTGCGCCTCGCGCAGCTCACCGGCTTCGTGCTGGTCGCCGTTGCCGTCGGCTACTTCGGCTACATGTTCCTGCTCGCACGGCTCACGCCCACCGAGAAGAAGCGCATGGGCGTGATCTTCTTTCTCTTCATCGGCTGCGCCTTGTTCTGGGCCGGATTCGAGCAAACCGGTGCCTCGCTCAACCTGTTCGCCGAGCGCTACGTCGATCGCCACATCGAGGCCCTGACGTTCGAGATTCCGGCAGCCTGGTTCCAATCGCTGAACGCCATCTTCATCCTGGTGTTCGCGGCGCCCTTCTCGATGCTGTGGGTCGCGCTCGGCAAGCGCAATCTCGATCCGTCCGCTCCAGCGAAGTTCGGCTTCGCGCTCATCCTGCTCGGCCTCGGATTCGTGTTCATGGTGATGGCGGCCAACGTCGTTGCACACGGCGGGCAGTCGATGCCGTACCTGCTCGCATTGACGTATCTGCTGCACACGTATGGCGAGCTGTGCCTGAGCCCCGTGGGCTTGAGCTACGTGACGAAGCTCGCACCTGCACGCTACGTCTCGCAGATGATGGGCGTGTGGTTTCTGGCAACGTCGGTGGGCAACCTGTCCGCCGGCTTGCTCGCTGGCATGTTCGAATCCGACAACGTGGCCGCCATGCCCGGGCAGTTCATGCACTTCGTTTACTTCATGGTGGGTGCCGGCATCGTGCTGCTGCTGCTGAGCAAGCCAGTGAAGCACTGGATGGCCGGAGTGAAGTAATGCTGGGCGCGAGATCGTTCGTTGCGTCTGCATGCGTGGCGGCAGTTTTCACAACCCTCGATGCACAGGCGGCCGCAGCGTCATCGGCGGTGAGCGAAACAGCGGATCAGTTCATCGCACGCATCGATACGGAGCTCGCGGAACGTTCGCTCGAGCTGAACCTCACCGGCTTCGTCTACGCGACTTATATCAATCCCGACACCGAAGTCCTCAACGCCAAGGCGAACGAGCGTTACCTCGAGTATTTCAGTCGCGCCGTGAAGGAATCGAAACGCTACGAAGGCGAGGAGCTCTCGCCGGTCAACCGCCGTGCGCTGACGCTGCTCAAGCTGGGCGCATCGGCACCTGCACCGGATGATCCGCAGAAGCGGGCCGAGCTGGCGCGCGTGTCGTCCAAAATGGAAGGCATGTACGGAGCAGCGAAGTACTGTCCGCAAGGTCCCGCTTCGTGCAAAGGCCAAACCGCCTTGGTCGAGATCATGGCGAACGATCGCAATTACGCCGAGCTCCTGGACGCGTGGACCGGTTGGCACAACGCGGCGCGTCCCATGCGGGCCGACTACTCCCGCTTCGTCGAGTTGGCGAACGACGGTGCGCGCGAACTGGGCTTTGCCGATGTCGGAGCGATGTGGCGGTCGGGGTACGACATGTCGGCGGCGGATTTCGCTCGCGATGTGAATCGCCTCTACGCGCAGGTCGAGCCGCTCTACAAGTCGCTGCATTGTTACGTGCGCAGCCGGCTGCAGAAGACCTACGGCGCGGATCGCGTGGCCACTGGCAAGCCCATTCCGGCTCACTTGCTTGGCAATCTCTGGTCCCAGCACTGGGACGAGATTTACGACCTCGTGGAGCCCTATCCCGGCGCATCCGATCTCGACGTCACCAAAGCGCTGCAGGAGCAGAAGTACGACGCCGAGCGCATCACGAAACTGGCGGAAAGCTTCTACGTGTCGCTCGGTTTTCCGCACCTGCCGCAAAGCTTCTGGGAACGCTCGATGTTCACGCAGCCGCGCGATCGCGATGTGCAATGTCATGCGAGCGCCTGGCACATCGACAACCAGTCCGACGTGCGTATCAAGCAATGCATCGAACCGACACAGGTCGAGCTCGAGACCGTGTACCACGAGCTCGGTCATGTGTTCTATTACCTGTCGTACAAGGACCAGCCGTATCTGTTTCAAGGTGGCGCGCACGATGGTTTCCACGAGGCGATCGGCGACACCGTGAATCTCTCGATGACGCCAGCGTATCTGCACACGATCGGCTTGTTGCCCGAGGTGAAGCGCAGTGCCGAGGCGACGATCAATCAACAGATGCGCCTCGCGCTGGACAAGATCGCGTTCCTGCCGTTCGGCAAGGTCATCGATGAATGGCGGTGGAAAGTGTTCTCGGGTGAGATCACACCTGCTCACTACAACCAGGCATGGTGGGATTTGCGCCGCCAGTATCAGGGCATCGAGCCGCCGATTGCGCGCACCGAGGTCGACTTCGATCCCGGCGCGAAATATCACATTCCGGCGAACACGCCGTACACGCGCTACTTCCTGTCGTTCATCCTGCAGTTCCAACTGCATCGTGCGCTGTGCCAGGCAGCCGGCTTCAAAGGTCCGCTGCACGAATGCTCGATCTACGGCAATGCCGCAGCCGGCCAGCGCCTCCGTGCGATGCTGGCGCTCGGGCAGAGTCAGCCCTGGCAGGACACGCTGTACACGTTGACGCGGACACGTGAGATGGATGCGTCCGCCATCATCGATTACTTCGCGCCGTTGCGGCGCTGGTTGCAGCAACAAAACAAAGGTCAACAGTGCGGGTGGTGAGCTGTTCGACCGTTCGACAGGCTCACGGCTCAGGGCGATCGGGTATGAGGAGAGGTTGAAGTGATGACCGTTCGTGCTGAGCCTGTCGAAACACTCTTGCACTGTTCATACCATGACTAGTTCAACAACAGCGCCCCAACTCACGCCGCGCGCGATCATTCTCGCGATCGTGCTCGCCATGATTCTGGCGGCGGCGAACACCTACCTGGGATTGTTCGCCGGACTGACCATTGCGTCGGCGATCCCGGCCGCGGTCGTGTCGATGGCGGTGCTGCGTGTGCTCGGCGGCGGACACATTCTCGAGAACAACATCGTGCAGACGGGTGCCTCCGCCGGCTCGTCCATCGCGGCCGGCGTGATCTTCACGGTTCCGGCACTCGTGATCCTCGGCTACTGGGATGACTTCAAGTACTCGTGGGTGTTGGCGATCGCCGGTCTTGGCGGTGTGCTTGGGGTGTTCTTCTCGGTGCCGCTGCGCCGTTCGCTCATCGTCGATCAACAACTCGCGTTTCCGGAAGGCAAAGCGGCCGCGGAAGTGTTGCGGGCGGGTGAGAATCCGGAACAGGGCGTCAAAGTGCTTGCAGGCGCAGCCTCGTTGGGCGGGATCGCGAAGCTGCTTGCGGCCAGCGGGTTGCGCTTCATTCCCGATTCTGCGGCTGTAGCCGGCTTCGCGGGCAAGGCGATCGCGTACATGGGGACGAACCTGTCGCCGGCATTGCTTGGCGTCGGTTACATCGTGGGCCTGAATATCGGCATCGTCGTCGTCGCGGGCGGCCTCGTCTCGTGGAGCGTCGCGATTCCTGTGTACAGCGCGTTCTTTCTCGACACCGATCCTGCGCTTGCTGCACGCGTAACCAGCGCAAATGCCGAAGCGATGGCCGGTGCGATCTGGAGCGAGCAGATTCGCTACCTCGGCGTGGGCGCGATGCTCATCGGGGGCGTGTGGACATTGATTTCGCTGCGCAAGTCGCTCGTCTCCGGCATTCGCAGCGGGCTTTCGGCAACTCGGGCCGGTGCGTCTCGTGTGCTGGCGGACACCGAGCGTGATCTCCCAATGAAGGCCGTGCTCATCGGACTCGTGGTGTTCACGCTGCCGCTCGCGGGGTTGTATCAAGCGATCGTGCACGACGTCGCGGTGACCGTTCCCATGACGATCATCATGATCGTCGCGGGCTTTCTGTTCTGTTCCGTCTCAGCCTATATGGCGGGCCTCGTCGGTTCGTCCAACAATCCTGTTTCCGGCATCACGATCGCGACGATCCTGTTCGCTGCGCTGGTGCTGCTTGCGCTGCTGGGAAAGGATGCCGCGATCGGTCCGGTGGCAAGCATCATGATCGGCGCCGTCGTGTGCTGTGCCGCCTGCATCGCAGGCGACAACCTGCAGGATCTCAAGTGCGGCTATATGCTGGGTGCAACGCCGTGGCGCCAGCAAGTGATGCTCGGCATCGGCGCCATATCGTGTGCGCTGGTCATGGCACCCGTATTGAACTTGTTGGCGCATGCGTACGGCATCGGTGTGCCCACGCCTGAACGACCGAATCCCTTGATCGCTCCGCAAGCCACGCTGATGGCATCGGTCGCCCGCGGCATGTTTGGCGGCGAGTTGCCATGGACGATGATTTCGATCGGCGCGGCCGTTGGCGCTCTGATCATCGCGATCGATGAAGCGCTGAAGCGCAGCGGCAAACCCTATCGTGCACCCGTCCTGGCTGCCGCTGTGGGCATCTATTTACCGCTCGAGCTCACGGTGCCGATCTTCCTCGGGGGTCTGCTGACCTATGTGGTCGAGCGCCACGCGGGCAAGCCGAAGAGCGAAGAGGCGGCCGAACGCTTGCATCGCAAGGGCGTGCTGTTCTCCGCAGGTCTCATTACAGGGGAGGCGTTGATGGGCATCATCATCGCGTTCCCCATCGTGCTTGCCGGCAGGGCGGATGTGCTCGCGCTTCCCGAGCAGTGGCAATTCGGCAAGCTCGTTGGACTGGCGGTGTTGGCGGTGATTGCGTTCCTGCTGTATCGGATCGCTCTCAGCGGTGCGCGACTCTTAGTTGAAGATCGCGTCCCTTCCCCTGCGCCAGCGGGGGAAGGACAGGATGGGGGCCGTTTGTAAGGGTCGCTGCAATTTGAAACTCCCCCACCCTAACCCTCCCCCGAGCCGCTTCGGAACCCCTGACGAGGGGCTTCGCAGGGGAGGGGACGAGAACACGGGGGTCACACGCTAGCGCTCAATCACGGCGGCGGATCACTTCGACCTTGCCGCTGTTGCCGATGAGTCCGGAGCCGATCCACGACGTGATGCTGATGACGATCGACGTGCCCACGGCGGTCCAGAAGCCGCTGATGTGGAAACCCTGCAGGATCAGCGCGACCAATCCCACCATGGCCGCGTTCACGACCAGCAGGAACAGTCCGAGCGTGATCAAGGTGAGCGGCAACGTGAGCAGGATGGCGACGGGGCGAATGACGGCGTTGACGATCCCCAGCAGCAACGCCGCCGCGATCAACGTACTGGGTTGATCGAAGCTCAAGCCGCTGAAGATCCGCGTGGCAAGCCACAATCCCAAGGCTACAATCGCTGCGCGCAATAGAAAACCAACCATCTGCGTTGTCTCGCCTGCTAAGCAAACTAGAACGGAGGGTATATGGCCTGGGTAGCACTCGTCATCGTTCTCGCGCTGCTGGAGTTTCTTGTCTTTCTGTTGATGGTCGGCCGCGCTCGTGGCCGTTACGGCATCGCCGCGCCTGCGACGACGGGGCATGAAGTATTCGAGCGTCACTTCCGCGTTCAGCAGAACACGATGGAGCAGCTGTTGCTGTTCCTGCCTTCGATCTGGCTGTTTGCGAGCTTCATCAGCGCCACCTGGGCGGCAGCGCTGGGTGCGATCTTCCTGGTCGGCCGTGCGCTCTACGCCGTGAGTTACGTGGGCGACCCGAAGAATCGCGGTCTGGGCTTCGCGCTCTCGATGCTGCCCAACATGGCACTGATGCTCGGCGCGCTGATCGGCGCCATCCGCGGAATCATTACGATGGCCAGCGTTGGCTGAGTGATCCGGCGGCTAACCACCATGGCACTTCTTGAACTTCTTGCCGCTACCGCAGAAACAAGGATCGTTGCGCCCTAACTTGGGCGTCTCGCGCCGATACGGCTGCTCGGGTCCGTGATGGTGATCATGGTCATGATCGCAATCGGGACCATGCACGTGCTCGTGTTCGACTTCTTTGTGTTTGTCCATCGTCATCGCTTCCGGTGTTAGCCAGCATGTTTCACGGGGATCGCGAGGCATGGCGAGTCTGCGAGGTTGGTTCGCGCCGCTCTGGAGCGAAAGCCATAGCCGTAGCTATGGCTTGAGTGAAGAGCAAGCGAGGCAAGCTCGCAGGCCGCCAGGTCCGCGATCCCTGTGAAACATGCTGGCTATGCCGATGCCTGCTCACGCCGCAACACCTCGTCCTGCTGCATGCGTTGATCGGCAATCATCATCAGCTCCTTGGGCTGCAGATGATCCTCCGGAAATTGCGCACTGCCAATGCTGACGCTGGCCCGCAGCAGGCGTTTGCCGATGGAGATGGTGCCCTGGTACACGTGATTGCGCATGCGTTGGGCAACTTGCGCCGCCTGGGGCGCATCCATGTCGACCAGCAGCACCGCGAACACATCGCCACCGAGACGCGCTGCGGCGTCGCTCTGTCGCACTGAACGCGTGATCGCCTGAGCCACCGCGAGAAGCAACTGATCGCCCGCGTTGTGACCCATCGATTCCTTGATGGTGGCCGTGTCGTTCACACCGATCATCAACAGGGCGTAGGGCAGTCCCTCGCGTTCGGCACGGCGATGATGGTGCTGCAACAGCTCATCGAATGCTTTGAGGTTGAGTAATCCCGTCAGCGGATCGGAGCCCGCGAGTGCTTGCAGACGCTGTTCGGTGTTGCGGGCCTGTTCGACTTGATGACCCAGCGCGAAGGCGACCGCCACCGCAGGTAACAGCATGCTGCACAAGAGCACGGCAAATTCGTGCGCAAACGGTGCCATTCCAGGCGTCAGTGCGGCGAGCCCACAGCCAAGCAGCGCAACGAGCACGGCGCAGGCAATCACCCACGCCGGTCGGCCGAACGTTCCGCCCGTGGCCGCGAGCGGCAACAAGTACAGCACGAGGAGCGGACTGTGGCCCTTGCCGGTGGCGAACGACAATGCCGTCGCGAAAACGAGCAGGATCGCGATGGCGATTGAATTGCGCTGGATTGCCGGCCAGCGCCGGATGGGCGGCACCATGAGCAGCAGCGTGGCCAATGCCAGCGATGCAAGTCCCAACGCCGCGACGCGCGGGTAGTCGACGATGTTCGGTGCGAACGCGAAGGGCAGGACGCCGACGACGAGCGCCACCAGCGCGTACCAGACCAGGTTCTGTGTTTCAGCGGCAGAGGACGTGCTCTGCGCCGGCAGCCGCCATTTCATGGCTAGTGAATGACTTGTGCGGTCGCCGTGGTTCCAGGCTCGAAGCGGCGCTTCAAGGCATCGATCGCCGCACGCACTTCCGGTTCGTCGCTGGTGGCATGCGGGGCTGGATTGTCCGGGGTGGGCTTCACTTCGATGTCCGGCGCGATGCCCTTCTGATGAATCGACTCGCCGGACGGAGTGAAGTAGCGCGACGTCGTCAGCTTGATCGCACGACCGTCGGATAGCGGCACGACCGTCTGCACCGAGCCCTTGCCGAACGTGCGTGAGCCGACGAGAACGGCACGCTGATGATCCTTGAGTGCGCCCGCGACGATTTCCGACGCCGACGCCGAACCCGCGTTGACGAGCACTGCGATGGGCGCGCCATTCATCAGGTCGCCCGGCTTGGCGCTCATCGCGAACTGCGCATCGGCCGCGCGGCCGCTCGCCGACACGATCAGGCCTTCGTTCAGGAATTCATCGGAAACATCCACCGCTGCTTCGAGGACGCCGCCAGGGTTGTTGCGCAGATCCACGATGAGACCTTTGAGGGCGCCGCGATTCTGCTGCGAGAGCTTGGCGAGCGCACGGCGCAGATCCGTGTCCGTCGTGTCGCTGAAGTGCACGATGCGGACATAGCCCATGCCGGGCTCGAGCAACTCGTGCCTGACCGTGCGCACGCGAACCGGCTGCCGCTCCAGCGTGAGGTTGATCGGTTCCGGGTTGCCTTCGCGCGCAATCGTGATCTTGACCTTGGTACCCGACTGGCCGCGCATGCGTTCGATGGCCTGCCCAAGCGCTTGCGCGTCGACCGGCACGTCATCGATTGCGACGAGCTGATCGCGCACGCGCACCCCGGCAGCGGCGGCAGGCGTTTCGTCGATCGTATTGCTGACCCGCACCTGCCCCTGTTCGACGGCGACTTCGAGACCCACTCCCGAATACTCGCCGCTCGAGCTGATGCGGATGTTCTCGAACTCCTTGGGATCGAGGAATGCGGAATGCGGATCCAGCTCGGACATCATGCCGCGGATCGCCGCTTCGATGAGCTGCTCGTCGCTCAGCTGCTCGACGTAGTCGCGCTTCACGCGCTCGAGCACCTCGGCCAGCAGACGCGCGTCCTGCCACGGGAGAATCGCGCGCAGCCCGAAGTCGTTGGCCGACTTGTCATGCGGTTCGCGAGCGGCCATCGCCTGGGCTGCAATCGCATTGCCGCCTTTCTCGGCCGCCATGTGAATGACCGGATTGGCTTCACGATCCTGCTGCGCGAGCGTGCCCAGGGCACCGATGCCGATGCCGGCGGCGAGGAGGACGAGCGTTTTCAGTACAGGCTTGGCGCTCACGAGAATCCGTACGTTCAGTGATGACGATTTCGCATTTCCCACCGCTCTTTCGAGCGGACGAATACAGAGTAGGGTCCCCTACGCTGCCTCTCTATCAGTCAAGCCCCGAAGTGCTACGGTGGTCTGGGCGGACCCGCCTTCGAGTTGCGTCAAATGTGACGCGTCGCTCGTGAACTGTGCGTGCGCAGCAGATTTTGCAACACCTGCTCCAGCGGCTGCGGCCGGCCGATCGAGAAGCCTTGACCGTAGTCCACGCCCAACTGGGCCATGGCTGTCTGGATCGCTTCACTCTCGACGCATTCGGCCGTTGTTCTGAGTTTCATTGCCTGGGCGAGCTGCACGATCGCACTGACCATCGCTTGCGAGCGCGGGTTCCCCACGACATCGCGCACGAGTCCGCCGTCGATCTTCAGATCGGTCACCGGTAGAGACTTCAAGTACGTGAGCGAAGACAGACCCTTGCCGAAGTCGTCCAACGCGATGTCGTGTCCCAGGTCCTTCAGCCGACGAATCAGCGCTTCCGCACGGACGATGTTCGCCACTGCGGCCGTTTCGGTGACTTCGAACGACAGCAGGCCAGGCGGCAGCTCGTATTCGCTGAGCTTGGCTTCCAGGTAGTCCGGAAATTCCTCGTCGCTCAGCGACTGTCCCGAGAGGTTGATGGCGAACTTGATGCCCATGGCCTTGAGCGCGGGGGCCGCCGAGGAAATCACTTCGAGCGCGAACTGCACCACCCAGCGATCGATCGCAGTCGCCAATTGATAGCGTTCCGCCGCCGTGAAGAATTTGTCGGGCGAGATGCTCTCGCCGGCCGCGTCGATCATGCGCAACAACAGCTCGAAGCGCTGCCCGCCGGTCTTGCCCAGCGGCACGATAGGCTGCGCTTCCAGGCGGAAGGAATCGTTCGCAAGGGCATCGCGGATGGTGCCGATGAGCGCTACGTCTTCGTATCGTTGGACGATGCTGCGATCGGCTTCCTGGTAGCACTCGACGCGACCGCGGCCCCGATCTTTGGCGGCCTTGCAGGACACTTCCGCGAGCGCCAGCGCGTGGGACAAGGGCAGCTTGGAGTTGGGCACAGCGGCGACACCGAGGCTCGCGCTGATCTCGATCTTCTTGTCTTCAACCGTGTAGTCGATGGCTGCGATGTTCTCGCACAGGGCCTGGGCAAAACGCGTGGCCGTATCGAGCGCACACTCGGGGAACAACAACGCGAAGCGGTCGCCGGAAATGCGGGCTGCGCTCATGCGCGAGCCCAGGTTATTGCGAATCACGGCACCCACGCGGGTGATCACTTCGTCGCCGACATGCATGCCGTGGTTCTCGTTGATCACGTGCAGGCGGTCGATGTCGCCGTAGACGATGCAATGTTGCGCGTCGCCCTTGCCGGCAAGCGTCGTCAGTGCGCGCTTTTCGAAGGCAGGGCGCGTGAACAAACCCGTGGCCGGGTCGTAGGCGTTTTGCAGGACGAAAGCCACGCGTCGACCGAGCAATTCCACGATGCGCACGTGGCGCAACTCGAAATCCGGCGCGCTCGTGGGCTTGAACAGCGCGAGGATGCCGACGACTTGCTGTGCACCCTGCAGGATGGGGCACGTCAGGATCTTGTAGGGCAGGGCGCCGAGCGGGCTGTTCGGCGGCGCGCGGTTGAGTGTGACCGTGCGGCGTTGGACTTGCGACCAGGCGAGCAGATGCCGCTGCGTCTTCTCGAGCGCTTCGGTATCCGCAGCCGTAGGCATGCCGTGCGCCGTGCGTGCCATCGAGATGTTGTTCTCGGGAATGATCAACGCGCCGAAGGTGCAGTGCAGGTGGGCGACGCAGTTCTGAACCAGGTGCGCGAACTCGTCGGTGTCGCCGGCTTCGCTCGAGCCGCTGGCATCCATCAAGAGCTCGAGATCGCCATCGCGCGTCGTGAGACTGCGCTGCAGGTCACCGAGGTTGTACTGACTGCTGAATTCGCGCGCGAGCACGGCCAGCGCGGGTCGCAGCAAGCTGTGCACCAACGAGACGGGCCGCGGTGTGTTGGAACCGGGCTCTCGGTGGGACACGGCCACCGCGCCCAGCAAGTGGCGCTTCTCGTCGCGCACGATGAACACGTAGGCCGGATCGCCATCCCAGGAGCGCAGGAGTGCATCGGACTCGGCCCCGTTGTCCTTCTGCCGCGCCCCGGCCAACGCCTCTTCGATCAGTTCCAGCAAGTCCTGGCTTTCGCAGCCGTCGGACAACCACAAGGGCACGCCCATCCGGTCGTAGATGGCAATGCCGAGCGCCCGCGGCATCAGCATCTTGATCAGCTGACCGTACGGGTCGAGCGATGTCTGGGGTGCCTGAATGTCGGCAGGCGTGAGGACGGCAGCGGTTGCCATGGCGTATTTGTGATTCCTGCGCGCGTGCCGGTGAGAGAAGGGCGTCTGCTGCTGTTAACAAGTGCAGGCGATCATCGCGGCCGGAGATACGGCGTTCCTTGAACTCCACCGCAGTTTTGAGCCGGCAGGCGGGGGCGGGCGCGCTCTAAGCAAAGCCAGTGAACGCGGTCACGGTTTGCTGAGCCACTGCAGCGGATCCAGCGGCTGGCGGCCCTTGCGCACTTCGAAATACAGGCCCGAGCCGTGGCTCGCGCTGCCCTCTCCCACGACGGAGATGGCGTCCCCGGCAGCCACGCGGTCACCCACCTTGCGGAAGAGCTCCTCGTTGTTGCCGTACAGGCTCATGAAGCCGCCGCCGTGATCGATGACGATCAACAGGCCGAGACCCGGAAGCCAGTCTGCGTACATAACGCGGCCGCCGTAGGACGCCCGCACCTGGGTACCGCGGGCGCTGCCGATCAAGACGCCCTGCCATTTCAGCCCGCCCCCGCGCGCCTGGCCGAATCGGGCCAGTAACCGTCCCTTGACCGGCCACGGCAGCTTGCCGCGCACGCGTGCGAATGGGCCTGTCCCCAGGGTCGGAAACGCTTCGGCAGCGCGCCGCAACTCGGCAATCAGCTTCTCCAGCGCTTTCGCTTCGGCTTCCAGGCGCGAGAGTTGCTCGCCGCGGGTCTTCAGCTGGGATTGCACGGTAGCCAGTGTGGCGGCGCGTTGTTCGCGCGCGCGCTTGAGCGAGCCCACCTGGGCTTCCTGCTCGCTTTGCAGCTCGGCGAGCCGTGCTTCTTCCGCGGCGATCTTCTCGCTGAGCAGGGCGATGTGATCGAGCTGCTCTTCGATGCCGTGAATGCGGTCGGCGCGCAAACGTCCGAAGTAGCGGTAATAGACGAGATTGCGGCCCAAGCGGGCGGGATCGCGCTGATTGAGCACCATCCGCAGTTGTTCTTCGCGGCCGCTCAAATAGGCAAGCTTCATCTCGGCGGCGAGCTGATCCCGCTCGGATTCCACCTGGGTATTGATCTGCTGACGCTCCTGCTCCAGTGCCTCGCGCTGCTCCTGCACGGCTTCCCGTTCGCGCTTCAATGCGGCCAGTCGCTCGCGCGCGCTGGCGATCCCCAACTCCGCATCCTTGAGCTGATTCGTGAGTGCATCGCGACGCTGCGCCTCTGCCTGCAGCGACTTGCGGATGGTTTCGATCCGTTCGCGGACGGACGCCAGCTCGGCCTCCTTGGCCTTTTCTGCGGCGGCCTGGGCAGTCGGTGTCAGAACGAGCGCGCAGACCGCAGCAAAAAGCCGCAGCGAACGGGGCGCGCTAATCATGGGCACCGCCGACACGGAGCGGCGCAATGCCGCTGGTATACTCCGCCGCCGCCCGATCAAGGCGCGCGCTTGCCGACGCGCCTCTCAACACGCCAGCACGATCCGCTGGCATGCCTGGATGCCCCCGCGCACATGAGTCAGTTGCTTGAGTACACGACGCATCATCCGTTCCTCGTCAGCGCAACCGCGATTCTCGCTGTTCTTGCGCTCGTGTTCGAGCTTCGGCATCGCCGCAGCGGCGGCAGTTCGGTCAGCACGCTGCAAGCCGTGCACCTGTTGAACACCGGCGCGCTCGCGCTGGATACCCGTCCGCGAGAGGCTTACGAGCAGGGTCATCTGATCGAGGCACGGCACCTACCCGGTACCGAACTCGGAACGGCGGCGGAGACTTTGAAGAAGTACCGGGAGAAGCCGGTGCTCGTGTACTGCGACAACGGTATGAGCTCGGCCGCCGCGGTCAGGACGCTGAGATCGCAGGGCTTCACCAAGGCGGTGAGCTTGCGCGGAGGCATCAACGGCTGGCGGCAGGAGAATCTCCCGCTGGTGAAAGACTCCGGCAAAGGCAAGCGTGAAGGTAAGTAGGCATGAGCGTCGATGTGGTGATGTACTCGACCACTTTCTGTCCGTATTGCGAGCGTGCACGGGCGCTGTTCAGGCGCAAGGGCGTGGCGTTTCGCGAAGTCAAAGTCGACGATGATCCTTCGCAGCGGGAAGTCATGCTGCGCAAGAGCGGCGGGCGGCGGACCGTGCCGCAGATTTTCATCGGTGAGCAACATGTCGGCGGGTTCGATGATATGAACGCGCTCGATCGCGCGGGCGGTCTCGATCCGCTGCTCGGGCTTACCGGCTCATAGAAACAAGATTCTGGCGATTCACTGATAGGAGCTTCGACGATGGCTGACGAAACTACTGCCGCCGCTAACGGCCAGGCAGGCGACCCCAACGCGCCCCAATTCGCACCGCAGGTCGTGTACCTGAAGGACGTGTCCTTCGAAGCACCCAATGGTCCGCGCGTGCCGAACCAGAATGCGGCACCGTCGATCAACATGAACCTCAACACCACGGTCAACGAACTGGGCCCTGAGCTCAAGGAAGTCGTGTTGACGGTGCGGCTGGAAGCGAAGGTCAGCGAGCAAACCCTGTGGTTGTGCGAGCTGCAGCAGGCAGGCGCGTTCGGCGTGCGCAATGTGCCCAACGAAGATCTGCAGCGGCTGTTGGGCATCTACTGCCCTGGTTATTTGTTGCCCTACGCGCGCCAGACAGCGTCGGACCTGCTGCTCAAGGGCGGCTTCCCGCCGTTCCTGTTGCCGCCGGTCAACTTCGAGATGTTGTTCGAACGAGCGCGCGCCCAGGCCCAGCAACAGCAGCCTCAAGCCGCGAACCAACCCATCAACTAATTTGATCGTTGAAGTCTGATCCTCGGCCTGATGGCTAAGCTGCCATGCCGGAAGCTTCAAAAAAAAGTAACGCTGTGCTGGTCGTCGGCGCAGGCTCCTGGGGTACGGCCCTCGCGATCCAGTTTGCGCGCGAGGGTCGTTCGAGCCTGCTGTGGGGCCGGGATACGGCGCAACGTTCGGAGCTCAGGCGCGACAGAGTCAATCAGCGCTACCTCCCAGGGGCGCGATTTCCAGACGGGTTGGAAGTCGTCGACGACCTCGACGCTGCCTTGCGCAAGACTCGGCTCGTGTTGCTCGCGGTGCCGAGTCATGGATTCCGGCAGACGCTGGAAGCAGTGCGCGACGGGTTGCTGCCGAACGCGCCTGTGGCCTGGGCAACGAAGGGATTCGAGCTCGCTACCGGACACCTGCCCCACATCCTCGCTCACGAAATACTGGGAGCGAACCGGCCTTTGGCCGTGTTGTCGGGCCCAACCTTCGCAAAGGAAGTCGGTGCCGGTCTGCCCACGGCCATGACCGTGGCAGCCAACGATGGGCGCTTTGCTCAAGAGCTGGCGGAGCGCATCTCCGGTGACAGTTTCCGCGCGTACACCTCCAGTGACATGGTCGGCGTCGAAGTGGGGGGTGCCGTCAAGAACGTGCTGGCGATCGGCGCGGGCCTGTCCGATGGACTGGGGTTCGGAGCGAACACACGCATTGCCCTGATCACCCGCGGACTGGTCGAGATGACGCGGCTGGGAGTTGCCCTCGGTGCGCAGAAGGAAACCTTCATGGGTCTGGCGGGAATGGGCGACCTGGTACTCACGTGTACCGACAACCAATCTCGCAACCGGCGCTTCGGTTTGGCCATCGCCCAGGGCGCTTCAATCGCCAGAGCACAGGCGGATATCGGCCAGGTCGTCGAAGGCGTGTTCGCTGCGAAGTCAGTCATTGGCGTGTCGAAGACTCTCGGCGTGAACATGCCGATCTGCGCGTCCATTCACCGTGTCGTACACGAGGGCTTGGAGCCGCACATGGCCGTCAAGGAGCTGATGGGCCGTTCGATCAAGCCGGAATCGATCTAGTATGAAAGGGCTACGGGCCACGGGTTACGGCCAGAGAGGAACCCTTTCATCCCTTTGGGTCATGCGCAGCGCACGACCCCAAAAGCGCGGTAGCGCCTCTGACCAACCGCCAACCGCTTCTTTCATACTAGGCCCCGCCGGCAAAACTCTCCTGGCGCCACGCTTCATAGAGGACGATCGCAACAGCGTTCGACAAATTGATGCTGCGACTCTGCGGCCGCATGGGAATACGCAGCCGTTGCGAGGGTGAGCACGAGTCCAGCACTGCAGCGGGAAGACCGCGAGTCTCCGGCCCGAACACAAACAGG
>DATELY010000116.1:0-15411 GCA_035276085.1 Steroidobacteraceae bacterium | reverse complement strand
GCAGGCGGCAGCGGCGGCAGATCCTCGAAGGACATCAGCGTTGACTCCGGCCCGGCGCAGGCGCACCTGGCGACCAATCGACACGGGCGATGGGGATCGATGCGGCTGCCACTGCAATCTGCGACTGCACCCAAGGGTCGCTCAATACCGCGCGAATCAGCCGCGGCCGCACCTCGTTTGGGATATTGGCGAACTCACCGAACAGGCTGGCCCAGCGCTGGCTGGCATCGATCAGCGGCCGCATCGCCTCTTCCCATGCGGCGAGCGCCGCAGGGATATCGCGCCGATCTTCGACGTTGGCCAAGTACGCCGCGAGTGCGAGTCCATTCTGCATCGCCATGCCGCCGCCTTGCCCGAGATTCGGGGTCGTGGCATGCGCCGCGTCGCCGAGCAAGCAGGCGCGACCCGCCGACCAACTCTTGCACTTCACCACCGAATAGACATTCCAGGTGACCCGGTCAGGAGCGATGCGATCGATGAGATTCGCCCACTGAGGGAAGCTCTCCTTCCAGCATGGCCGGATGCGCGTATCGCGCGCCTCGTCATCGTCCGCCGGGCAAGTCAGAGCGAGATATATTTCGTCGAGCTTCATCGGCGTGACCAGCAAGCGACGCCTACCGTTCCAGTTCTCGATGAAACGTCCCCGCGCTTCAGGCGCAATCTCGTCCTGAGTCCCGCGGACGATGGTCCTCAGAGCGCCTTCGCTGGAGCGCTCGTGGTGCAGCTCCAATCCGAGCGAGCGCCGTATCCGCGAAGAGGCGCCATCGCACCCGATCGCCAGATCCGCTTGCATCCGATCGCCGTTGGGGAAGATCAATGATCCGTCCGCCCGCGCCTCGACGACTTCCAACCCCGTAACGAGTTGCACGCCCGCGGAACGCGCCGCGCCTTCGAGGCCTGCCATCAAATCGCTGCGCGGAATCGAAACCATGCGCACGCTCGGGGGCAATTCTCCCGGCAAGATGATCTGCCCCAAATGATCCCGTTGCTCCCACGCGCACCCCAGGAAGGGATTGGACATCGCGCGATCGTATGCACCCAGCTCCGACAACACCGTGAGGCCATTGTTGTGGAGATAGATGCCGGAGCCCGTCACGCGGAGCTCCCCTCGACTTTCGAACACCGTCACGCGCCAGCCGCGCTGAGCAAGCGCGGTAGCGGTCGACAAACCAGCGATGCCGCCACCCGCAATGATCGCTTCAAGAGGCATGACGCCCTCTCCACGACGCGAACACGAGGATGCTCACGGTGCTAAGCACGTGCACGGTTTCAGCCCGGGCTCATGGCATAGCTGAGCAAGCCGACGCCGCCCATCCACTCCTTGACCGGCTCGTACATCACGACGTGAGCTTTGCCGCCGTCCATGGCCCCCATGAGGGCAACCCACAGCAGCATCTCGGCGCCGCCGGGACCTCCCGCCGCACGGACCTCATCGTGGTTGAGGTTCGAGAGATATTCCACATCGCCCTCTGCAAGCCGCTGCAGGAACTCGCGGTCCCACTCGATGTTGATGAGCTGCCGGCTCGAAGCGGCCATCTCTTTTTCGCGCTCGAGCAGCGCGAGAAAAATCGTCGGATCCTTCTTGAGTGCCTCCGGGCCGTACATATGGAACTGCAGCAGCCGCTCCCGCCTCGGATCTCCGACCTCGAACTCCTCCGCAAAGATGGGAGGCCAGTGCGATATGCCGCCGCTGGCCAGGAACGCCACACGCTCCGATCGGCGCGCGACGACCTTGCGGATGGCTTGCCCGAGCTCATAAGCACGCCGGAATGTCGGCAGCGGCGGCACGAAGCAATTGATAAATACAGGCACGACGGGAATGTCGAGCCCGGGCCAGAGATACCGCTTGGGAAGAAGGACGTTGTGAACGAACTCCGCCGACTCAAACCGGTAGAGATCGAATCCATCATCCATCAGCGACGCATAGATATCGAAGGCCAGGTTGCGATGGCCGGGCACGGGTCCGCGCTTCATCTGAATCCATGCCTCGGTTTCGGCCGTCGGACCCCAATGCGTGTCGCCTAGTCCGATCGCGACGGCGGGCATTCCCCTCAAAGTAAACATATCGAAATGGTCGTTGACGAACGCGACGATCACGTCGGGCTGCGCTTGCTCGATCTGTCGGCGCACCTGATCGAACCCTTCGAAGAGCCGCTTGACCTGAGCGGCGTCTGGACGATCCAGCTGATCACCAAGTCCAGGGGTGTGCGTCATGCCGACCGCGGCGACGACACCCCCATTTACCTTTGCTGACATTGCGATTCCTGAATCCGTGAGATTGCGAGCCCTCGCTCAAATCAAAGAACTGGGGCAGTTGACCGACCGCATTCAGAAGCTGTATCGCGCCTGAAATCCATAAGTCCGCGGCGGTTCGATCCAGCCGAACTGCGGAAATCCGAACACCACCGTAGAGACATACGTGAAATTGTACGTGCGCTTATCGGTCAGGTTCTTCACGAACGCCGAGAAATCCCAAGCTTCATTCTGGGTGCGGTAAGTCAGGAACGCGTTCGCTTTCCCGTACGCTTTCTGCGACACGAGCGAGCGCTTGAACTCGTTGTGATAGATGCGATCCGTCCAGTCGTACTCCCCGGCCAGCCTCAACTTGCCCTCTGGCAGGTCGAAGGTGTAGTCGGCTGACACGTGCGCGGAGAAATCCGGCGACTGGGGCAGCGGATTGCCTGAGACATCGATGACTCCGAGCGCCGGGCGTGAAGCATCACCGGTATCGAACTCGGAGAATCGCGCATGCAGCCACGACGCATTCGCGGCGAGGTGGAGGTTATCCGTCACGTTCGCTTGCAGCTCCGCTTCGATGCCATAGACTTCGGCCGTCGCGGCATTCGTAAACTGGGTGGTGAACTGCGTGATCTGCGAGACCTGCAGATCTTTGTAGTCATAGTAGAAAGCGGCCGCGTTTGTCGTCACACGACGATCGGCGAACGCATTTTTGAAACCGACCTCGTATGCCCAGACCATCTCCGGATCGACGGCTGGATTGAACCGCTGCTCCGGCGCTCCGGGCAGGGTGAAGGTACCGCCGAAATTGAAGGCGCCCGCCTTGAAGCCTTTGGACGCCGATGCGTACAGCAGCAGGTCTCCACCGGGCCGGTATTCGATGCCGAGTTTCGGCGTCGTGGACGACCAATGCACGCTCTGCCGGAAGGGCGCTGCAAACGGCGGATTCGCAGGATCATAGGGCGCCAGGAACTGGAGTTCGTTCACGAAGTCCGTGTAGAAATCCGTCTCGTTCTTCTTTTCGTAGCTGTAGCGCAAGCCGGCAGTGATATTGAGCGTGTCCGTCGCCTTGAATGTCGCCTGCCCGTAACCCGCATAGGCGTTCGTGGTTTGATCGCCTGCCGCTGCGAAGCCTTTGCCGAGCTGTCCGATCGGTCCACCCACATAGAATGGGATGAACTGCGAGGCGTCGATCGATTCGCGGAAGTAGTAGAGACCGAATGTGAGATCGAGCCGGTCGGTGCTGGTATTGAAATTCAGTTCCTGCGAAAACTGGTTCTGGTCTTCGCCGTTCTGAATGAAGGCTACCGGAGCGCTCGTGCCATCGATGTCGGAGGTGAGCCACCAATCCAGCTCGCGGTAACCGGTGGTCGACTGAATCTGAAAATTGCCGACGTTCAACCGCGCGATGTTCGTGAGACCCCATCCCTTGCGGTCATAGCTCGGCTGGGAATTGTTGTCGACGTCATAGGAATCGAAAATTGCGGTGCCGCCCAGCGCGAGACCCGTGAGACCGATCCCGGGACTGCCGGGTTCGTTGGTCAATCCGGCCTGCGCGATCAGATGCGCCAATCCCGAATCGTCCTTCTGCTTGTTGTAGTCAACGATAAACAGGTTGTCGAAATCCTCACTGGGTTTCCACAGGAAGGATGCGCGCGCGGCGTGAGCCTCGTTATCGTCGATGTCGCGTCCGTTAAAATCGTTCGTCCCGTAGCCACCGCGGTCCTCCGCGAAGCCAGCGACGCGGAACATCAAGGTCTCTCCACCGATCGGACCTCCAACCGCGAACTCACCGCGCCACCGGTCGTAGTTGCCTGCAAGCAAGCTGGCACTGCCATGCCACTGCGGTGTTGGCCGTGCGGTGGTGAAGTTGACCGTGCCGCCGGTCGCATTCCGACCATACAGCGTGCCTTGCGGTCCGCGGAGCGCTTCGACCTGTGCGAGATCGAACAGCAGCCCCGCCTGTCCCGCGGGGCGCGCGATGTAAACATTGTCCACGTTCAGCGCCACGCTGCCTTCGGTGCCCATCGCGAGATTCGAGAATCCAATACCTCGCATGGTCAGCTTCACCTGACCAAAGGCCTCGCCGAAGTCGAGGTTGGGCACGAGCACCGCGAGGTCATCGACATCTGCGATCAGTCCTTCTTGCAGGGCGTCCGCCGTGACGGCCGTAATCGCCGCCGGCACGTCACCGACCGTGCTCTCGCGTTTAGTCGCGGTCACCACGATCTCCTGCAACGCGCCGGAGTCCTGCACGCTCGCTGACGTTTGAGCGTCAGCCGCCGTGGTGCACCAACAGGCCGCCGCTCCGATCGCCGCGCGGAGTAGAAACGATGTGCCGTCTCGATGACTCATGGATCTCTCCCCAATGCGTTCCCCTTTCATGAGATGCACCTTTTGAATATTTAGATGTGATTACATTTATACCCCTTCGATGTGCGCTGTCAATGGAGCTATTGAACGGGGCAGTGCAGCGCTGCTAGTGTTCCGCGCAGAGCGCCGAATGATTTGCGGGCGTACTTATAAGCGCGGTAAAGACGCGGCGCACCGCCGAACGTGGCCAGATGAGGTGCGCAAACGGAAAGGGTCATCGCGCCTGGTGAAGCCAATTAAGTGTGGTACAAGATGTGTTTACATGGAAGCCATCAAGCGTCGCGCGGGTTTGAGACCGTGCGTCAAGCTCACGCCTGTTTCGCACAGAACCCGTTCTCGAGAGTTGTGAACCCGTGAAGCCTGTTCCACGGTCAACAGGACCGCTGCTGCTGCCGCTCGATCGCAATCTGGCCCATCATTTTGTGCGGATCGTGAACGGCCTGAATATCGAGCTCGCCGATAAACTCAGGCCGTTGAGCATCAGCGTCAGTCAGTTTCGCGTGTTGCAGATCCTCTACGAGCACGATGGGCTGATCATCTCGGAACTGCGCGATCAGTGCGTAACCACCCAACCGGTCTTCAGTCGGGTTCTGCAGCAGACCGAGCGGCGGAAACTCGTCAAGCGAGTGCCGGACGAGAAAGACAAGCGCGCGTATCGGGTCTGGATAACGCAACGCGGCGTGGCGACCTACGAACACGCAGTGCCCTTCGCGCGCAAGATTTTGGACGACATGTGCGGCGAGTTGGATCCGTTGGAAGCGAAGCGCCTCATTGACGTCGTTGCCGCAATCGACAGAAGAGTGAACGGCGTGTAGGGCAGCTCTTGCTCGTCGCTACGAGGGTTGTGAGAGGAATCCGATCCCTCGTTCGTACTACTGCAACGCACCTGATGGATGCGCAATGGAGAGATGCGATCACGGCGAACCGCCACACCTTCGCGCTCGCGCAATGCGCGCGGGCGCTCGTGGCACTCGTTCAACGCGTGAAGAAAACGAACGCGAGTAGCAGACCTGCTTTGTCTACGATCAGGAGGACCGTCAGGACTTGCTTGGCCACGAGAGCGGGCGGATCACCACGCACTACCCCCGGGCCGAGCTGGGCAACCTGATTGCGGCGGCGGAGAAAGTGTCCGGCGACGAAAACTTCCGCAACCACATGGCTACGTCGTCGCTCAAATGCGCCAAGTGCCTTTGAGAAGATGGCGCGCCCGGAGAGATTCGAACTCCCGACCTCATGGTTCGTAGCCATGCGCTCTATCCAACTGAGCTACGGGCGCAAACTTTTCAATGCAACCGACGAGCGCTGTTTGAGTAACCGTGCTCGTCCAACCCGGCTGGCGGGTTCACGTCTTCGACTGACAGTTTCCTCGGGACTGACCCGAGCAAAACTGGCGGAGAGGGAGGGATTCGAACCCTCGATGGGCTTTTGACCCATACACCCTTAGCAGGGGTGCGCCTTCGACCACTCGGCCACCTCTCCGGCGCTTGACCTACCAATTGAAGGTATTTCCGCCGCCAGCGTTCTCGACGCTATTGGCAGCGCAATGGCCGCGCGGTCGCTGCAACGAATTGCTCAAGGCGACCTGGCGAAGCAACTGTAGATTGCCCCGCCCGCGAAGGCCGGGAAGGATACTGGCCGAGGAAGGACCCGTAAAGGGTAAGTACTAAGAAGATCGGGAGGATGTCGGCGTTCAAGGCCATGAGGCAGCGCTCACGCACTGCCTCATGAACGCGGACAGTTCACGTGCCGGAACCCGTCGTTCCGGTAGGTCGCTTGGTCGAGAAACCCGCAGCCTGTTCTTCACGCTTGATGCGCTCGTAAATTTCTTCACGATGCACCGCGACTTCCTTAGGTGCATTCACACCGACGCGGACTTGATTGCCTTTGACGCCGAGGACGGTGACAGTGATGTCGTTGCCGATCATCACGGTCTCACCGACGCGCCGTGTCAGAATTAACATTATCTGCTCCTTGCCATATACCTTGCAGTTCGACCGCTTCGTCGGCGGCGTAGTTCACGCCGCCCTCCCGTGACTTCAGTAGTCGCACCGCACGCTAGCGAGAGTAGGTAGACGATTTAAAATTGGGGATCAGGAGATCCCTGAATATCCGAACCGCCCGGA
Organism: Steroidobacteraceae bacterium; assembly: GCA_035276085.1. Taxonomy (GTDB): domain Bacteria; phylum Pseudomonadota; class Gammaproteobacteria; order Steroidobacterales; family Steroidobacteraceae; genus DATELY01. The sequence continues at coordinate 8,677 of DATELY010000116.1, read as the reverse complement.
CGGATACACAACACGACGTGGGAGATGTCAGCGCTCGGCGATGTTCGATGCGTTGTCGAACTTTGCGTCTGAACACTCGCAGCATCCCGGCCGTGCAACGTTACTGCGCGATCACCATCGCACAGGTGTAACGCAACTGCAATCGAGGAACTACGCGTTTTCAGCTGGAAATGCAGGCTCGCCGTGCAGCAACGAAAAACGAACGAGCACGATCGATATTACGTAGCAACCACGAACAACGTTCGCGAAAAACGTTTGTACGCTTCAACCTTTTAACGTTGCAGTGACCCACGGCACGACGCTCGCCAACGCGGCATCGAGCGCAGCCGGATTCGTGCCCCCTGCTTGTGCAAGATCGGGGCGGCCGCCACCTTTGCCACCCACCTGCTGCGCCACGGCGTTGATGAGATCGCCAGCCTTCAATCGAGCGGTTTGATCGCTCGTTATGCCCGCAATCAGCAACACTTTGTCTGCACCTTGTGCAGCACCGAGCACGATGGCAGCCGAATGCAACTTGCTCTTGAGCTGATCGACCGCAGCGCGCAATGCGGCTGCGTCGGCGCCATCGACGCGCGCGGCAACGACTTTCACGCCCTGAACGTCGATCGCCTGTGTGGACAAATCACTTCCCTGCCCGCTCGCGAGCCTGGATTTGAGCGTGCCGATTTCCTTCTCCAGCTTGCGACTGCGATCGATGAGCTGTTGCACTTTCTCCTCGACATCTTCGCGGCTGCCTTTCACCATCGAGGCCAGATCACGGAGGATTTGGTCGGATTGGGCCACCCAGTCGAGCGCACCCTCCCCTGTCACGGCTTCGATTCGTCGCACACCCGCTGCGATGCCGCTCTCGCCAACGATCTTGAAGAGGCCGATGTCGCCGACGCGGGAGACGTGCGTCCCGCCGCAGAGCTCAGTTGAAAATTCTCCCAACCTCAGCACGCGGACTTCCTCGTCGTACTTCTCGCCGAACAGCGCCATCGCACCCGACGCGACAGCATCTTCGTACTTCATCAAGGCAGTTTCCGCAGCTGCATTGGCGCGGATCTCGGCGTTAACCAATCGCTCGATTTCCTTCAGTTCGGCTGGCGTCACCGCTGAGTAATGTGAGAAATCGAAGCGCAATCGATCCGGAGCAACCAACGATCCCTTCTGGGTCACATGGCTTCCGAGCACCTTGCGCAACGCCGCATGCAGCAGGTGCGTCGCAGAGTGATTCGCCATCGTGGCGCGACGGCGCGCATCGTCAACGTGTGCGTGAACTTCACTACCGACTCGTAGCGAACCCTGTATCACGCACCCAATGTGTGCATGGGCAGTGCCCAGCTTGCGCGTATCGACGACCTCGAAACGCACGCCGTTCGCTTCGATCACGCCGGCATCGCCGACTTGTCCGCCGCTCTCGGCGTAAAACGGCGTGCGGTCGAGAATGACCTGACCCTTTTCGCCTGCAGCAAGCGTGTCCACCAGCTGGGCATCTCGCAACAGCGCAACGACTTTGCTGGTGTCGCGCGTCGACTCATAGCCGCTGAATGTCGTTCGCGTATCGAGATTCACTTCGGCGCGCAGGTCGACGCCGAAGCGACTGGCCGCCCGTGCACGCTCGCGTTGGGCTTCCATCGCCGTTTCAAAGCCGGGCTGATCGATGGTGAGACCGCGCTCGCGCGCGATGTCCGCCGTCAAATCGACGGGAAATCCGAACGTGTCGTACAAGCGGAATACCGTCTCGCCGGAAATCTCCTTGCCGGAGAGATCCTTGATGGCAGCTTCGAGCAACGACATGCCTTGCGTGAGTGTCTCGGCGAAGCGCTCTTCTTCTTGTTTCAGCACGCGCTCGATGTGTGCGCGTTGTGCGGTGAGCTCTGGATACGCGCTGCCCATTTCCTTCTCCAACACGCCGACGAGCTGGTGGAAGAAGGGTTGCTGTTGGCCCAGCTTGTAACCATGCCGGATAGCGCGGCGGATGATTCGCCGCAGCACGTAGCCGCGTCCTTCGTTGGACGGCAGCACGCCATCAGCGATGAGGAACGAGCAGGCGCGGATGTGATCCGCGATCACGCGCAGCGAGCTGGACGACAGGTCGCGTGTGCCCGTGGCCTCGGCAGCCGCCCGAATCAAATTGACGAAGAGGTCGATCTCGTAATTCGAGTGCACCCCCTGCATGACAGCCGCGACGCGCTCGAGACCCATGCCGGTGTCGACCGAGGGCTTCGGCAGCGGCGTGAGCTTCCCGTCGGACGAGCGGTCGAACTGCATGAACACGAGGTTCCAGATTTCGATCCAACGATCACCATCGTCATCCGGTGAACCCGGCGGGCCGCCGGGGATATGCGCGCCATGGTCGTAGAAGATCTCGGTGCACGGACCGCACGGGCCTGTATCGCCCATCTGCCAAAAATTATCCCCCGACGGGGACTTCGCGGCGTCGTCGGAGCCGCCACCGGGCTTATCGCCGATACGCACGATGCGATCGGCCGCTACACCCATGTCCTTGTGCCAGATGTCGTACGCCTCATCATCCGTTGCGTAGACCGTCACCATGAGTCGCGCTGGGGGGATACCCAACCATTCTTTGCCGGTCACGAACTCCCAGCCGAAGCGGATCGCATCGCGCTTGAAGTAGTCGCCGAAACTGAAGTTGCCCAGCATCTCGAAGAACGTGTGGTGACGCGCCGTATACCCGACGTTCTCCAGATCGTTGTGCTTGCCGCCGGCACGCACGCAGCGTTGCGAGCTGGCCGCGCGCGAATAAGGACGCTTTTCCTTTCCCAGGAAGACGTCTTTGAACTGCACCATGCCGGCGTTCGTGAATAACAGCGTCGGATCGTTCCCCGGCACGAGCGAGCTCGACGGCACGATCTGATGACCCTGCCGCCGGAAGTACTCCAGGAACAATGCTCGTAATTCGGCGCTCGAAAGACGCTTGGAACTGCTCATGCTCTTAAGGCTCTGCTTTGGGTCCGGCAACAATTCATTGGATCGCTGAAGAAGCGATCATGGTTGCTCGCCGGAAGATTGCCGTCTTCGTAACCGGGCGCGCCGCAGGAAAACGCGTAACTGACGGATCTACGATCCTCAAGCTTCGAGGTCGCGTGGGTCGCAAGCCTCATCCTGCTCATCGGCGCGATCGGCTGCCTCGTCGGAATCGCTAACCCCGCGAAAAGCGGCACGAATCTGGTCCGAATCGAAGCCGCGATATTGCAGGAAGCGGCCCTGCTTTGCACGCTCGGCCCCCGTCCGCGGCGGGGCCGCGCCGAAGCGTTTGCGACGCACCTCACGAGCCAACTGGGTCCAGTTGACGTCCGCGCCCGATAGCGCCTCGTGGACGGCTTCGGCGCTCAGACCATGAATCCGCAGCTCCGCCCTGATGCGCGCGGGACCCTGACCGCGCAGGACATGCTGACGCACGAAGCTTTCGGCGTAGCGGTTGTCGTCGAGCAAGCCCTCCTGCCGCAGGACGGCCAGAACCTGGCTGACTTGCCCGGACGGAAACCCCTTTTGCTCGAGCTTGCGCTGTAACTCCATCGCGCCATGCTCTTTGCGCGTCAGCGCGCGCAGGGCCGTAAGACGCAGCCGCTTGAGCGCAGCGGCTGGGTCTTCGTCTTCGTTTTCGGGTTTAGACGGCCTCACCCTTGACGGCCTCTCCGCGCTTGGCCGGCAGCAGCTTCTCGCGCAGCTTGCCTTCGATCTCCTGCGCGATCTCCGGATGCTGGTCCAGATAGCTACGCGCATTTTCCTTGCCCTGACCGATGCGCTCGCCGTTGTAGCTGTACCAGGAGCCCGACTTCTCGATGAAGTTGTTGGCGGCACCCATGTCGATGATCTCGCCCACTCGCGAGATGCCGGCGCCGTACATGATTTCGAACTCGGCCTCGCGGAACGGCGGAGCCACCTTGTTCTTCACCACTTTGACGCGGGTCATGTTGCCGATGACCTCATCGCCGTTCTTCAGCGCGCCGATGCGACGGATGTCGAGGCGGACGGATGCATAGAACTTCAGTGCATTACCGCCCGTCGTCGTCTCGGGATTACCGAACATCACCCCGATCTTCATGCGGATCTGGTTGATGAAGATGACGATGGTGTTCGAGCGCTTGATGTTGCCCGTGAGCTTGCGCAGGGCCTGCGACATCAAGCGGGCCTGGAGACCCACGTGAGCATCGCCCATCTCGCCTTCGATTTCGGCCTTTGGCGTCAGCGCGGCGACCGAGTCCACGACCACGATGTCCACGGCACCGGAGCGCACGAGCATGTCAGTGATTTCAAGGGCTTGTTCGCCCGTATCCGGCTGCGAGACCAGCAGCTCCTTGACATTCACGCCGAGCTTTTCCGCGTAGCTGGGATCGAGCGCGTGCTCCGCGTCGACGAACGCGGCCGTGCCGCCCTGGCGCTGTGCCTCGGCGATCACTTGCAGCGTGAGCGTCGTCTTACCAGAGGACTCCGGGCCGTAGACCTCGATCACGCGACCGCGCGGCAGACCACCCACACCCAGCGCCAGGTCCAGGCCCAACGAACCGGTGGAGACGACTTCCACGTCGTAGGTCGCGGCCGCGTCGCCGAGACGCATGACCGAACCCTTGCCGAATTGTTTTTCGATCTGACCGAGCGCGGCGACCAGCGCCTTCTTGCGGTTCTCTTCCATCTGTGCGACCCCGAAGGTGAGAGTGGTGGACGCAATGTAAGCATTGCGAGCGGCAGGCCGGCATTATTTCACAACGAGGGCGGCGAACGGGGCGCGATACACGTGGCTTTCGTTCAGATTTCGCGCGCTCCGGCGAGAGGCCACCGCTGTAGCACTTCGTACCGCGAACCCTGTGGCCTCGTTCGCGAACTCACCAGGACGAAATCATTCACGGGCCACGAAATCGGCGTGACCGCGAGCGGCAGTGCCTCGGGCGCAAGCAGTCCCTCGCGACGACCACTGCCGCGCCGTCGTTCCCGAATCAGCGTCACGTGAGCGCGATAGGGACGCGAGTCGGTTGGAAATCCTGCCTGACCCAGAGCTGCGTTGAGATCGCCCGCGAGTTGCGCGAGCGCGGCGGGTGTTTCCTTCGCGGTCAGGACGACGAGCGTGCGCTCCCACACTGCGTATTCATCGAGCGTCAGCACGAATGGGTCAGCGATGATCTTCCCAGCCAGCTGGGCCAGCTCGTCCAACCGTTTCGCATCGGTATTGCCCAGAAATGCGAGGGTGACGTGCAGGTTCTCGATGGGAACGGCGCGTCCACCTGGGCCGAGCAGCGGCATCCCACGCGCGAGTGCTCCACGGACGGTCTCGTCGGGCCACACCGCGAAGAACAGTCGCAGGCTCTCAGCCATCGCGGGCCGCGAGATCGAGCATGCCTTGCAACGCACGCGCCACGGCCGCGCGACGAATCGCATCCCGATCGCCGGCAAAGCACTCCCTGGCAACGTCCTCGACGATCCCGGCCCCGCGCTTGAGCACCCACCCGAACCACACCAAGCCCACCGGCTTGTCGGCCGTGCCGCCGTCCGGCCCGGCGATTCCGGTCACCGACAACGCACAGGTGCCACCCAGCCGCGAGATCGCACCAATGGCCATCTCGCGTGCCGTTTCCGGGCTCACTGCACCGTGGGCAGCAAGCGTCGCCGGCTGCACATCCAGCAGCGACGACTTCAGCTCATTGCTGTAGCTCACCACCCCACCCCGATACCAGGCGGAACTGCCCGGAATTTCGGTCAGCACCTTCCCCACCCATCCGCCCGTGCACGATTCGGCGGTGACGAGCTGTTGATCGCGGGCACGGAGCACGCTTGCGAGATCGGTCGCGAGGCGGTTCAAGTCGGCGTCGGAGGTCGGCATCAAGGAGGACCTGTTGGTGCGCATGGCTCGGCCAGTCGGCCAGTCGGCCAGTCGGCCAGTCGGCCAGTCGGCCAGTCGGCCAGTCGGCCAGAGATTAGCCCAACTCACTTCCCACCCGCGCACTCCTCACGTTCCGCCTCGAGACCCCTACAATCCCGCCCCCGACGTCCCTCGCCTGGAGCGCCTCGTTGAACGCCGCCCTCGAGCAACACACCCCGATGATGCAGCAGTACCTGCGCATCAAGGCGCAGTACCCCGACGTGCTGTTGTTCTATCGCATGGGCGATTTCTACGAGCTGTTCTATGACGACGCCAAGCGCGCCGCGCGGCTGATGGACATCACACTGACGCAGCGTGGCCATTCTGCCGGCCAGCCGATCGCGATGGCCGGCGTGCCGGTGCACAGCGTCGAAACGTATCTCGCACGTCTGGTGAAGCGGGGCGAGTCGGTCGCCATCTGCGAGCAGATGGGTGATCCGGCGAAGTCCAAAGGTCCTGTCGAGCGTCAAGTCGTTCGTGTCGTCACGCCCGGCACGGTGACGGATGAAGCCTTGATGGAGGAACGCCGGGCGAACCTGCTCGCCGCCGTGTTTTGGCGCGAGAACCAGTTCGGACTTGCGTGGCTGGAGCTGTCGACGGGTGCGTTCAGCGTTTTGCAGGCGCACGGTGCCGATGCGCTGCTGAGCGAGATCGAACGCCTCAGGCCGGCTGAGATTCTGATCGGCGAGGATGCGCGCTCACTCATGCCGCAGCTGGAAGCGTGTTTGCGAGAACGCCCGGTGTGGCACTTCGACGCCGATGCCGGGACGCGCGCCTTGTGCACGCAGTTCGGCACGCGCGATCTGGACGGCTTCGGCTGTGCGCAACTTCCGCTTGCGATCAGCGCAGCCGGATGCCTCTTGCAGTACGTGCGGGACACGCAGAAGGCAGCGCTGCCGCACTTGCGCGGCTTGCGGACCGAGCTACGCACCGACGCCGTGCTGCTCGATGCGGCCACGCGCCGCAACCTGGAGTTGGAAGCGAGCCTCACCGGCCGCAACGAATGCACCTTGATCGGCGTGCTCGATCGAACGGCTACTGCCATGGGTGGACGGGAGCTGCGGCGCTGGATGCAGCGGCCTCTGCGCGCGAAGACGCCGCTGGAGCTGCGGCTGCATGCGATCGGGCAGCTGATCGAACAGGGTGCCTTCACCCGCATCCACGAGCAGTTGCATCACATCGGCGATGCGGAACGTGCGCTCGGGCGCATCGCGTTGAAGTCGGCGCGACCACGCGATGTGGCGCAGTTGCGCGAGGCGCTCGGCGCGTTGCCCGCGTTGCAGGACGAGCTGCGTCGCATCGACAGCCCGTTGATCGCACGGCTCGCGACCGAGGTTGCGACGCATCCGGAAACACACGCGCATCTGGTGCGTGCGATCGTGCCGACGCCACCGCATCTGCTCCGCGATGGCGGCGTGATCGCCAGCGGTCATGACGCGGAATTGGATGAACTGCGGCAGATCGCCGAGAACAGCGATCAGTTCCTGACGGAACTCGAAGCGCGCGAGCGTGAAAGCACCGGCCTTGCCAATCTCAAGCTGGGCTACAACCGCGTGCAGGGCTACTTCATCGAGCTGCATCGCAGTCAGGCGGAAAAAGTCCCTGCTCATTATCACCGTCGCCAGACAGTGAAGAATGCCGAGCGCTACATCACACCAGAGCTGAAAGCGTTCGAAGACAAAGTGCTGAGCGCGCGCGATCGCTCGCTGGCACGCGAGAAACAACTCTACGAGGAGTTGCTGGAACAGCTGATCGGTCAGCTCGCCGCGCTGCAAACGACAGCGGCTGCGCTGGCGCAGCTCGACGTGTTGGCCACGCTCGCCGAGCGAGCCGTGACGCTGCGTTACAGCGCGCCCATACTCACCGATGACGCGATCATCGACATCCGGGATGGCCGGCATCCCGTCGTCGAGCAATTCATCGATCACCCGTTCGTGCCGAACGATCTGTGCCTCGACGCTCAGCGCCGCATGTTGATCATCACCGGCCCGAACATGGGCGGTAAGTCGACATTCATGCGACAAGCAGCACTCATCGTGCTGATGGCGCGCATGGGCAGCTACGTGCCCGCTGCGAGCGCGAGCGTCGGTGCCATCGACCGCATCTTCACGCGCATCGGCGCATCGGACGATCTCGCAGGTGGCCGCTCCACGTTCATGCTGGAGATGACCGAAGCGGCCAACATCCTGAACAACGCAACCGACATGAGTCTCGTGTTGATGGACGAGATCGGTCGCGGCACGAGCACGTACGATGGCTTGTCGTTGGCCTGGGCGTGCGCAACGCACATCAGCCGCAAGCTGCGCGCGTTTACGTTGTTCGCCACGCACTACTTCGAGCTCGTGACGCTCGCGAACGACCTCGATGCCTGCGCCAACGTGCACCTCGATGCGACGGAGCACGGCGATCAACTGATCTTCCTGCACAGCGTGAAACCGGGGCCTGCGAATCAAAGCTATGGATTGCAGGTCGCCGCACTGGCGGGCGTGCCGCCCGCCGTGATCACAGCAGCACGGAAATATTTGGGTGAGCTGGAGCGGCGGTCGGCGGAGACGCATGCGCAGTCGCCACAGCAGTCGTTGTTGTTGGAGGTGCCGCCGCCGAGCCATCCGCTCGTGGATCAGGTGAAGGCGCTGGATGTGGATGGGATGACGCCGCGGGAGGCGTTGGAGGCTTTGTATAAATTAAGGGAAAGCTTGAGGTAGTACCCTTGCCCCCACCCCAACCCTCCCCCGCTTCGCAGGGGAGGGGGTCAGAGTCGCATAGTTCACCACGCGCAAAGTTCTGCTCCCTCCCCTGCGAAGCGGGGGAGGGTTG
>DATELY010000115.1:0-3501 GCA_035276085.1 Steroidobacteraceae bacterium | reverse complement strand
GCTTGTGGCGCGCAGTCGATGATTATCTGCCGCACGGCTTGAAGCACGTGCTGTGCACCGACGTGGCTCGCGACGGCGCACTCACGGGACCGAATTTCGCGTTGTACCGCGATGCCGTGCAGCGGTTCCCTGAGATTGCGTGGCAAGCCTCCGGCGGCATCGCGTCCGGTGCGGACTTGCAGCAGTTGCGCGCTTGCGGTTTGAAGGCGGCGATCAGCGGTAAGGCGCTGCTCGAGAATCGAATCCCTGTTCAGGAGTTGCGGCCATTCTTGCCAAACGCATCATCCCCTGTCTCGATGTAAGAGACGGACAGGTCGTCAAGGGCGTGCGCTTCCGCGATCACGTGGTCGTGGGTGACATCCTCGATCTCGCCCTGCGCTATCGGGAAGAAGGCGCCGACGAGCTCGTGTTCTATGACATCACCGCGAGCCCCGATGGACGCTCCGTCGATCGCAGCTGGGTGCGTCGGGTGGCGCGCATTCTCGACATTCCCTTCTGTGTCGCGGGCGGCATCCGCAGCGTGGCCGACGCCGAGGAAGTGCTGGGCGAAGGTGCGGAGAAGATTTCGATCAATTCTCCCGCGCTCGCCGATCCCGATCTGATCAATCGACTGAGCGCGCGCTTCGGCGCACAGTGCGTCGTCGTCGGCATCGATAGTCAAACAGCGGACGGTGAGTACCGCGTGTATCAGTTCACAGGCGATCCGACGCGCACGAAGAACACCGCGCGCCGCACGCTCGATTGGGTCCGTGAAGTGCAGGAACGCGGCGCTGGCGAGATCGTACTCAACTGCATGGCGAGCGATGGCGTCCGCAAGGGTTACGACTGCCCGCAACTCAAAGCCGTGCGCGCCATCTGCAAAGTGCCACTCATCGCATCCGGCGGCGCGGGAACGCCCGAGCACTTCGACGAAGTGTTCAGCGAGGCACGTGTCGATGGTGCGCTGGCAGCGAGCGTGTTTCACACCGGCGCAATCGCGATCCCGGACCTGAAGCGGTTTCTCCACGATCGCCGCATCGAGGTACGGTCATGAGCACGACACTCGCACAGCTCGATTGGTCGAAAGGCGATGGGCTGCTGCCGGCGGTGGTTCAGGATGCCAGCACTCGCGCGGTACTCATGCTCGGTTACATGAATCGGGAAGCGCTCGAGCACACGCAGCGCACGGGTCGCGTCACGTTCTACAGCCGCAGCAAACAGCGGCTGTGGACCAAGGGCGAGACGTCGAATCATTTCCTCAATGTCGTCAGCATCACCCCCGACTGCGACAACGATACCCTGCTCGTTCTCGCGCATCCCCAAGGACCCGTCTGCCACACCGGCACCGACACTTGCTTCGGCAATGTCACGGAGCGCGACGATTTCGCTTTCCTGTCGCATCTCGAGCGCGTCCTGAGCGATCGAATCGCCCAACAACCCGAAGGCAGCTACACCACGAAACTGTGGGCTGCCGGCACGAAGCGCATCGCGCAGAAAGTCGGTGAAGAAGGTGTGGAAGTCGCCTTGGCGGCCACGGCCGGCGACACGAAGGAAGTCGTGTCCGAAGCTGCAGATCTACTATTTCACCTGATGTTGTTGCTGCGTAAGCGCGAGCTCGCGCTGCAGGACGTCGTCGACGAGCTGGAACGACGGCACACGCCTCGGAGGTGATGCCGCGTAAGAACATGGGAGCCCATCCCGTGACTCGACTCCTGTCCGACGCTAAGCACTGAGCCTTGCTGAGGAATCCTGCAACGCCGCCAACGCCTGCAGCGTTTGTGCACTCGTCCCAAAGTTTGCCGCACTCAAGATCCCCAGCGCCGGCGTGAAGGAGATGTCCGAAAGACCGCCGCTCAATCCATATCGATACGCAAGATCTCCACCAATGGCCGCCGTGTCGCTGCCCGACAAATGCTGGGCCAGCAGCGCATTGCTCAGTGCCCACGAGGTCAGATTCGGGTTCGCCGCTCGCGCCGCATCGAACGCCGTCACCAGCCCCTCGAAGTTGAAGCTCTCCACCTTCTTGTTGCGTGTCGGATCGCTCGAGCCCGCGCTGTAATCGCTCGTACCCTCGATGATCATCTGCAGCGTGTTCACACTGCGGTTGCTCGTGCTCGCGTAGTACCCCGTCAGGGTGATCTGGTCACTGGCACCGACCTTGAGGATCAGATCGTTGCCGTTCTTCGTGAAGAGCAGATCCGCATACACCGCTCCGCCACCGATGGAGAGTGTGTTATCGCGTGTGGTGCTTGCAGCCACTGTGTCCTGACCGTCGCCGCGATTGAAGGCGATGAGGTCGGCGCCAGTGCCTGTCGTAATCGCATCATTGCCGATGCCGCCGATGAAGAGATCGTTGTTGGCAGTGCCGGTGAGGGTATCCGTACCAGCTCCACCGTTGAGCAGCGTGTTGCCGCCTGAGTCCGACAACGTATCGTTGCCAGATCCGCCCTCTAGGATGTCCACGCCCGCTGCGCCCGCGAGCGTGTTGTTTCCTGTGTTGCCCCGTAGCAGGTTGTTCAGCGTGTTGCCGGTGCCGTTGATGGCGGATGTGCCGGTCAAGAACAACAACTCAATGTTGCTGGCCAACGTGTGCGTGACCGAAGCGCTCACCGTGTCGATACCTTCGTTGGCGTTCTCTGTGACCGTGATGCCGGTGCTGCGATTGACGATGTACGTGTCGTTACCAGTGCCACCCTGCAGTACATCCGTTCCGGAACTGCCACCATCCAGGCTGTCATTTCCGGCACCACCCGCCAGCGTGTTGTTGGCACTGTTGCCCGTGAGCACGTTATCGAGCGTGTTACCCGTTCCGTTGATGGCCGTTGTACCTGTCAACGTCAAGTTCTCGACGTTGCTGCTGAGGGTGTGGGTAACTGAGGATTGAACCAGGTCGGTGCCCTCATTAGCCACTTCCGTTACTACATCGCTGGTGCTATCCACAACGTAGGTGTCATTACCTTGACCACCGATCAGCGTATCCGCACCCGTGCCACCGTTCAGCGTGTTGTTGGCGCTGTTGCCGGTCAAGACATTGGCCAAGGCATTGCCTGTGCCATCAATCGCAGTCGTACCGGTTAACGTCAGGTTCTCGATATTCGAGGCAAGCGTGTAGGTTACTGAGGCTTGAACCAAATCAGTCCCGGCGCTCGTAGCCTCGGTCACCACATCCGATGCGTCATCGACAACATATGTATCGTTGCCGGCGCCACCTACCAACGTGTCCGCGCCCGCACCCCCATCCAGAATATTCGCCGCACTGTTGCCGGTCAGGGCATTTGCCAATGCATTGCCTGTACCGTTAACGGCGCTCGTGCCAGTCAACGTCAGATTCTCGACGTTGGCCGACAACGTATACGTCACCGACGACTGCACCAAATCCGTGCCTTCGTTGACATTTTCAGTGACCACATCACCTACGTTATCGACGACATAGGTGTCGCTACCTGCGCCACCGATCATCGTATCTGCGCCGGTGCCACCGCTCAGTGTGTTGTTGGCGCTATTGCCAGTGAGAACATTGTT
>DATELY010000114.1:0-21459 GCA_035276085.1 Steroidobacteraceae bacterium | reverse complement strand
TTATAGGGGCAGGAGGGGGGCAGGAGGGCGCTGGGTGGGGAGGGCAAAGCCATGTTGGAACGTCTCTGCCGATAACCTTCCCCACTCATGGCCTTCCCTTGCCCGGCGCCTCCTATCCCTGCGGCAACATCGCTGCCTCGTGGCACACTTCCGTTCCGCACCTCAGTAACAGGAAAAACGCTTGTTCAAACACAACACGTATTTCGACGGACGCGTCCAGAGCATCGGTTTCGCGCGCAATGGCCTGAATGCCACGGTCGGTGTGATCGGTGCCGGCGAGTTTCACTTCAATACCCACGCACCAGAACGCATGACGGTTGTCAGTGGCGAGCTCCGCGTGCGCGTAGGAGAGGGCGACTGGCGGCACTACGCCGCGGGAACTTGTTTCGAAGTGGGAGCGAACAGTGGCTTCGACGTCCAGGCCGTGGGCGGGGCTGCGGCGTATCTGTGCGAGTTTCTTCCGGGTGGACTGTAGTAACGGTAACGACTACTTCGGTAGTCGTTGATGCGTCCCTTCCCTTGCGCCAGCGGGGGCCGCTCCTGCGCATCCATGCGCCCGCGCCATTCGTGCGTCCCTGCACATCAGAAGGACAGGATGGGGGCTGATCATCGAGCGCATCGCTCTCTCAAACGCCCCCACCTCTAACCCTCCCCCGCTGTCGCAAGGGAGAGATGAAGCGCAGCTCAGCGGCTCGCGCGACTGCCGCTGCCGGAACGCTTGCTCTTGGAGCGGGCGCCCGCCGCGGCGCGTCGTTGATTGCGTGTGGCGGGTGGCTCGTCCGTATCGATACCCAGCTCTTCCATCAGCTCTGTCTTGCGGGCGGCAAGACTTTCACCGATGGCTTCCAGGTCGAGATCGGACTTCTTGAGCTGCGGAAACATCTCGCCTTCTTCTTCCTTGACGTGATGCTTGACGTATTCACCCAGCACGGTGACCGTGGCCTTGTACTCTTCATCGTCGGAGGACATGCCTTCGATCTTCGCGATCAGATCTTTCGCGGAGGCGTGCTCGACGAGGGCCTCTGCCACGAGGTCGGGCTCGTCGAGCGCCTCGCGAGCAGCCGGATACAGCAACTCCTCTTCGATTTGCGCATGGACCGTCAACAGCGCGCAGATACGCTCGGCGATACTCTCCAACTGGTCGCCTTCCGCCTCTTCCACTTCATCGATGAGCTCGGCGACCACGCGATGATCTTGCTTCAGCAACGTCACTGCATCGATGCCGGCTCCACCCTTTTTGGCTGGTGTCGCTCGTGCCATGGGATTCTCCTTCGACTGCAATCGTGATTGATGAGTGCGTTCTACCGCGGCTGGCGCAGCGGTTGCGCGTACCCGCATCAATGCCTGCTCATTGCAACGAGTTCCGACTGAGGAGTCGCTATAAACCACTCGGTCGAAAGCACTCATCCGCCGGCGCGCTTTGCGTCGAACCCCCGCTTGATGAGCTCGGCAACGATTGTCTCGCGATGGTCGCCCTGAATCTCGATGCGCTCTGCCGTCGCCGTGCCGCCGCTGCCGCAACGCTTCTTCAACTCCGTGGCGAGCGCGTCGAGAGCCGACGGCGCGAGGCCAAGTCCGGTGATTACCGTGACGCCCTTTCCCTTGCGGCCTTGAGTCTCGCGAGCTACGCGCACCGGTCCGGCAATCGCTTTGCCGGGAGTGCCGCGTTTGCATACGCACACGGCGACCGGACGTTGACAGTTCGGGCAGCGGCGACCGACGTCGGTCGAGTAGACGAGTCGCGAATCGTTGTCGGGACGTTTGCTCATGCCGTGAGTGCGCGTGTTGAGGTTGAAATGCTGGCGGCAGAATACCGCGATCGACCTCGACACATGAAAAAGCCCCCGATGCGATCCCGCATCGAGGGCCTGATTCCTGCCGGCAGGTAAGACGAGTGGCGTGTAGCAGCTGATTCGCGCGTGCTGGCTTGCTGGTCGGCTGGCCAGCTGGCCAGAAGCCCTGGCAGAACCTTCTGGCCAACGAGCCAGCTCGCCAGCCGGCCGCTCAGCTATTACAGGCTCCTAGCGAGTGCTGCCGGTCGAGCTGGATGAATCCGGAGCGGATTCGTCGGTGCTGCTCATGTCGGAGCTGTTGCTCGAGCTGTCGCTGCTGGAATCCATCGAGCCATCCGAGCTCGAGCTGCTGTCGCTCGGCATGCTCGAGGAAGATGACGAAGACGCAGCCTCGTCATCGGGCTGGCTGCCACTCGTGCTGCTCTGCGACTCATCCACACGAGCGCTGCGCGATGTCGTGCTGGTGCTCGTGCGCGTGTCCGTCCTTGCTGCATCCGAACGTTCGTTCGTCACCGGGCCGATATCCGAGCTCGAGCTGGTCGTGTCCGACGTCGAAGCCGATGGCGTCGTGCTCGACGGCGAACCTGCACCTGTAGAGCTGGAGCTCGTGCTCGGGACAGTGGCGCTGCTGCTCGTCGAGGGCGGGACACTGCTGGAGGACGAAGACGGCGCGGTGCCTTCTGCAGTACGCCACTCTTCCGTGCTGCGACGGGTCTCGGTCGATGTGGTGGTCGACTGCGAGGGTGTGGTTGCCGAGTCCGTCGAGGACGCGGTGCTATCCGTCGGCGTGTTCGTTGCGCTCGGTGTATTCGCAGTTGAAGAGGGTGCAGGCGTCGTTTGCGTCGTCGTGGATTCGGCGACATGCGTCTGCTCTTGAACGGTGCGCTGCTGCTTGTCGGTGCCTTCCGCCGGGTATTCGTCACCGGCCCAACTTGCCGTTGCCAGCACACTGAGGACAGCTGAGGCGAGAATCTTGGATGCGTGCTTGCGCATGAGTGGTCTCCTCGATCGATTGCATTGAGACGTGCATCCGCAAAAGCGAGCGCGATAGGTGCGTGTTCCGCTGTCCCGTCGCTTGCGCGCGCAACCAGTAGAAATGCGCCGATTCCGCTGTTTTTTCGTGTCGCGCGTTGGCGAATGGTGAACGCCGGATGTACGCGAGGATGCATTCGTCGCGCTGCGTGAACGTCAATTCGGTGAGAGGAAATGGCGCAACGGCGTAATGGCGTCAGAAATCGCGCGCTTGACGCCATCTCGCCATGACGCCCTCGCGCCATTGCGTGCTGACGAACGTACTGCTTTCCGCACGACAGCAACTCGGAGTCGCTCTCGCGCGTTCACGAGCACTGCAGTTTGCCGACGAGGTGCATCATGGCCAACATCCGCATCGTGGTTGCTGATCGTGCCAAGGCCATCCTGTACGACGCACGCAGTCGTCGTTCCTTGCCGGCAGAGATCGCACGAGTGGAGGCCCCGGCAGGAAAGCTCGCGGACCGGGAAGTGAATGCCGACAAACCCGGGCGTCATGGCAACAAAATGGCGGGCCGGCATTCGTATCACATCGAACAGGGACCGCGACGCGAGCGCACCATGCGTTTCGTGCGGCGCATCGCGCGCCGGCTGACGCAGGAGCGTCGCAAAGGTGCATTCGACTCGCTGGTCTTGATGGGGCCGCCGCGCTTCCTGGGCACCCTGCGCAATGAGCTCGATGGCCCGACGTACAACCTCGTATCGGAAGTCATTGCGAAAGAGCTCACGGATGCGCCGCCGGAGGTGATCCGGCGCCAGTTGGGGTGGTGAATCACTCACAGCGGAGAGTGCGGCGCTATTGGAACGAGGCGGTTGGCGGTTAGTCGCATGAGGCGTCTCATCTTGCCAACCGCCAACCGCCAACCGCCAACCGCTTCAAAGGAATTCCCCTCATGATTCGGCATCGAGAGCTCGTCGTTCCCTGGCACGCACAGGATGACGTCGCGGGCCTGCGCGAGCGCGAGTGGATCGTCACGAATGGTCTCGGCGGCTATGCATCCGGTTCGCTCGCCGGCATGCCCACGCGCAAGTACCACGGATTGTTCGTGCCCAACCTGTCGGCACCGAAAGGGCGCTACATCATGATCTCGCGTTGTGACGAAGAGGTCGTGTCCGAGGATCACCGCATCGTGCTGGGTGGTGCGGAGTTCGAGAATGGGCGCGTTGTCGGCGTGGCGCATCGTTACCTGCGCGAATTCCGTTTCGATCATCGCATCGCGATCTGGCTCTACGACTTCGCTGGCACTGTGTTGGAGAAGTCCCTCGTCCTGCCGCACAACCAGAACACCGTCTGCGTGTGCTATCGCCTGGTGACCGGCAAGGAATTGGAGCTGAAGGTGCGACCCTTCATGTCCTTCCGACGCCATGACGATCCGCCGAGCCGCCAACCTCACGGACCCTTCACGTTCAGCGTGTGTCGCGGCCGCCACGAGGTGCGCCTCGCGGACAGTCCGCTCGTGCTGCGCCTGGCGCTGCGTCCCGCGCCGGCGGTTTTCGTTGCGGAAGAGTTCGAAGGCATCGACTTCCTCTACCGCATCGAGCGCGATCGCGGCGATCCGTATCTCGAGAGCGCGTACTGTCCCGGCTATTTCCGCGGCTATGTCACGGCGGATCAACCGGTGGTGTTCGTCGCGACCACGCAAGCGTGGGCGACGCTCGACTTCGACGTCTTCGAAACGTTCGATGCGGAGCGCAGACGCATGACGCAGCTGCTCGCGCGTGGCTCGCACATGCAAGGCGATGACTTCGCGGAGCAGCTCGCGATGGCCGGCGATCAGTTCATCGTCCTGCCGGGCAGCCGCCTCGAAGAGAAAGTGCTTGCCGAAGCGGAAGGCACCGAGCTGCGCACGGTGATCGCGGGTTATCACTGGTTCGGCGACTGGGGCCGCGACACGATGATCAGCCTGGAGGGCCTGACGTTGTGCACGTGCCGCTATCGCGAAGCCGGTGCAATCCTGCGCACGTTCTCGCACTACGTGCGCGATGGACTCCTGCCGAATCTGTTTCCGGAAGGCGAGCGTCAGGCGCTGTATCACACGGTCGATGCGACGTTGTGGTATTTCCACGCGATCGACCGCTACGTCACTGTCACGGGCGATACGAACCTCGTCGCGCAGCTCTATCCGGTCCTGTTGTCCATCATCGAGCATCATCTGCGGGGGACGCACTACACCATTCACGCTGACCCGGAAGACGGCTTGATCAGCGCTGCAGCGGAGGGATACCAGCTGACGTGGATGGACGCGAAGATGGGTGACTGGGTGGTGACGCCACGCCGTGGCAAGCCGGTGGAGATTCAAGCGCTCTGGTACAACGCGCTGCGGTTGATGGGGTTATGGACGCGCAGCCTGTCGCACTTGCAGCCACACGACATCGACTTCGATGCGCACGCCGAGCGCGTGCAGCAGTCGTTCAATCCCCGCTACTTCAATGAGGCCACGGGGTGCCTGTTCGATGTCATCGATGGCCCGGACGGCGATGACCCGAGCATCCGCCCGAATCAAGTGTTTTCGATGTCGTTGCGCCATCCTGTGCTGGATCGACAGCGTTGGCCGAGCGTCATGGGCGTCGTGCGCGCAAGTCTCGTCACACCGTTCGGGTTGCGCACGCTGAGTCCGGATCATCCCGACTACAAACGCAACTATCGCGGCGATCTGCGGACGCGCGACGGTGCGTATCACCAGGGGACCGTGTGGCCCTGGCTGATGGGGCACTTCATCGATGCGACGTTGAAGCTCGATCCGGAGCGCGCCAAGGCACGCGTCTATCTGCAGGCTTTCAAGGAGCACCTGTTCGAGGCGGGTGTGGGGAGCATCAGCGAAGTGTTCGATGCGGAGGAGCCGTTCAACCCGGGCGGCTGCATCGCGCAGGCGTGGAGCGTGGCCGAGATACTGCGTGCCTGGCTGGCGACGCGGGAATGAAGCTGGAGCAACGCCGGAGTAAAGCGTCCCCTCCCTTGCGCAGCGAAGCGGAGCGGGGGAGGGACAGGGTGGGGGCAAATTCACCACCGCAGCTCACTCATGCACCCCCATCCTGTCCTTCTGATGTGCATGGATGCACGAATGGCGCGGGCGCATGGATGCGCAGGAGCGGCCCCCGCTCCGCAAGGGAAGGGACGTAGACGCGGCCACAGGAGCACACTTCAGCAACGAGCTTCAGTGCTTCTCCTTCCACTTCAACAGCGCCAGCGCCACCTTCTCATCGGCGCCAGGCTTGGCGCGCTTCGACAGCGCATGCAGTGCACCGCTGCGCCATGCGGTGAACACGATCGGATTGATATAGGACTTGCGCGACACGGCGGGCGTATTCCCCAGCGCGGCGGCAACCTGTTCGGCGGTGTCCACGACGCAGCGCTTGAAGTCGCGCTCCGAACAGTTCTCCGGTCGCTCGCGACACGCCAGCACGGCAATGGCTCGCAGCGTCGCACCCCACGTGCGGAAGTCCTTCGCCGTGAAATCCTCGCCGCGATAGCTGCCCATGGCGTCGCGCAGGTAGTCGTTGACGAGGCCGGAATCGACGCGTTGCCGCTGTCCGTTGTCGTCGATGTACTGGAACAGATGTTGTCCCGGCAATTCCTGGCAATGCCGTACCAGGCGTACGAGGCGCGCATCGTTCAGTGCGATCTCGTGGCAGCGGCCGCTCTTGCCGCGAAAGCGGAAGGACGCACGTCCGTCGCGAATGAACTTCACGTGCTGATCGCGCAGGGTCGTGAGTCCGAAGGAGTTGTTGGTGCGTGCATATTCCTCGCTGCCGATGCGAATCAGCGTGCTCTGGAGTACGGCAACCACGACGGCCAGTACCTTATCGCGCGGTAGTCCGGAGAGCTTCAGGTCGCGACGCAGGCGGCGTCGCAGTTGCGGCAGGCGTGCGCCGAACTCGGCCATGCGCGCGAACTTGCCGTCATCGCGGGTGGCGCGGAAGTCCGGGTGATATCGATACTGCTTGCGGCCGCGCGCATCGCGTCCCGTGGCTTGCAAGTGACCGCGCGGGTCACGGCAGATCCACACGTTGGTGTACGCGGGCGGGATCGCCAGTTTGCGAATGCGCGCGAGCACGCGTTCGTCGGTGATGCGGCGACCGCTCGGCGCGAGATAGATGAACTGTCCGCGGCGCGTCTCACGGCGGAGTCCCGGTGCTTCGTCGCTGACGTAGATGAGACCGCTGGCCCGTGCTGCTCGCTGCAGCGGCACGAGATTCTGTGGAACCTGCGTGCTGCTGCCGTCAGGCACAACGGTGTTCGCAGCCGGTGGGCGGAGCACCCGGCATTACGGTCCGCCGCGGCGTGCGCGTGCGCTCGAAATCGTCGCCCACACAAACGCCGCAAGCGCCAATACGAGCAGCAGATGAATCGCCCCGGAGACCAGCTTCAGCCCGAGCCACAGCACCGCCCACGCCACGAGCAGCAACACACCGATCCACGTGAGACCGTTCATCACGCGCTCAATTCGCCCACGTTCGTGCGACGCCGACTTTCCGCAAGGCCTCATCGATCCGCGTGCAGGCCTCGCGGGTGTTCGGCTGAGAGCGCAGGCTGCGCGCGATCGAGTTCAGGAACGTGCCGATCACCTGCACATTGGGCAGCGGGTGGTCGAGCTCCTGCTCCACGCGCTCGATCAGCTCTTCCACGTCGCTCTGGTCGCAGCTGTCGAACTTCGCCCCATGCAACGACTCGTGCACGCTCGTCAGCGCGGCTTCCACTTCTTTCAAATGGGGATTCATGCTCGCGATCTCTGGACTGCAGAAGTCGAGTGGTACTCGGGCACAGGGAGGTGCCCGCCGCCGCAGGTGGCGAGCGAAGAGGAAAAACCACGCTTTTTCCTCTGAGCCACAGCGCGAGTGGCAGGATGCCCGAGTCGCTGGACCATACTTTAAGAGTCGCCGCGTCTGCGACTCAGGCCCAGCAACAACGCCGTGCCTGCGGCCGCACCGAGCACTGCCCACGGGTGCGCGCGCACATAGTCGCTGGTGGACTCGTAGGCATTGCGCAACGGCGCCTGCCATCGCGTCCGCCGCAGCGAGCTGTGCGCTTGCTTCAGAGAGCTTTCGGTCTGGCTGCGAACGGCCTGGACTTTGTCACTGGAGATGTCTGCGGTGGCTTTCAGCAGCGCTTCTGCATCGCGCGCCACGGCGTACAAATCGCGCTGCAGGTCATGCAGCGAAGAACGAACACTGGCCATAGGTCCTCCTGGCTCACACCGCGGTGAGGGGTCGCAACTCGTAGGGAACGCCGTTCTTTCGGGCCCGGTTCCTGACGCCCGGTGCATGGAGTGCGGGCGTGGGGGCCGGGGGGTTGGCGGCTGGATGAGGGGCGCTGTGCTTGCTCTGCGATGGCGCCTGCCGCTATGTTCCGCGCCTTAAGCGAGGGCCCCCCAGTCTCTATGGCAATGAATTTCCTCGACTTCGAGCAGCCGATCGCGGAGCTCGAGGCGAAAATCGACGAGCTCAAATTCGTCTCCAGCGATGCCGAAGTGAACATCGGCGAGGAGATCGGGCGGCTGCGAGCCAAGAGCCGCACGCTCACGGCGAGCATCTTCGCCAACCTGAGCCAGTGGCAGATCACCCAGCTTGCCCGCCACCCGCAACGGCCCTACACGCTCGATTACATCAATGCCATTTTTACGGACTTCCAGGAGCTCCACGGGGATCGCATGTATGCCGACGATCCCGCGATCGTCGGCGGCCCGGCACGCCTGGAGGGCAAATCGGTCATGGTCATCGGGCATCAGAAGGGCCGCGACACCAAGGAGCGCGTCCGGCGCTTGAACGGCATGCCGAAGCCGGAGGGCTACCGCAAGGCGCTGCGATTGATGCATCTCGCCGAACGCTTCGAAATGCCGCTCGTCACCCTGATCGACACGCCGGGTGCATACCCTGGCGTGGGTGCTGAGGAACGCGGGCAGAGCGAGGCGATCGCGCGCAATCTCTTTGAGATGTCCATGCTCCGCACTCCGGTCGTTACGGTGGTCACGGGTGAAGGCGGCTCGGGCGGGGCGCTGGCCATCGGTGTCTGCGATCGCCTGTTGATGCTTCAGTACAGCGTCTATTCGATCATCTCGCCCGAAGGCTGCGCGGGTATTCTCTGGCGGAGCGCCGACAAGAAAGACCTTGCCGCCGAGGCGTTGGGCGTCAGCGCCGAGCGTCTCGCCAAGCTGGGCGTTGTGGATGAAGTATTGAAGGAGCCGCTGGGCGGTGCGCATCGCGACCCGCAGGTGATGGCGGACGGTCTGAAGACGGCCTTGCTCAAACACCTGGGCGAGCTGCAGGCGCTCACCATCGATCAAGTGCTCGAGCAGCGGCAGAAGCGGCTGCGCGGGTATGGGGTGTATAGCGAAGGGTGATCTCTTGTCTCTCCCTTGCGAAGCCCCTCGTCAGGGGTTCCGAAGCGGCTCGGGGGAGGGTTAGGGTGGGGGCAAGGGCCACCATACTCAGGCTCAACGCCGCAGCTCCCATCCTGTCCTTCCCCCGCTCCGCAAGGGAAGGGACGCTTGGGCAAACGTATGTCCTTTAGTCTTGAATCCCTCCGAAGCGAACTCTTGTCGCAAGTGCCTGCCGACGCGACCGGCCTCGTCATCGCCTACAGCGGCGGTGTCGATTCCACTGTCTTGCTGCACGCGACCGCCGCGCTGCGCGCCGATCTCCCATGGCCGGTGCGCGCGATTCATGTCAATCATCGGTTGCATCCCAGCTCAACGGACTGGGCCGAGCACTGCAGCCGTGTTGCCAGGGGGCTCGGGATCGAGTTCGAGCGCTGCGATGTGACGCTGACGGACACCGCGCGTCAGGGCGTCGAAGCGGCGGCTCGCGACGCCCGCTACGCGGCGCTGCGTGAGCGGCTGAGAAAAGGAGAGGTGTTGCTCACCGCTCATCATGCCGACGACCAGGCCGAGACGCTGCTCTTGGCACTGATGCGCGGTACCGGCGTGCGGGGTCTTGCGGGAATGCCGCAGCGTCGACGCTTCGGTCACGGCTGTCACGCGCGTCCGTTGCTTGCCTATCGTCGGGCAGCGCTCACGGAGTGGGCGAGTGCCCGGTCGTTGACCTGGATCGATGACCCTGCCAACTCGAGCGCGCGCTTCTCCCGTAACTTCCTACGTGCGGACATCCTGCCGCGACTCGAAGCACGGTGGCCGCACGCCGCAGAACATCTGCAGCGGGCGGCGCTGCATCTCGCCGAATCTGCCGAGCTATTGGATGAGTTGGCAAGAATCGATCACGCCCACTGCGGACTCGGCTCCGCGTTGGATGCCACGCGCGTGCTGGCACTGGGCGATGCGCGCCAGCGCAACCTCCTGCGCTGGTGGTTGCGCGAGCAGGGGGTGCGCGCGCCGAGCGCGGCGCTCTTGTCGGATCTGCGGCAGAGCTTCGCCAAGGCCGCCGCGGATCGAGTGCCTCACGTGGATATCGACGGCGTGCGAGTCTTCCGACATCGCGACGTGCTCTACGCCGAGCGCCTCGAGCGGCTGTTCGAGATTCCGACGGCGGCGCAATGGCATTGGCGCGAGCCATTCGACCTGCCTCCGGGCGCAGGTCAACTGCGCGCCGTGAGCGGTCGCGGCGAGGGACTGAGCCGCGAACGTCTGCCTCCGATTTTGGAGGTGCGTTTCCGCACGGGCGGCGAACGTCTGCAACTGCCAGGAACGAAAGTGCATCGGACGCTGAAGAATCTGCTGCAAGAGGCCGATGTGGTGCCGTGGTGGCGTGAGCGCATTCCTCTGCTGTATGCCGGCGAGCGCCTGTGCGCGGTGGCGGATTTGTGGATCGATGCGAAGCTGCAGGCCGACCCCGACGCACCGAGCGTGAAAATCGTGTGGGAGAATAAGCCACGACTACTCGCCTGCCGGCAATCCGCGGTTGGCGGTCGGTGAAGAAGGAGAAGGTGCTCAACTCCCGCACTGAAATCTTTTTTCTGACCAACCGCCAACCGCCAACCGCAAACCGCTTTCTTTCCGGTAGACTGAGCGCCCGTCGTTACTGACGTACCGCGAGTGCCTCCAGCGTCGCGTCAGTTGTCCAAATCTCTTCTTCGCGACGGTGCCTCATGACGCAATTTATCTGTGTAACCGGCGGTGTGGTGTCCTCGCTCGGTAAGGGCATCGCTGCAGCTTCGCTGGCTGCCATTCTCGAAGCTCGCGGCTTGAAGATCAGCATGATCAAGCTGGATCCCTACATCAACGTGGATCCGGGCACGATGAGTCCCTTTCAGCACGGCGAGGTGTTCGTCACGAACGACGGCACCGAAACCGATCTGGATCTCGGCCACTACGAGCGCTTCGTGCGCACGACCACGGCGCGCAACAGCAATTTCACGACCGGTCGCATCTACGAGCGCGTGATCGCCAAGGAGCGTCGCGGCGACTACCTGGGCGCGACCGTTCAGGTAATCCCTCACATCACTGACGAGATCAAGCACTGCATCCGCCTCGGCGCGGGCGATGCGGATGTGTGCATGGTCGAGATCGGCGGCACCGTCGGCGACATCGAATCGCTGCCGTTCCTGGAAGCGATTCGTCAGATGGGCGTCGAGCTGGGGCGTAACAACGTGCTCTTCATGCATTTGACGTTGGTGCCCTACATTCCGAGCTCGGGTGAGATCAAGACCAAGCCCACGCAACATTCCGTGAAAGAGCTCCGCTCGATCGGTATCCAGCCGGACATGCTGCTGTGTCGCTGTCAGAACCCGCTGCCCGACGAACAGCGCCGCAAGATTGCGTTGTTCACGAACGTCGAGGAGCGCGCGGTGTTCTCCGCCGTCGATGCCGACGACATCTACAAGATCCCGATGCTCCTGCACGAGCAAGGTCTCGATGACATCGTCGTCGACAAGCTGCGCCTCAACGTGCCGCCCGCCGATTTGTCCGAGTGGCGTCAGGTGGTCGCGGCGAAGGCCAGCCCCGACCTGAGCGTGAATATCGCGATGGTCGGCAAGTACGTGAACCTGAAGGACTCGTACATCTCCTTACATGAGGCGTTGATGCATGCGGGGCTGCGCACGCGCACGCGCGTCAACATCCAGTACGTCGAGGCGACCGACGTCGAGAAGCACGGCACGAAGTGTCTCGAAGGCGTCGATGCGGTGCTCGTTCCAGGAGGCTTCGGCGAGCGCGGCATCGAAGGCAAGATCGAGGCGATCCGCTTCGCGCGCGAACATCGTGTGCCCTACCTCGGCATCTGCCTGGGGATGCAGCTCGCCATCATCGAATACGCGCGCCATGTGGCCGGTCTGGAGCGGGCGCACTCCACGGAGTTCGATCGCGGCTCGCCGAATCCGGTCATTGCGCTGATTACCGAGTGGCAGGATCAGAAAGGCAAGGTCGAGCAGCGCAACGAGAGCTCGCACCTCGGCGGCACGATGCGCCTGGGTGCTCAGGAGGTGCGGCTGTCGCACGGCTCGCGGGCGCATCAGATCTACGGCGCGGACGTGATCAATGAGCGCCATCGCCACCGCTTCGAGTTCAACAACCGCTATTTGCAGAAATTGATGAACGTCGGTCTGCGCTTCTCGGGCTTCTCGCGCGACGGCCTGGTGGAAATGATCGAACTGCCTTCGCATCCGTTCTTCGTCGCGAGTCAATTCCATCCGGAATTCCGCTCCACGCCGCGCGACGGCCACCCGCTGTTCACGGGCTTCGTCAAAGCCGCACGGGCGCAGAAGGAGAGTCAGATGCCTAGGGCGGTGAGCGCGTGACGCGCGGCGTAGCCGCGCGGCTGACGGCCAACGGCCCACGGGCTACAGCCAGAGCACTATGCTTTCCTCTGGCCGTTGCCTGTCGCCCGTAGCCCGTCGCCCCTCTATGAATCTCCTCTCCTTCACCGTCGGCCCCACCTCCCCGCTCTTCCTCATCGCGGGCCCCTGCGTGATCGAGAGCAAGGGCCTGATTCTCGACACCGCTGGCAAGCTCAAGGAGCTCACGTCCAAGCTGAAGGTGCCGTATATCTTCAAAGCGTCGTTCGACAAGGCGAACCGCTCGTCGCGCTCCAGCTACCGCGGCCCGGGCATGGAGGAAGGGTTGAAGATTCTCGCGGAGGTCAAGCGTCAGCTGGGTCTGCCCGTGTTGACCGATGTGCATGAGGACACACCGTTGAACGAAGTCGCAGCCGTCGTCGATGTGCTGCAGACGCCCGCGTTCCTGTGCCGCCAGACCAACTTCATCGTCAACGTGTGCTCGCAGGGCAAGGCGGTGAACATCAAGAAGGGTCAGTTCCTGTCGCCGTGGGAAATGCAGAACGTCGTCGACAAGGCGCGTTCGACGGGTAACGAGCAGATTCTCGTGTGCGAGCGCGGCTTCAGCTTCGGCTACAACAACCTGGTCTCCGACATGCGCTCGCTCGCGGTGATGCGCGCCACGGGTTGCCCCGTCGTCTTCGATGCGACGCATTCGGTGCAGTTGCCCGGCGGCAAGGGAACAGCCTCCGGTGGTCAGCGCGAGTTCGTGCCCGTGCTTGCGCGTGCAGCGGTGGCTGCCGGTATCTCCGGATTGTTCATGGAGACTCACCCCAATCCTGCGGTAGCGCTTTCGGATGGGCCGAATGCGTGGCCGCTCGATCGCATGGAACCGCTGCTCGAGACGCTCGTCGCGCTCGATCGCAGCGTGAAATCGAAGCCTTACGAGGAAGAATTGTTATGAGCAAGATCGTCGACATTCGCGGCCGCGAGATCATCGATTCGCGCGGCAATCCCACCGTGGAGGCGGACGTCATCCTGGAGTCGGGCGCGATAGGACGAGCGGCGGTGCCGTCGGGTGCATCGACCGGCACGCGTGAGGCTGTCGAGCTGCGTGACGGCGACAAGAGCCGTTATCTCGGCAAAGGCGTGCGCAAGGCCGTCGGCAATGTGAACGGCGAGATCAAGTCGAAGCTGGTAGGCCGCGATGCGGCGGATCAGAAGGGCGTCGATGGCACGATGATCGAGCTCGATGGCACGGAATCGAAGTCGCGGTTGGGCGCGAACGCGATTCTGGCGGTGTCGATGGCGACTGCGCATGCGCAGGCACGCGAGATGAAGCAGTCGCTCTTCCGTTATCTGGGCGGGCCCGGTCCGAAGACGTTGCCGGTGCCGATGATGAACATCATCAACGGTGGCGCGCACGCCGATAACAGCGTCGACATCCAGGAGTTCATGATCCTGCCGGTGGGAGCGCCTTCCCTGTCGGAAGCGCTGCGTTACGGCGCCGAGATCTTCCACACGCTCAAGAAGGTGCTGCACGATCGCAAGCTGTCGACCGCAGTGGGCGATGAAGGCGGTTTTGCTCCGGATCTGCCCTCGAACGAAGCCGCGCTCGAGACGATTCTCGAAGCCATCGAGCGCGCAGGCTACAAGGCCGGCAAGCAGATCTTCCTCGGGCTGGACGTGGCCAGCACCGAGTTCTTCTCGAACGGCATCTACAACCTCGAATCCGAGAAGCGGAAATTCACCTCCGGACAGTTCGTCGATTACCTCGAAGGGCTCGTGAACCGTTATCCGATCGTGACGATCGAGGACGGCATGAGCGAAGGCGACTGGGATGGCTGGGCGCAGCTGACCAAGCGGCTCGGCAAGCGCGTGCAGCTCGTGGGCGATGACTTGTTCGTCACGAACACGAAGATCCTGCAGGAAGGCATCTCCAAGGGCATTGCCAACGCCATTCTCATCAAGGTGAATCAGATCGGCACGCTGACGGAAACGCTGGCCGCCATCGACATGGCGGCGAAAGCGAAATATGCCGCAGTGGTGTCGCATCGCTCGGGCGAAACCGAGGACGCAACCATTGCGGATATCGCCGTGGCGACGAGCGCAACGCAGATCAAGACCGGCTCGATGTCACGCTCCGACCGCATCGCGAAGTACAACCAGCTGTTGCGGATCGAAGAGGAGCTCGGCTCGGGTGCGCGCTATGCGGGTGTGGAAGCGTTCCCGGTGCCGCTGCCCGGTATCAGCTGCTAGTGTCCTGAATCAGTAATGGCGAAATGGCGTAATGGCGTAATGGTGTCAGCAATCACGCTCTTGACGCCACGCCGCCATGTCGCCCTCACGCCATTACGCACGCGAACTTCCAACTCACGATACTGACCCATCATGAGCCTGCGCGTTCTCGTCGTCGTCCTGCTCGCGATCTGCGCCGTGCTGCAGTATCGCCTGTGGTTCGGCAATGGGGGGTTGCAGGAGGTCTGGACGTTGCGTGAGCAGATCCAGGCGCAACGTCACGAGAATGAGCAGCTGCGCGAGCGCAATCGTGCGCTCGTCGCGGAAGTGCAGGATCTGAAGAAGGGCACGAGCGCGGTCGAAGAGCGTGCTCGAACCGATCTCGGGATGGTTGCGAACGGCGAGACGTTCTATCAGGTCGTCGAGCCGAACAAGTCGGGCGCGCCGTCACGCGACGCGACGCCTCCCGTGACGGCGGGCGCCGTCGCAGCGCGTTAGAGGCTATCTGGCATGTTCTTCTGGGCGATCATGCCTGCGGCGGGGCGCGGCGATCGCATGGGCCAGGAGCGACCCAAACAATATCTGCGGCTGAAGGGTCGTCCCGTCATCGAGTGGGCTGCCGCCCCCTTGCTCGCGCGCAGCGAGTGTCAGCGCCTGGTCATTGCCATTGCCGAGAACGATCGCGAATTTGCCGGCTTGGATCTGGCGCAGGATGCACGCGTGCAGCGGGTGAGCGGCGGACGCGAGCGCGCGGATTCGGTACGCGCGGGGTTGCAGGCGTTGGCCGGCAAGGCGCGAGAGACGGACTGGGTGTTGGTGCATGATGCGGCCCGACCGTGTGTGAGCGCCGATGAGATGGAAGCATTGCTGACCGGGCTGCGCGACGACTCGGTGGGCGGCTTGCTCGCGCGACCCGTCGTCGACACGCTCAAGCGTTCCGCAGGCGATCGGGTGCAGACCACCGTACCGCGGGCCAACCTCTGGCGCGCGCTCACCCCGCAGATGTTTCGCTACGGCTTGCTGTGCGAAGCGTTCGCGCAGTGCGGTTCGCAACCGATCACGGATGAAGCTCAGGCCATCGAGTCCTTGGGATTGCAACCGCGTTTGATCGTCGGCAGCGAAGAGAATCTCAAGATCACCTATCCGGAAGACCTGATTCGCGCCGAGCGGATCCTGAATGCAGAGGCGACATGAGCTTGCGTATTGGCCAGGGTTACGACGTGCATGCCTTTCAAGCCGGTGATCACGTCACCTTGGGCGGCGTGCGTATCCCGCATACACACGGGATCAAGGCGCATTCCGATGGCGATGTCTTGCTGCATGCCATTTGCGATGCGTTGCTCGGTGCCGCGGCGCTCGGCGATATCGGTATGCACTTCGCGGATACGGATCCGCAGTGGCGGGGCGCGGACAGTCGGGGATTGCTCCGTCGGGTGCGCGAGCTGCTGAGCGAACGCGGCTACGGCGTCGTGAATATCGATAGTACGGTTCTGGCCGAGACGCCGCGACTCGGGAAGCATCGCGAGGCGATGCGCGCCAATATCGCGGCCGACCTGCAGGTCGATATCGGCCAGGTGAACGTGAAGGCGACGACGAGCGAAGGACTCGGCTTCGTCGGCCGACGCGAAGGGATCGCGAGCCACGCAATCGCGCTGATCGAGCGCACGTGAGTTCCATCGACACGTTGCTGGTGCTGCCGTTCGCTCACGGCGGTCCGGTGTGCGCGGCTCATGTTCGCCGCCTGCCGGAGGACTTCATCGTGCGCGAGTGGCTCGGGTTCGAGCCGGAAGGCGATGGCCCGCACTGGCTCCTCACCGTGCGCAAGCGCGACGCCAACACGCAATGGGTTGCACGTGAGCTGGCACGCATCGCGGGTGTTCATCCGCGTGAAGTCGGCTACGCCGGACTGAAGGATCGGTATGCGGTCACGGAGCAATCCTTCTCCGTGCCGGTCACCACGACCGAATGGAACGGCGTAGCGGGGCAGGGCTTCGAGATCATTCGCGCGGTCAGGCACCGGCGCAAATTGAAGATCGGGGCGTTGAAAGCCAACGAATTCGCGTTGCGGTTGCGGGACGTCGCTGGCGACAACGCGGCACTCGCAGCGCGCCTGCAAGTGATTGCCACCGATGGCGTGCCCAACTACTTCGGTCCGCAGCGGTTCGGGCGCGATGCCAACAATCTGCGCAGCGCTCTGCGCTGGTTCGGCACCGGTGTGAAGCCCGAAGATCGGCAGCAGCAGAGCTTTGCGCTCTCGGCTGCCCGGTCGGCGCTGTTCAATCGCGTCGTCGCGCGGCGGATCGAGCTGCACAGGTGGAATCGATTGCTGCCAGGCGATGTCGCGAACCTCGATGGCAGCAACAGCATCTTCGATGTACCGGAAGCGGATGACACGTTGATCCGCCGCTGCGCCGAGCTCGACATCCATCCCACGGCGCCGCTGTGGGGCCGTGGTGAGTTGCGCAGTCGAGGCGCTGTCGCGGAGATGGAGCAAGGCGTCGCCCACACACTCACGACCGTGGCGAGCGGACTCGAAACGGCAGGACTGGAGCAGGAACGACGCGCCACGCGAATGCGGGTTCAATCACTCGAGTGGCAGTGGGACGGTCGGGACTTGTTGCTGCAATTTCGTCTGAATCGAGGCTGCTTCGCGACGTCGGTGCTGCGGGAGTTGGTCGGCGAGGCTGAGGATCTGCCGGGGGATGAGAGCTAGTTAGCTTGCTGGTCAGCTGGCTTGCTGGCCAGAAGGCGCTTGGACATTTCTGGCCAGCCGACCAGCCGACCAGCGAGCCAGCTGACCAGCGAAGCTCACCGCTTCAAAAGCACATACACCGCCCCGCTCCCGCCATGCACGGGCGGCGGCGAGCCGAACGCGAGGACCGCGTTCGTGCGCTGCAGCCACAGGTTCACCACGTTCTTGAGCACCGGTCCACGCGGGCCCGAGCGCCGGCCCTTGCCGTGGATGATGCGCACGCAGGTCATCTGACGCCCGACAGCTTGCTCGATGAAGGTTTTCATCGCGGCGCGCGCTTCGAGGGCGGTCATCCCATGCAGGTCGATCTCGGCATCGACTGCGAACTCGCCTCGCCGGAGTCGCTTCAACACCGTTTCCGGTACACCCGGCCGGCGGAAGCGCAGCTCATCGCCCGTTTCCAGCAAGGATGGATCGTCAGGGTCGAGCAAGCTCTCGACCAGCACGCTCTTCTGATCCGCGCGTGTGAAGCGTGCCTGGGGCTTGGGCTTGGGACGCGATGGCTTCGCGACGGTCGAGGAGAGCTTGCGCACATCGCGCATCGCTTCGCGGAACAGTTTGTCGTCGGGATCGTCGCTGCTGTTCATGAATTCCCCCGCGGCCTGGGACTTGAGGCTTGGGACCTGAGATATTCGCGCCAGTTCGCTTCCTGCTCATGTCCCGCGCCCCAAGTCCCACCCCCTTCAAGTATATTTGCACGCCTGAACACTGCGCTGGTCCGACGCACGCGGACTTCATCCGACTACGTGAAAATTCTGCTCAGCAACGACGATGGTTATCGCGCCGAAGGCTTGCGCCATCTCATCGACGCGATACATCCGCTCGCTGAAGTGACCGTGGTCGCGCCGGATCGCAACCGCAGCGGAGCGAGCAATTCGCTCACGCTGGACGTGCCGCTGCGTGTCTTTCCGTTCGGCGAGCGCTGCTACTTCGTGAATGGCACGCCCACGGACTGCGTCCACCTCGCCATCTCCGGTTTGTTCGACTTCGACCACGACATGGTCGTCTCCGGCATCAACGACGGCCCGAACCTCGGCGATGACGTGCTGTATTCGGGAACGGTGGCCGCAGCCGTCGAGGGCAGATTCCTGGGGCTGCCCGCGATCGCGATCTCCCTGGCCTGCGGTCAGGGCGAGCCGCACTTCGAGACCGCCGCTCGCGTTGCAACGGAGATCGTGATGCGCGTGCAGCGCACGCCGCTGCATACCGCGACGATATTGAACGTCAACGTCCCGAATGTGCCGTATGCAGCCTTGCGCGGCTATCGCGCCACGCGGTTGGGCAATCGCCATCGCGCCGAGCGCATCGTGCCGTCGAAAGATCCGCGTGGCCGGCCCGTGTATTGGGTGGGTCCGGCCGGGTTGGGCGCCGATGCGGGTCCGGGTACGGACTTCGATGCGGTTGCCAACGGTTATGTCTCCGTGACGCCGCTGCAGATCGATCTGACGCGGCACACGCTGATCGAAGACATCGGTCAGTGGCTTGCGGGGCGTGACGAAGCATGACCGTGCGCGCGCCGCCCAATCACTCGGGCATCGGGATGACATCGGCCCGGACGCGCGAACGGCTCGTGCAGGGGCTGCGCGCGCAAGGCATTCGCAACGAAATCGTGCTCGAACAGATCCGCAACGTGCCGCGCCATCTGTTCGTCGACGAAGCGCTGGCGACGCGCGCGTACGAGAACACCGCGTTGCCGATCGGATTGGGCCAGACCATCTCGCAGCCCTACATCGTCGCGCGCATGACGGAGGCTCTGTTGGAATCCGCACCGCGCAAGGTGCTCGAAGTGGGGACCGGCTGCGGCTATCAGACCGCGGTGCTCGCGCCGCTGGTGAAAGTCGTGTACAGCATCGAGCGCATCAAGGCACTGCTCGATCGGGCCAAGCTCAGGGCCAAGGAACTCAACATTCAGAACGTACATTTTCGGCACGGCGATGGCTTCAAAGGATGGGCGGGCCATGCCCCGTACGACGCGATTCTCCTGGCCGCAGCGCCGTTGGAAATACCGCAGCCGTTGTTGAATCAACTGGCGCCAGGCGGGCGGTTGATCGTTCCGGTCGGACCCGAGGGGCGGCAGGAACTGCAGCGAATCACGCGGCGCGGCGACGACTTCCATCGCGAAACGCTCGGGCTCGTGAGCTTCGTGCCCTTGCTCAAGGGATTGGGATAGTCATGCGGAAGCGGTTGGCGGTTGGCGGTTAGCGGATGGTCAAGAGTGGCAGTGAACCGCTCTGTGCCAATTCATCGCGCTCGATTCTGGGTCATTGGCCTGCTCGCGTGCCTGCTCGCCAGTTGCAGCAGCGCGCCAACGCGACCTTCGATGTACACAGTGCGCAGCGGCGATACGCTCTACTCGATCGCGACGCGTTATGACCTCGACTTCCGCGTGCTGGCACGTTGGAACGACATCGGTTCCGATTACCGCATCTATCCTGGACAGAAGCTGCGTCTCTCACCGCGCGGCGGCCACACTGCCGCTACTACGGCGAAGACACCGACGACGAGCTCACCCGCGCCGCAAACACCTACTGGACCGCCCGTGCAATGGCAGTGGCCGGCGAAAGGCACAGCGTTCTCACGCACGCAGCGGCCGAACGGCGGACAAGGACTCACGATTCAAGGTGAGTTGAATCAGAGCATTCGCGCTGCAGGTCCGGGTCGCGTTGTATACACGGGCTCCGGCCTGCTGGGGTACGGTCAGTTGTTGATCATCAAACACAACGACGCGTACTTGAGTGCGTACGCGCACACGTCATCGATGTTGGTGAAGGAGGGAGACATCGTGACGGGCGGCCAACCGGTGGCCACGATGGGCGCCGGTGCTCAAGGCCAGCCCATGCTCTATTTCGAAATACGAGTCAATGGAAAACCCGTCGATCCCCTGTTGTTTTTACCACAACAATAAATTTTCGCGCCCCCATTGCGCTGAGAATTACGCTGTGATTAACATCGCGCCCGTTGTCGCCGAATACACACGGCGAGAGCATCTCGGGCAACGCCGCTGCCGTGCGGGTCACGGGCAGAAGGCGCGAGGGTGGAGGGGGATTCGAGGACCAGCGCCAAGAAGAACAAGATCAAAACAAAAAGAATACCCACCGCGAACAAGCTCCACGCGGACTTGTTGCGGGCATATCGAACACACTTCAGTCCCTCGCGTCTTCTGCCGGTGATCTCACCGGCAGAAGCGCGCAAGCCCAACCGAAAAACTACAAGAACAAGGCCGCCACGGCGCGGCGATCCTCCGCGATCAGAATGTTGAAGGTGCGGCAGGCCGCGCCCGTATCCATCACTTCCAGTCCGACGCCGCGCGCGAGCACCTTCGACATCAAGGCGGGTGAAGGAAAGCGCTGCTGCGGTCCCGTTCCGAGAATCACCAGCTCCGGCTGCAAGGCGAGCACCGTATCCAGATGTTCCGGCTGCAGCTCATCGATGCTCTGTGGCGGCCAATCCGTGACGATGCTCTGCGCTGCAAGCACACAGCTGCGTGTGTACGATGCGTCGCCGATGCGCACCTCGCCGGGCGAGTAGCTGCGCACCGTATTCGTGGCTGCTCGTGATTCGTCGGTCAGCTTCATCTCACACCTCATCGCGCTCATCGCGGCCGAATGGACAGATTAACGCGTCTGACCGTCATCGCTCCCGGATTTCGCCGCGGTCTTTCCGCTCTCGATACGAACGCGCGTCTGCCGGTACTCGAGCGCCTCGTCGCGCGCGGTGAGTGTCGGCAGCAGCCGGTGCAGGAGCCGAATTTTCAGGCGCTGGAGTCGTGGCAACTCGATCTCGCGCGTGTGCTTGGAACGCAGCCGCTGCCGAGCGCACCCGTGAGCGCGATCGGTGCCGGATTGGCACCACGGGATGGGACCTGGTTGCACGCGCAGTTCCTCCACATCGCCGCGGGTCTGGATCATTTGGTACTCGTACCGTTACGCGCAGAACAGGCGCTCGACGAAGCATCGCTTACCCAATTGCATGCAGCGCTCGCTGCG
>DATELY010000113.1:0-18438 GCA_035276085.1 Steroidobacteraceae bacterium | reverse complement strand
ATCGGAGAGCGCATCTACGGCCGGGATCATCCCCAGTACATCAGGCATCTTCATAACCTTGCCGTCGTGCTACGGGACAGGGGTGAAACGATCGAGGCGGAATCGCTTTTCAGAGAAGCGATAGATGCCTGGCGTCGCGTGTTAGGGCCTGAACATCCGGAGACGGTCTCAGCCATGCTCAACCTCGGGCAATTGTTAATGGATCGCGGTGATTTGAATTCTGCCCGGAGTATTTTTGAGGATGTGCTTGCGAAGGACCGCAAAGCTAGTGGCCCTGACAGTGATCGCGTGGGCTATGACTTGAGCCGCCTCGGTCGTGTGGCCTACCTGAGAAGGGAGTTTTCGGCAGCGCAGCGGTACTACATCGAGGCTCTCGCGGTCTATGCGAAGTCATTGCCTCCTTCTCACCCCTATGTAGCGGCTGCGAACTTCATGCTCGGTCGCTGTTCCATCGCCCTGAACAAACCTATTGAAGCGGAGGATGCCCTGCAAATAGCGCTGAAGCTTATGAAAACGAACTTCGGAGACACTAGTATGTGGGTCGCGCTTACGAAAGCTGCCTTGGCGAAATCCTGGGTCATGCAAGGCCGGGTAAAGGATGCAGAATCTGTCCTGCTCGAAACCTACCCCCTCATCGCCAACTCCCAACGCGCCGAAGACCGCGAAATGGCCGCCCAAGTCCGCACCTGGATCGAAGACCTCTACCGCTCCCAAAACCGCCCGCAAGCCGCCGCCGAATATTTCGCTAAGGTTGCAAAGCAATGAGTGGGCCATTCGGACAGTGGCCATAGGGGCAGGGTTGGTTTACTGTCCGTGGCGTTTGCCCCCATGCTGACCTTCCTCCATTGCGCAGGGAGGGGACTGGCGCGGCTGGACTGAACACAATCCGGGAGGTGTGATCATGAAAATCTTCATTGCGGACGACATGGCGGGCTTCACAGAGGATTTGTGGGCAGCCGCTCGGCAGATGCTGAAGAACGGTTCGGATGAAACCGTGGAGATCGCACCGGACGGTGCACCGGTGGAGATCCTGGTCGCATCTCTCACGAAATCGAGTGTTGCGGAGAAAGGAAAGGCGCCCCCTCGTGGACCCAGCTCGGGCGTGTTGGCGGACCCTGAGTTCTCGACCGAGATTTTCGAGTCGCTGGGTGCAAAGCTGTTGCATCTCGGGCAAGTGGAGCAAGCCGAACTGCTAGTGCGAGCGGCGTTGGGCGGACGCATCAGGTTGTACGGCAAGGATCATCCGATCACGGCGAAGAGCTACAAGCTGCGTGCTCGCTTGAATCGCATCAAGGGCGATGCCGTGCAGGCAGAAAAGGACGTGCGGCGAGCGCTGGCGATCAACAGCCGTGTGTATGGCACGGACGGTTATGGCGTCGTCGGGGATCTCGTCGAGCTCGCGATCATTCAGATTCAGGCGGGTGAATTTGGCGGCGCTGAGCGAACGGCTGTGCGCGGGCTGCGCATTCTCGAGGAGCTCTATCTCGAAGAGAGCGATCCCAATACCACGCGCCTGCTCGATGCGATTGCGCGCGTGTTGCAGATGAAGGGCCATTACGATGGCGCCGTTGAACTCTATCAGCGCATTCTGCAGCAGGATGCGAAGGAACCGGGCAGTGCGTACAGCCTGAAGTACGCCACGCATCAGGCCAACTTCGCGCTCGTGCTCCTGTCGCAACGTAACTACGCGGACGCCGAGCGCTTCTATCAGCAGGCGATCGACATCTACGTGAACAAGGCGGGATTGCCGAATCATCCCGACCTGCTCGACATTCGCTCCGGTTATGCGTCGCTGCTGGCGGAACTGAAGAAGCCGCAGGCGGTAGATCAATACCGCGAGCTGATCAGACTGGGTGGCCAGCTGCGCGGTGAGAATCACCCGTACGTTGGCAATGACCACGCGGGACTTGCCCGTGCGATCTACCAGCTCGAACAAGGCAACTTCCTGGAAGACGCGAAGACCGAGTTCGAGCGCGCCCTGACGATCTATCGGGCCAATGTGCCGGAGCGCATGCCCGAAGATCATGCGTTCATCGCGGAGGCGAAAGGGTGGAAGGCCCGCATTCTGGTGGAGCAGGCTGCCAACGCCACACCTGAGCAACGGAAGAAGTTGGGTGCCGAAGCTGAGGCGCTGTCGCTCAAGGCACTGGAGAAGTTCCAGGCGGAGTTCGCGGAAGGGAGCGTCGAGATTGCGATCACGCGCGCGATACTGGCGCGGGCGCTCACATTGCAAGGTAAAGATCAGCAACGAGCATTGGCGTTGCTGCAGGCGGCGCAGCCGATCGTGGTCGATGTGCGGGGCGCGAATAGCAAGAT
This sequence comes from Steroidobacteraceae bacterium, assembly GCA_035276085.1. GTDB lineage: Bacteria > Pseudomonadota > Gammaproteobacteria > Steroidobacterales > Steroidobacteraceae > DATELY01. The sequence continues at coordinate 16,122 of DATELY010000113.1, read as the reverse complement.
CGCGCAGTTGATCGCGGCATGGATTGCAGACTTGAGTGCGAAAAAGCCGGGGACGCCGCCGTCTGCGCCGGGATCGACACGAGTGACTTGATCTGCCCTGGCTGCCCCCACCCTAACCCTCCCCCGCTGCGCAGGGGAGGGGACAAGAGCAAGACGCGGTATCGTGTCCCTTCCCTGTGAAGCGCGTCGCAGGGAAGGGACCAAAACCTACTCCGCCGCTAGCTCTCCCAACGCCTTCACCGTGCGCTCGAATGCCTTCGCATCCCCCTGCGGTTCGATCACCGTGGCAAGCAGTTCGTCGACGGAATAGGAAGGCAGCGTACGCAACCGTTCCTTCACCTGAGCTGCGCTGCCGTGCACGACCAGCGTATCGATCATGCGATCGGAGAGCTCGCCGCGTGCGGCCTCGGGAAAGCCGGCGTCCTGCAGCATCTGCGAGTAGTACGGAATCTGAGGATAGAACCCGATTTGCTGGCGGGCCGCTTCGCGCACGGCGGCTGCGTCTTCGCTCACGATCACGGGCACGTGTCCGATCAGCGGCGGCGGTGTGCGCCCGGCTGAGCGAGCGCCTTCGCGCAACGCGGGGGCCGCGACATCGCGCAGGTACGTCAACGGACACATCCACGAGATCGCGCCGTCGGCCATCTCGCCGCACAACTTGAAGCCGTTCGCGCGCAGCGCGGAGGCAAGCACTTTGACTTGCGTCGGCGCCGGCAGGCTGCCGCGTGCGGTAATGCGCTTGCCGGTGAAATTCACCTCGCCCTTGTTCAGCACCGCTCGCAGCACGGTGAGATATTCGCGCAGCTGCTCTTGCGGTTTATCGAACGGAATACCCAGTACCCCTTCGACGACCGGTTTGTGACTCGGGCCAACGCCCAACCGCAAGCGCCCCGGCGCGAGTTGATCCACTGCTACAGCCTGTTGCACGAGTGCGAGTGGATGCAGTTGAAACGTCGGAATGATCGACGTGCCGAGCTGAATGCGTTTCGTCTTCAGAGCAGCTGCGCCGTAGATCACCATCGGATCGGGCGAGAGTCGACCGCTCGTCATCCACGCGCACTGCACGCCGAGCTCTTCGGCAAGCACGATGCGATCGAGAATGGATGCGACGGTGGATCCCATGGCGTGCACGCCAATCAGTAAGTTCTTCATACAGGTTCCTCAGTTGGACGGTTGCTGTAGCCAGCGCGCGAGCCACGCGCCGACTTCGCGGTGCCATTGAATGCTGTTCGCAGGCTTCAGAATCCAGTGGTTCTCGTCGGGGAAGATGAGCAGCCTGCTCTCGATCCCGCGACGTTGCAGCGCCGTGAATGCTGCAAGGCCTTGGGTATACGGCACTCGATAGTCGCGCTGCCCGTGAATCACGAGCATCGGCTTCTTCCAGTCCGCCACGTGGTTCACGGGATTGTGTCGTTCGAAGTTCTCGGGCACTTCATACGGCGGGCCGCCGAACTCCCATTCATCGAACCACAGTTCTTCCGTCGAATACGCCATGAAGCGATTGTCGAAGATACCGGCGTGCGTGACGAAGCAGCGGAACGGTTGGGACCAGACGCCTGCCATCCAGTTCATCATGTAACCGCCGTACGACGCGCCCAGCGCACACGCACGATCGCCATCGAGCCACTGATACTTGTTGAGTGCGGCAGCCAATCCCTTCTGCAGATCTTCGAGTGGCTTGCCGCCCCAGTCCCCCGAGATGGAGTCGGTGAACGCCTGGCCATAGCCGGGTGAGCCGTGGAAATCGATGAACACCGCCGCGTAGCCGGCACCGGCATAGGTTTGCGGATTCCAGCGGTAGCTCCATTGATTGCCGAAGGAGACTTGCGGGCCGCCGTGCACGATGAAGGCAATCGGATACTTGGAGCCGGCTTTGAAGTCGATCGGCTTCACGACATGCCCGTACACCGTCTCGCCATTCCAACCCGCGAAGGTGAACTGCTCGACGTCGCCCAGTTTCGCGTCCCGCAACAGATCGGTGTTCAGCTTGGGGAGATCTCTCAACTCGCCGCGAGTCGACACGGCCGCCAATTCAGCGGGCGATTTCAATGACGATACCGTGTACACGATCTCGCGTTCGCCGACGCTGTAAGCCTCGATGTGTCCCGGACCCGTGAGCATCGTCGGCTTGCCGGTTTTCACTTCGACGCTCCACAGTGGGTGCTGACCGTAGTGATCGGTGTGAGCGTAGAGAGTCTTGCCATCGGTAGAGAATGCGATGCCATCGACGGAGCGATCCCAGCCTTCCGTCAGTACGCGTTGCTCGCCGTTCTTCAAATCGCGTACGACGATGCGGAAGCGGTCGGCCTCGAATCCCGGTCGAGTCATGGCGCGCCACGCGAGCATGCGACCGTCGGGCGAGAAGATGGGCTGCGCATCCCATGCAGGATTGCTCTCGGTCAGGTTGCGCGCCTTGGCTGGCTCCGAGAGCGCGACTTCGAACAGATCGAAGTTGGTCGACCACGCTTCGGTGCGTCCCTTCACGCGAGCGGAGAAGACGATACGCTGGCTGTCGGGCGAGAACGTGTAGTCGGCGCTGTCGCCAAACGGCTTCGAGGGCACATCGGCATCGAGTTCCGGTGCAATCGCTGTCGGTGGTGCATCGATATCGCCCAGCTCGACGAGGAATAAGTGAGACACACGCCCGTCCTTCCAGGTATCCCAATGCCTGACGAACAGACGCTCCTGCACGACCCCTTTCGCTTTATCCGCTTCATGCTGCTTCGTGCGCTCCGCGGTGCAGGCCAGATCGGCACAGTCGGGATAGACATCCATCGAGACGATGAGCCTCGTGCCATCCGGTGAAACCCGGAACGAGCCGACATCGAGCGGAAAATGCGTGACTGCTTGCGCCTCGCCTCCCGCCATGTCCATGCGCCAGACTTGATCCGACCCGCTGCGTGCCGAGAGGAAGTAGAGCCACTTGCCGTCGCGTGACCATTGAGCGGCTCCGTCGTTTTCCGCGTGGCTCGTGATGCGTCGAGGCTGGGCACCTTGCGTCACGAGATCGAGCGCCCACAGATCGGTGCGGCCGCGATTGGCGTCCATGTCGGTTTCGCGCACGGTGAACACAACCGTCTTGCCATCGGGTGACAGCGCCGGTTCCGACACGCGTCGCAGACGCACGAGATCCTCGACGGAGAAGGGGTGAGGCGCTGCTTGCAGTAAGGACGTGGAGAGAACAGCAACGAGTGAACAGACGACGCGGGCGAATGGATTCATGCAATACGGTCAGCGGTAAGGAGTGGGTGAGGAATGAGCGATCTTACCCAATCAAGAGCGCGCTCCGGTCCCCTCCCTTGCGATAGCGGGGGAGGGTTAGGGTGGGGGCAAGCGCGTTAGCGTCTCTCAATCTTAGGAAGAAGAACCCCCATCCTGTCCTTCCCTCGCTTCGCAAGGGAAGGGACGCAATTCTTGGTGCAGAGGCTACAGCCGCGGTCTGAACACCGCGAACACGCTCGTATACGAATGCAGATACGTGGTGTTGTGAACCGGCCCGATCTCGCCATTGCAGAAGAAGCCGCCGATGGGAATGTCCGCCACCAGACGACGGAAGGCATTGGAGTCGTGATCCGGCTGCTCGTAGAGACCGACGCCCCGACCGGAGCAGGAGAACAGTAGCGCGGCGGCCGACGGCTCATTGCCGCGCATCGAGCGATAGGAGGTCAACATGCGCTCCAGGTCCATCGCGGAGGCGGAGGCGTCGCGCAAGTGAAACTGCACGACTCGGTTCTGTTCCACGTTCGCATTGACCCACAGCGCCCCGCTTTGTGGATCCAGGCCGAGTACGGTGCGGATCAGGAAATCGCCGGGGCCATATTCGCTGGCGTCCTGGCGCAGCGCGAGACCCAGAAACAGCGAACGACTGAACAGGTCGCGATCGTTGTACGGCAAGCGCTCGTACACGTTCGCAAGGACGTCCCGTGCTGCGTGGCCGTCCAGTTCGCGAATGAGATTCTCGTGAGCGAGGGTCACGAACATCGGGTCGCCCACCGGCCGGCAACCCTGTGCCACGACGGTGTCGATTTCGATATCGCCGGTGAAGCCGATCACCACGGCACCCGAACGATAGACGTGATGGTCGAGGAACAGCACGTGACTACCGGCTTGTGCGCTGCCGCCGCTGGCGATGCCGCCGACTTTCGTGGCCCGGGGGAAGATGCGATCGAGACCTTTGAGAAAACTTTCCACCTCGAAGCTGTGCGGGTCCGACAGCACCAGGAAGGAGGGTTCCTGAGCGGCGGACAGGCGAACCACGTCCTCCCAGACGATCGGCTCGGCATAGACGGGAGGGATATCGCCGCTGTCCAAGTGCGTGGCACGAATGCGCACGCCCGGCAGCAGTGCGCCCATGAGCACGAGCGCCGGGCGGTCTTCGACTTCACCCGCCGCGCCGATCACGCCGGCCCCCGAGCAGCCCACCAGATGAGCGGAGTCGAACTCCCCGGCCACCAACGCTGGCAACTCGTCGTACAGCGCGGCGTGGTGTTCGCTGACGAACGCGATCACGAGGTTGGGCTCCTGCTTGCCGAGCGCGGCAAAGAGCTGGTCGGCGGCCTGCTCCACCGCCGTGGTCAAGGAGGCGCTCGTATCTACAATCGACGCCCACTTCATCCGCACCGCTCCATCTGGAAGATCTGATTCATAGTCCGCGACCGTCTGGACCGTTGGCGGCAGACATTCGAGCCATCGCTTCTTTGTAGGTGTCCAGCGGACACCGTGCATCGCATTGCTCAGGCCCCACGCATACCAATCTCCTGAGCGGCGCCTTGGATCCATGCGTGCAAATGCCGGTCGCCGAGTGCCTGCTGGACATACATCTCCGCGCTGGAAGAGAGCTTCGGGCCATAGGTGTTGAAGCGCAGGACCACGGGCGCGTACATCGCATCAGGAATCGTGAAGCTGGGTCCGAACAGCCAGGGTCCGCGATAGCGTTGCCGGCAATCCTGCCAGATCGCATCGATGCGCTGGATGTCGAGCAGCGTTGCCGGGGTGGCCTCCACCTTGACCTTCTCGGCGGCGCGCATGCTCCAGGTGTGCCGCAGCGCCGAGAATCCGGAATGCATTTCGGCACTGACGGCGCGGGCATGGGCACGGGCGGCACGATCCGACGGCCAGGCTGCACCCTTCACGAGCTCGTTCACGTATTCGCAGATCGCGAGCGAATCCCACACGGTGATCGTGCCATCGATCAGCACGGGCACGCGCCGGGCGGGGGTGTATTGACCGATCTGAGCCTGAAACTCGGGGGTGTCCAACCGTAGCCCGATTTCTTCGAACGGCAAGTTGCACTGGCGCAGCAAGAGCCAGGGCCGCAGCGACCAGGAAGACAGATTCTTGTTGCCAATGACGAGCTTCAGCATGGGAGAAGCGGTTGGCGGTTAGCGGTTAGCGGTTGGTTCAGAGTGCGCTGCGCGGCACGCCTTTGCAACGCGACCTCGATTCCTGCCAACCGCCAACCGCTTTCCTCCTACCCGCGTCTTGCGCCAGAAATGCGTTGTTCGACTGGCGAGCGCGTGCACCGCTCAGGTAGCCTTCAGCGCTCCGTTTCGAATTGCTCAAGGTCGGTCATGGCCCCCGAATATCGCCCCGCAACGCTTGCCATCCGCGCCGGCCAGGTCCGCACGCACGAAGGCGAGCATTCGGAGGCCATCTTCACTACGTCGAGCTTCGTGTTCGCGAATGCGGCGGAAGCGGCGTCGAAGTTTCAGGACGGCGCCGAGGGCAATATCTATTCGCGCTTCACGAATCCCACGGTGCGCTGCTTCGAGGAGCGGCTCGCGGCCATGGAAGGTGCCGAAAGCTGCGTGGCCACTGCTTCGGGCATGGGCGCGATCCTGTCGTTGTGCATGGCGTTGCTGAAGGCCGGCGATCACTTGATCTGCTCCGACAGCGTGTTCGGCTCCACCATCGCGCTGCTGAATCGCTACATCGTGAAGTTCGGTGTCGAGGTCAGCTATGTCTCGCCGAATGACACCCAGGCGTGGGCGCGAGCCATTCGTCCGAACACGCGGCTGATGTTCCTGGAGACGCCGACCAATCCCATGGCCGCAATTGCGGACATCGCGGGCATTGCGAAGATCGCCCGCGAGCGCGGTGTCCTGTTCGCGGTGGACAATTGCTTCTGTACCCCCGCACTGCAAAAGCCGCTCGAGCTCGGTGCAGACGTCGTGATTCACTCAGCGACCAAGTATCTCGACGGACAGGGTCGTTGCGTCGGTGGTGCAGTGCTCGGGAGCAAGCAAGTCGTCGGCACGGATGTGTTTGGTTTCCTGCGGTCGGCAGGTCCGAGCATGAGCCCGTTCAATGCCTGGGTGTTCTTGAAGGGATTGGAAACACTCGAGCTGCGCATGCGTGCCCATTCGGCGGCTGCACTCGACATCGCGCGCTGGCTCGAACGGCAGGCGGGTGTCCGCAAGGTGCACTACGCCGGACTGGAGTCGCACCCGCAACATGAGCTTGCGAAACGCCAGCAACGGGGATTCGGCGGCATCGTCGCGTTCGAAGTCGAAGGTGCGAGAGAAGGCGCGTGGCGCTTCATCGACGCAACGCACTTGATGTCGATCACGGCGAACCTCGGCGACGCGAAAACGACGATCACCCATCCGGCCACGACGACACATGCCCGCATCACGGCTGCGGAGCGCGAACGCGCGGGCATCACTGAAGGAGTGCTGCGTATCTCTGTCGGACTCGAGGACGTAGCAGACTTGAAAGAGGATTTACAACGTGGACTCGCGGCGATTCGGGGTTGAAGACGGCGCAGGTCAATACGACCTCGGGAGAGGGCGTGTCGTAGTCGATCTTGCTCAGGTGCAGGTCATCACGCTCGATCTCGACAATACGCTGTGGGACATTCAGCCCGTCATCGAGGCGGCCGAGCGCGAGCTGCACGACTACCTCGCGCAGCACTATCCGCAGATGACCGCCGACATGCCGTTGTCCACCATGACGGCGTTGCGCGAGAAAGTTGCGATGGCGTATCCGGACAAGGATCACGACTTCACGTTCTTGCGCAAACAGATGCTGCGCGAACGCGCCATGCTGGCTCAGTACAGCACTGAGCAGGCACATGAGATTGCCGAAGAAGCATTCGACGTGTTCTATCGACTGCGCAATGTCGTGCCGTTGTTCGATGACGTGCTACCCGCATTGGAGTGGCTGCATGCGCGGTACCGCTTGATCTCGGTCAGCAATGGCAACGCCGATCTGCAGGCAATCGGCATCGCACGGTATTTCGACAGCAGCGTCTGGGCACGTGAGGTCGGCACGCTCAAACCCGGGGCGCTGATGTTCTTGCGGCCGCTCATGGATGCGGGACTCGATCCGAAACATTTTCTGCACGTGGGGGACGATCCTGTGATGGATGTCTCAGGTGCTCGGGCCGTGGGCTACCAAACGGTGTGGATCGATCGCTTCGGAACGACCTGGCCGGATGCTGAGGCACCCGCGGATTTCGGGGTTAAGTCTCTGATGGAACTAGTTGAACTGCTCAAGCCGAGTGCGTTGCAGCCCTGGCGTACATTGGGCTGAATCGCGATTGCCTTTGCCAAAGGGCTGGCGTAGGCTCCGCGCGTTCGTTGCCTTTGCCTGCTTTTTCTTCGGCTTGGCCAGCCGGGTCTAGATGACCCACCTTCAGGCCAACTCCTGAAAAGTCCGACGAGACCGCGAACGTTGGAGCCCGTTAAGGCTTCAGGGCCTGGGACTTCGCACCAGTGCATTCGCGTCGCGTAGATCGGCTGATCGTATGGGCGTGTTCTGCAATGGGGGACGGAGCCCATTGTGAACCAGGCCTCGTCAGTCACCGGTGGGCTATGGACCCTCGGTCGTCGAGGCATTTTTCAGAGAGACTGTAACTGTATGACTAAGATCTATGTTGGCAACCTCCCGTTCTCGGCTGACGAGGGCCAGGTGCGTTCGCTGTTCGAACAGCACGGCACGGTGGAGTCCGTCGCGCTGATCAACGACCGTGAAACCGGTCGTCCGCGTGGCTTCGGCTTCGTCGAAATGCCGCGTGCAGATGCACAGCGCGCCATCCAGGCACTCAATGGCAAGGACATGGGCGGTCGCCCTCTGCGTGTCAACGAAGCACAAGAACGTACCGGCGGTGGTGGTGGTGGTGGCGGCGGCGGTGGTCGTCCTCGCAGCGGTGGGGGCGGTGGTGGTGGCGGCCGCTGGTAAGCGCTCCGTTACACTCCGAAGATAAGTCGAAGATTGAAGACCCCGCGATGCGCAAGTGTCGCGGGGTTTTTCTTTGGGACAGGTTGTCGGTCGGCTGGCTTGCTGGTCGGCTGGCCAGAAGTGACTCCACGCATCAGCGGCATCGAGCTGATGGGCATTCTGGCCAGCAAGCCAGCCGACCAGCCAGCCCTTCCGCCGTATAGGGCAATCGCACTCAGCCGCGTCATCATCATCACCAACGTGGCACTGAAGAAACCTCCTTATCAGCACTCCATGATCGCAGCTGCTAATGCGGCGCTGCGAAGTACGTCACGGATCCGGCAGCTGGTTTCCTTCATTGCTATAGGTAACTCAGTTTCCAATGCGAGGCTGCCGTTACAGAACGTAATTGGCTCGCGCGCACGAAGCGCCGGCCACGGCGACAGCTTCGACAAGTTTCGCAGGCGGTACAGGTGACTCATGTATGGAGGTCTTCGCAAGCGGTAGCACACCCACTGGTGGGTTGATTGCGGTAAGCAATCTGCGCGAGTTCTTTCATGAATCCGTGCAGCATGCGTTGCACGAGCAACGCGTCGAGATCGATGATCACACCGAGCACTACGTCGTGAACGTGCTCACCATGTTCGCTCGTTCAGAGGAGTTGTACGAGCGCACAGCCGAAGGCGTTCGGCTGAAGCCGCTCGCACACATGCTGGCGCAGGCTGCCGAAGCGCCCACGCTCGAGCAGCGCGACTACGTATTGCGCCGGCTGGGTGATGTCTCCCTCTTCATCGCCGGATTCTTCGCGCAGAGCTTCGCGCGCAAGCTGATCGACATCGACTACCACATCGCGATGGGCGGCCGTGCTTACGGCACACTGGCCGAAGTGGCGCGCGGCCGCATGCGCACGCAAGCGATGGCGGCTATCTACCTGGAGCTCGCGCAAAAGTTTCAACGAGTCGTGGACGTGCTGAACGCCGTTGCCGAAATGGCGTACACGCACACGGACAAAGATATCCTGCGACTCTATGAGATCTGGATGAAGACCGGCAGTCCACGTGCGCACGCGATACTGCAGAAGTTGGGTGTCGCCCCCGTAGCCGCCACGACAAACGCGCAGTAGTGATGCGTATGCGCATGTCCACTCCGCATGCGCGCCGGATCGAGACGGTTCAGCGCTTACAGGCGCTGCTGGCGCACCTGAACGATGCTCCCGTCACCGTGCGCGCAACGGACTTCCTGCTCACTGATCGTGAACAGGTTCAGCAGTTGACGGACGAGCCACCGACCACGGACGAGCAGGTGTTGGTGAGTCACAAGCAAGACGAGCTTCATTTGGCGCTCTACATCGATCGGCGCGTGCTCGACAACCTGGCGGCACAGGATCCGTTCGCTCAGCTCGATGAGTGCAATCTGCAGGATTTCTGCACGGCCCTCGAAGGCATCAGTCACTTCCACTACTTGATCTGGAGTGCGGAGCGCCGCCGCGAAGTATCACTGCTGGAGTTGGAGCTGCAGGCGGAAGTCGATAAGTACGCGAGCGCCATGCTGCTCTCGTTGCGACAATCGCACGGAAGATTTCCGCGCGACCTGCACGCGCGTCTGTTTCATCGCGTGGCATTCGCAGCGGGTCTGCAGGAAGAGCATCGCAGGCGTTATCAAGAAGCCAACCGGCAAGCGGCGTATTTCTGCCGTGTCATCGACGAACGCTTTCTCACCCGTAGACAGGCGCAACCGGAGGCCTGGCTCGCGAGCCTGCGGCATTTCTTTCGTTTAGGTCATCCAGTGAAGATGCGGAGCGTGTTCGCGTAGTTCTTATCGCGCCGGGAGAAACACGGTCGGTCGCCCGCTTTCTCAATCCGAATCCTTCTTCCGCTGCTCCATCTTCCGCTTCATTTCGATCCATCGCGACAACTCGCGCAAATCGGTTTTAGTCTTGCGGCCCTTCTTGTCCAGCATCCCGCTTTCGTAGGGGTTGTAGCCGACTCGAAGTCCCTTCGGATTCGCCTGGATCGCCGCTTCGGGGCGCGGCTCTTCATCGACGATCGCAAGACCGGGGTGTTCCAACGCTTGCTCCCGCAGGCGTTCAGCTTCTTCGCTGTCGTGCTCCAGCGCGGAACGCTTCCATTGGTAAATGGCGTTGCCGCGATCGTCGAACGCGATGTCGCCGGGTTGTTCGCGCGACTCGGGCGTGACTTTGCGCAGTCGATAGCCGAGCTTTGCCAACTTGTCGTTCACGATTCGCCTCGACGCCGGTCCCAACAAGGATGCGCAGAAGTCTACGATTCATGCTGTACCGAGCGCTGTGCGCGTGGTCACGACTGGTGCATGCGCCATTGAGGGAAAGTCTCAAGCCAGGAGGTCTGGAAAGCGCTGCGCTGCACGGAAGAGGCCCACGAGCGACTTGCCGTCGGAAATCTCTCCAGTGACGGCCATGTTCAGGACCTCGCCAAAAGGACGCCAGTGCGTTTCGAAGACCTCGTGCTCTTCCGGGCTCGCGGTAGCAACTTGCAGGTCGCGCGCGAGAAAGAGATGGACGACTTCTGTAAACACGCCTGGCGAACTCACATAATGCCCGAGCGAATCCCAGCGGCCCGCTCTGTGTCCTGCTTCCTCTTCGAGCTCGCGCTGAGCCGTTTGCAGCGGGGGTTCGCGATGGTCGATCTTCCCGGCGGGCAGTTCCCAAAGATAACCGCCGGCTGCGTGACGAAACTGTTTGAGAATGCACACGCGCCGCGTGCTATCCACCGCGACGACGGCCGCACCGCCGGGGTGATGAATGATCTCCAGCTCAGCTTCGGCGCCGTTGGGCAGTCGCACCGTTTCCAACGTGAGCTCGATGACCCGGCCACGATAAATCGTCTTCTGCACGCGCTTCTCTCGATTGCGTAGTCAACGGCGACTATGAGATTGAAAGGTTCCTCGGCACCTTACACGTCAAACCCACTCGCATGCCATCGCACGTCCTCGTCATCAGCGGTCTGCCGGCAACGGGTAAGACGACGGCGGCGCGCCGGTTGAGCGAGTCTTTGTCGTGGCCTCTGCTGGCGAAGGACGATTTCAAAGAACGCCTTTTCGACACGGTGGGCTCGACCGATGCCTTCTCATCGCGCCGGCTCAGTCTCGCAAGCTACGCGCTGATGTTCGACAGCGCGCGGCAGCTCGCGGAGGCCGGAGTGCATTTCATTCTGGAGGGCAACTTCCGCTGGGCGGAGACGGGTCGCCAATTCGAGTCCTTGTACGAACGGGTTCAGTTCACTCAGCTATGGTGCACGGCGCCCAACGAAGTGCTGGTCGAGCGCTTGCGGCAACGTGCTCACACCGCGAGTCGACATCCAGGCCACCGAGACGCTGAAAACCTCGCAACCCTGGTGGCTGAGCTTTCTCACGCGCAGTCTGCGTTGCCGCTGCCTGGAGACACGGTCACCTTCGATTCCGTGAACGGCAGCGCGGGCTGCCTGGACGCTCTGCTCGAAAAACTAAACGACGGCGTTAGCGGATAACGCTCTGGATGCATATACAGTCCGCGCGCATAATGCGGACCTTCTTGTGCCAGAGCAGCCTTCCATGAGTGCGGTAGCCCTCTCCCCAGTCTCGTGGCTCGATCGTTTGAACTCGCAGCAGCAACAGGCAGCACTCTGGGGGCAGCATCGCGGCGGTCGGTTCACGTGCGAGCCGCTGCTCATCATTGCGGGAGCCGGTACGGGCAAGACCAATACGCTGGCCCATCGTGTCGCCTATCTGTTCTTGCAGGGTGTGGCGCCAGAGCGGCTATTGCTGCTGACGTTCACCCGTCGTGCCGCTCAGGAGCTGATCCGTCGCGCGCAACAGATCGTCAGCGCTGCACAGCGCGACGAATCGCGCTCGTTGACCGTGTCGCGCTTACCGTGGGCTGGCACATTCCACTCGGTGGGCAATCGCCTGCTCCGGCAGTATGCACAGCGCGCCGGCCTGTCCACGTCGTTCAGTGTCGCCGATCGCTCCGATTCAGCTGACTTGCTCGATGTCGTGCGACAGGAGCTCGGGCTCGCACAGCGCGACAAGCGCTTTCCGCGCAAAGACACGTGCCTGGCCATCTATTCGCATCGCGTGAATACGCAGTGCTCGCTGGAGCACAGCCTGAAGGACAGCTTTCCGTGGTGCCTGCCGTGGCAGGAGGAGTTGCAGTGTCTGTTTCGCCGCTACGTCGAGGTCAAAATCGAACAGAGCGTGCTCGATTACGATGACCTGCTGCTGTATTGGCACGCATTGATGCAGGAGCCCGAGCTTGCGCGCGAGCTGGGCTCGCTGTTCGATCACGTGCTCGTCGATGAGTATCAGGACACGAATACGTTGCAGGCTCAGGTCCTGCACGCGTTGAAACCCGATGGCGCGGGCGTGTGTGTCGTGGGCGATGACGCGCAGGCCATTTATTCGTTCCGCGCGGCCAGCGTGGAGAACATCCTGCAGTTCCCACAACGTTTCGCGTGCCCCGCAAACATCATTGCGTTGGAACAGAACTATCGCTCGGTGCAGCCCGTCCTGGATGCCTCGAATGCGCTCATCGCACAGGGGACGCGTCAATATCGGAAGCAGCTGCATTCGCAACGCGTCTCGCAACAGAAACCGCAGTACGTGAGCGTGCAGGACGATGCGGCGCAAGCGGAATACGTGATCGCGCACGTGCTCGAGGCTCGGGAACGTGGCGTTGCATTACACCGCCAGGCCGTGCTGATGCGTAGCTCGCATCACAGCGATGTGCTGGAAGTGGAACTCACACGACGCAACATTCCGTATGTGAAATACGGCGGGTTCAAGTTCCTGGAAGCGGCCCACGTGAAGGACTTGCTCGCGTTGCTGCGCTGGGCGGACAACCCGCGCAATCGGATCGCGGCGACGCGTGTGTTGCAGTTGTTGCCGGGCATGGGTCCGGCCGCGGCACACCGCTGCTTCAAGGTGTTCGAGACGGCCAGCTTCGATTGGCACTGGCTCGTGTCGTACCAAGCACCCAAGCTCACGGCGGACGCGTGGCCCGATTTCACTGCGCTGATGCAAGCACTTGCCGCACCGGAGTCATGGCCGCAGCAAGCCGAACTGGCGCGACGCTGGTACGAGCCGCAACTCGAGCGCTTGTACGAGAGCGCAGCAGCGCGGCGTGGAGATCTGGAGCAACTGCAGCTGCTCGCGTCTCAGTACGCGTCACGGACCGAGTTCGTGACGGAGCTGACATTGGAGCCGCCGCAGGTGACAGGTGACCGCGCCGGTCCACCGCTGCAGGACGAGGACTATCTGATCCTCTCGACGATCCACTCCGCAAAGGGTCAGGAGTGGGATGCGGTGCACGTGCTGAATGTCGCCGATGGAAATCTACCGTCCGAGTTCGCGACGGGACGGCCGGAGCTCATCGAGGAAGAGCGCCGCCTCATGTACGTCGCCATGACGCGGGCACGCGATGAGCTGCATCTGATTCGACCGTTGAAGTACTACATCACACAACAACCGCGTGGCGGTGCTGCGCATGTTTACGGTGCGGAAAGTCGCTTCCTGACGGCGGAAGTGAAGCAACATGTGGAGCTGATCGCCTGGTCCGCACCATCCGCCGCGGGCGGCCAACCGCGCTCGGGTACAACGGTCGATGTGGCGGCCAAGCTGCTCAGTATGTGGAAGTGAATAACGGGAGCTCACCGCGGTCGCGGAGTCGTGCCGCTATTCTTCCCGCGCCCGCTCATCCTCAGGTGATACGTCCTCACCTTCGGGCTCTTCCGTATCCGAGTCCTCGACAGCCGCATCCAGCTTGTTGGCATTTTTCGCACTGACGATGCCGATGCGATACGCGGCGTATCCAGGCAGCACGACTTGGTTCAACGCCATGCCGAGAATGCGTCCGCTCACGGGGGCGTAAACCCGGTACTGTTTGTTCGATAAGGGATCGGTCACCGTACCCAGCAGCTCGCCCTCGCTGACGCGCTCTCCCAGGGCCACGTCCGAAAACAGAATGCCGCCCTGATCCACGCGCACCCACTTCGAGCGGTAGTAAACCGATTCAGGGTCGCCCCAGAAGCGACGTTGTGAAGTCATCCCCAAGGCATACATCAGCGTCTCGACCGCCTTCGCACCGTGCTCCACCTGCTCCGGCTGCACGCGCATGGGTTCACCCATCTCGAAGGTGACCGCGGGAATGCCGGCGTCGTGCGCCGCACGCCGCAATGAGCCCTTTTCCCCCGCACTGTGCAGTACCACGGTCGCCCCGAACGACTGGGTGAGCTTGGCAACGATGGGCGAGCTCAAGTCCGCGCGTACTTGCGGAAGGTTCGTGCGATCGAGCGATCCGGTGTGCAAATCCACCAACGCGGAGCAGTGCCGCACGATGTCCGTGAAGAACGAATAGGCCATGCGTGTGGCCGCGCTACCGCGAGCGTTTCCCGGGAAGTGGCGATTCAGATCGCGCCGGTCGGGCAAATAGCGCGTGCCGCGATAGAAGCCCTGCAGATTGACGATCGGCACGCCGATGACGGCGCCGTTCAGTTCCTCCACATCGATGTCATCCAGCACGCGCCGGACCACCTCGATGCCATTCAGCTCATCGCCATGAATCGCGGCCGTGAGACACAGCACCGGACCGTTGCCCTTGCCGTTCATGACGGTGACCGGCACCGGGACCGAGAAGCCCCCAACGACCAGTCCACTCGTCCAGCTCAAGCGCTTGACCGTTCCGGGTGGCACTTCGGTTCCCAGGACGCGTACCCGCGTTTTGGGCTTCAACTCCGTGGGTGCGGCAGGTTGTTCTGCGGGCGCCGGCGGTGTTTGCGCTGTTGCTGCAAGCGCCAGGCAAAGAGCCGCCGCGCCCAGTGCCGGACCACGCAACCAGGCCCGCCACGATGAAGGCGTTTGCAACATCACGCGGCAGCGCCGCGACAGGATTGAGGACGAGGCATCGAGCTCACGCTACGGAGTTCCAACTGAACCGGCGCGAAAGATAGTGCAATCGCACGTTGCATGGCACGCGCAATTCATTCGTCCTGGGGGCAATTCGAGGAGAACGAGTGACCGAGGCGGCAGTCTGTGTCGCTCGAGGAGCGCAGGAATGAGCCACAACGACTCCGCAAGCGCCGACTCCATGAGTCATGCACCAATACGCTTTGCCGCTCGCGCGCTGTGCCCGGCGGCACGCGCATCCCCCACGCGAGCTAGCAGCGAGGAGTGCGGTCTCCTCGCTTCGGTGTCGCTACCAGCGCGCGCCTTGACGCGGCGGGCGAGCTTCGCGCTCGCGCGCTTCGTTCACGCGCAACGGGCGGCCACCCATTTCAAAGCCATTCATGTGCTGAATGGCCGTTTGGGCGTCGGACGACGGCATCTCTACGAAGCCGAAGCCGCGCGGACGTCCTGTCTCGCGGTCGTTGACCAGCTTCACCGATTGCACCGTGCCGTGCTTCTCGAAGAGGGAGCGTACGTCGCTTTCGGTGGCACTAAAGGGGAGGTTTCCTACATAGATCGTCGTCATCGTTCCACTCACTGACAATCTCCGGAATGCAGCAGTCCGATTGCACGCACTCAAGCGGCAATGACGAACCGCTGCGCCTTGTTCGCAGCATTTTTGAGCCGTCCACCAGGGAGAACATTTGGATGCGGGTACTTGTGTTGTGGGCGGTAGGCCGCCGGTGTTCTGTGCCGCAGGTGTTCGCCAAACCAGGAAAAAGCCGAGAAATACGCGAACGCGCCGGATACTACGTCAGGCATTTAGGGGTTGCAAATGCGGTCTTTTTTTGCGCTTGCAGCACGAAGAGCTGGAAAACCCGCGATTTGCTGCGCAGCTGCCTGCGGAAGCGGCGGGTGCTGACTTACTGCAGTGCAAAGGGAAGGAGCCAGATCAGTTCGCAAAATGGTTCTGCACAGTTCTGCACTGTAAGGTGCGTCCCTTCCCTTGCGGCAGCGGGGGAACGACCGGAGGAAGTGGCGCGCCAGGACAGGATGGGGGCGGTCGGG
>DATELY010000112.1:0-2352 GCA_035276085.1 Steroidobacteraceae bacterium | reverse complement strand
TATTGCACTGATCTCATCACGACGCCAACGGGCCCGGCTAACCTGGCCATCACCGGGGACTGATGATGCACGCGCGCAGCAAGGGTGCCAGAATAGGCCCCCAAGGGCGCATCCCTTGGGTTATGGTTTTAACCCATTGTTTTGGCGAATCCTCCCGGAAGATCGAAGGGATTCAGTCCGGGTCCTCGACCGGCCAGTTCATGACAGGGGGCGCGTCTCATGGTTGCCCGCATCGAAGACATCACCAAAGAAATCGTCGAGCTTCCGCGGCACCAGCGGTTGGCACTCATCAGGCTACTGCTCGATCTCGACAGACCCGGCCCGAGCACTGACATCGATAACGCATGGGACGAAGAGATCCGTGCTCGCGTCAAAGCGGTCGATGAAGGCCGAGCGGCCGGTATTCCCTATGAGCAGATCAAGAAGGAAATGGCGGACCGATTCCCTCCGCGATGATCATCAAGTTTCTATCCCAGGCACACGCCGAACTGAGAGATGCGGTCGCGTACTACGAGGGTGAGCTGAGCGGCCTAGGTTACGGATTCTGGCAAGAAGTGGAGCAGCACATCTCATGGATCGAGATGAACCACGAAGTGCCACGGCTGCGACCAGGCGGTTATCGCCGCGTGAATCTAAAGATCTTTCCCTATTACATTTCGTACGCCGTTCGCGATCCGGTGATCTGGATCCTGGCCATCGCGCATGGCCATAGTCGACCTGAGTATTGGATCGATCGATCTGACGCGATCGAGTAGTCCGAGTCCAGCGAGGCTTGATGTTGCCACCCACCCATTAGCCAGGTTTCGGTTGTTCGGTATTTCTGAGTAAACGCGCCGGCTTTCCGTAAACGGTGATCGTTGACGACAACGCCGCGAGTCGCGCTTACCTACGCGGCAGTGACGCGGCCCATTCGTTAGAAGCGCCCGCTCGCCCTCAAATCACCCCCGCCCGTTTCACCGCCTGATAGCGATTCACCAACTCCACACCCAACCGCTTCGGCTCCGCATCCACCATCAGCGCATCCTTCGCAGCAATGCGATTGAACGCATCGCGTCGTGACTGTTCATACAAATGCGCGCCGGCGACTTCGATCACCGCTTCGCTGGTTGTGAGTGATTGATCGATCAGTTCGCGCACCACGGTTTCGCGCAGGCTCGCGGTGAGCACGAGATGTCGTGAGCGCAGCAGTCGCAAGGCTTGGTCCAGCTCGCTCACGTCTTCGTCGCGGAAGTTGGTGATGACGATCACGAGGGCGCGCTTGCGGTGCCTGCGAAGGAGATCCTGGGCGGCCTGCACATAGTCGGAGTGTGTGGGGGTGGGTTGCACGTCGAACAGCTCGCTCATCAGCGCGTTCAGTACGTGCGCGCCCTTGCGCGGGGCGAACCATCGCTCTGCACCGGGTGGTGTACCGAACGTCAGTGCGCCCACGGCATCGCCCTGCTTCAGGGCGACATAGCTCAGCAACATCACGGCGTTCAGCACTTGATCGAAGTGCGCGGCGCCGATCTGGTTCGTGCGGTCATCGCTGCGCATGCGGCGGCCGCAGTCGATGAGCAGGAGCACGCACTGGTCGCGTTCGTTCTGGAATTGCCGCACGATGGGTTTGCCGAACCGCAGAGTGGCTTTCCAGTCGATGTGACGGACGGCATCGCCGATGCGGTACTCGGCGAGTTGCTTGAAGTCGGTTCCTTCGCCGCGCTGCTGGTAGGTCTTGACGCCGATCTCGGCGAGGCGGCGATCGCCTGCGAGCCACGCAAAACGCGCGACTTGTGCAAAGTCGGGATACACACGTCGATGCTCGCGAGCGCCGACCCGCAGGCGCAACTCCCACAGCTGCCAGCACGAACGCACGAAGAGATCCGCGGGCTCGAACTGCACTTCGCCGCGGAGCGTCGGCTGAGCCTGGTAGCGGACGGAGGTGAGCTTGCCGCCGGCGAGATCCAACGATGTTGGGATGCCGGTCGTGAGTAATGAGGCATCTGCGTGATCGAACCAGCGGCAACGCCAGATGCGCTCGCCTTGCAGGGAGAAAGTCGTTTCGATCTCGCTTGCAACACCGAGTGCGAACGCGGATGGCAGGGTGCGGTTCATTTGCAACGCGGCGGCGAGCCATTCGCGGCGGGTGAGGAAGAGATCGAGCAGTCCGATGCTGATGAGAACGAGCATGGCCAGCGCGGACAGCCATGCGGCGGTGGTCACGGAGATGCCGGTGAGTAAGAGTGCTAGCGAGACTGCGGCGGCGGACGGCAGCAGTAGGAGAAGGCGGGCGCCTGGAATGGGACGCAGCTTCAGCATTGCAGGCTATCGGCCAAAGCGTCCCTTCCCCTGCGACAGCGGGGGAAGGACAGGATG
>DATELY010000111.1:0-6501 GCA_035276085.1 Steroidobacteraceae bacterium | reverse complement strand
GCGTTGATGACCAGAGCGGCAATTGCCAGCGCCGTGAGCGTCAGTGCAAGCCACAGGGCTCTGGTGGGCGCAGAAGACACTGCACCCCGTGGTTCTGGAAACATGGCTACGGCGGTTCCCGATATCGGTCGCGCATGCTTCATAGGAGTCATGACAACTTCATTACAAGGGGGCGACGCAGGCGCGGGAAATGAGAACTGGTGGCCTGTAACAACTGATTCGATACCGAGGCTTGCGCGTGCTGGCTTGCTGGTCGGCTGGCCGGAAGCTCTGGCAAAACCTTCTGGCCAACAAGCCAGCTCGCCAGCCGGCCGCTCACCCAGTTCTTGCGCAGTCGTTGGAACAAAGACGGAGCAGGTGCATTCGCATCGTGAATACTTTGTCCACGTCGACCGACGCACCATGCTGCAAGCACTGCCCGCCAAATCTGCGGATGGGCTCACACACGATAAGTGCAAGGCAAGCGGAAGCACTCGGGTGACCGGCGATGAGCAGCACAGTTGACCGCGCTCCTGTCGCAGGCATTCGCGCAAGGCTCGATGCCGAGCTGCTGGCCACACTTCAGTGCCTCAAGCAGAGCGGGCGTCGCTTCGATCTACACGAGACGCGCAAGCACCTGAAGCGTGCCCGCGCACTGGTACGACTGCTGCGGGATGCGTTCGGCGAGACGGTGTATCGCAAGCTCAACGTGGCATTGAGGAATTCCGCGCGCCCGTTGTCCCAGGCGAGGGATGCCCAGGTGTTGCTCCAGACGCTGGCTCAGCTCACGCAGGACAAACGACGCCCCGTGCTGAAGCTCGCGCGGCTCCGGGCTGACCTCAAGAGAGAGGAGCGTCAGCATCAAGCCGCAGTGACAACGCGCGTGAGTACCGTCTCTGGCCGGATATGGCGAACCCGGCAAATGGCGCAACGCGTTCACGCCGCCCATTTGGGATGGCAGCCCATCGGGATTGCACTGAGGCGCACCTACCGTCGGGGTCGACGTGCACAGCAAAAAGCCAGTGACGACGGCACCGCCGAACAGCTGCACGAATGGCGCAAGCAGGCGAAGTATTCGTGGCACCAGATGGAAGCCCTGCAACCCACGGCGCCCAAAGCCATCGGGAAAAAGATAAAGCACCTGCACGAGCTGTCCGATCTGCTGGGAGACGATCACGATCTATTCGTCTTGCAGGAACGCATCGCGCACACGCGTGCGGTGGGTCAACCGGAACGCGACAGGATTCGGTCGCTCAGCGAGCGCCAGCGCAAGCGCCTTCAAAGCAAGGCAGTCAGGCTGGGCGCGCGAATCTATTCCAGCTCGCCGAAGCGCGTGCAACGCAAATTCACGCGCTATTGGCACACCTGAGCCGCTGTCGAGCGTCAACCCCCTTCCGTGTTCGAATCTTTGCAACGCCTGCCGCTCAGGCTCTTGTTACGGTTTGCTCCTCATTCAGCCGTTGGGGAAGCATGTGGGCAAGAGAAGTTGCTGGGCCGCAGCGCTCGGCGCGTTCGTGTGCACGACGGGACACGCCGCAGGTTCGGCACAAGTGGAGAGTGAGTCCATCGATGAAATTGTGGTGACGGGCACGCGCGCGACCGACCGCGTCGCGCGGGAATCGCTCACTCCGATCGACGTCGTGCACGGCGAGGAACTCCGTGCGCTCGGTTTTCCCGATACTTCGCGCGCCTTGCAGTACATCGAGCCTTCGGTCAACTACGCGCGCGCCGCAACCACGGCCACGGCGGCCAATAGCCGTCCGATCACGCTGCGCGGCATGGCTCCAGACCAGACTCTCGTATTGGTGAATGGCAAGCGCTGGCATGCCACGTCGATCCTGAATACGAACAACACGGTGGGGCGCGGCGCGGCGGGGTTCGACCTCGACACGATCCCGCTCGCCGCCATCGAGCGCATCGAAGTGCTGCGCGACGGCGCAGCCGCGCAATACGGCTCCGATGCGATCGCGGGCGTGGTGAACATCATTCTCGCGAGCGACGTAGACACGGACACGGTATCCCTGGAGGCTGGCACGACTGAAGCAGGCGATGGCGACTACTACACGGCGACTGGCCGCGCGGGAGTACGCTTCGGCGACCGCGGCATGCTCACGTTGACGGGTGAGGCACGCGACCAGGATCGAACCAATCGCGCCAACGTCGACGAACGCCTGGGCAGAGTGACGTACTGGTTTGGCGATCCGGAGGTCGAGTTGTACAGCCTCGCGGCAAACTCCAGCCTGCGCATCGCCAGTGGCGAGCTCTACGCATTCGGCACGTTCTCGCGCAAGGATTCCACGAATCCGAGCGGCTTCCGGCTGCCGGGTCGCACTCCTCTCTTCCCGGAGGGTTACTTGCCCAAGATCAATCCGGTCATCGACGATGTCGGCGCAACGCTGGGCTGGCGCTCCTCGTTCGACAACGACTCATCGTTCGACGTCAGCTACACCTTCGGACGATCAAAAGCGCAGTTCGATGTCTACGACACGGTGAATCTGAGTCTGGGCGCGCAAAGTCCCACACGGTTCGATGCCGGCGCGACGATCTACGAACAAGGCGTCGCCGATCTGTCCTATACGCTGCCGCTTCCCGCATTGCTGTCCGGTGCGAACTTCGCCGCCGGCCTGCAGTTGCGCAACGAGAATTACGAGATCGTCGCCTCCGAAGAGGCCGCATTCACCGGACTCGGAGCGGACGGCTTCGCCGGCTTCAATCCCGGCAGCCCGATCGACAAAGACCGCGCCGCATACGCAGGCTTCATCGACGTGGAGGTGCACCCGGTCGAGCGGTTGACGCTGGCTGGCGCCGTTCGCTACGACCACTACGATGATTTTGGCTCTGCAACGACGTGGAAGCTCTCCGCCCGGCACGAGTTGACTGATGCGCTGGCCTTGCGCGCAACCGTCGGTACCGGATTTCGTGCTCCTTCGTTGCAGCAACAGGAATTCAGTGCGGTCGCCGGAGCGCTGAGCGCAGGTCAACTCGTGAGCGTCGGAACGCTGCCGGTGCGCGATCCCTCGGCACGGGCGCTCGGCGCAAGCGATCTTAAGGCCGAGAAGTCCGACAACTACTCGGCCGGTTTCGTCTTTGCGCCCGGCGGCGGCTTCGAACTGTCGGCGGATTGGTTCCGGATCGCGGTTCGCGATCGAATCGCGTTGAGCGAGCAGTTAGCGGGTCCGCAGGTGATCAGCGTATTGCGAGCCGCCGGGATCACGGCATTCGAGCAAGTGCGCTTCTTCAACAATGCCGTCGACACCACGACCGAAGGCTTCGAGATCGCAGCGAAATATTCGACACCCATCCTCGACGGCTTCGACCTGCGCATGCTCCTCGGCTACGGTCATTTCGATACCGAACTGGATGAGCTGCGTCCCAATCCCGTGCTCCCGGATCTGCCGCTGCTGAACACCAAGTCGATCCTCTACATCACGCAGGCACAGCCGGACGAGAAACTGACGTTTGCCGCGGAACTGCGCGCGCAACGATGGAGCGTGCAAGCCAACCTCGCGCACTTCGGGACGTACACTTCCCAGCCGCTGCTCCTGACGCAGAAGTTCGGCGCCAAGACCGTCGCTGATATCAGCGTGAATCTGAATGTCACGCGCGCCATCACCCTCGGTCTCGGCATACAGAACATCGGCGATGTGCAGCCTGATGCGATCGACGGACAGGATCGAGTGATCGCGTCCACCGGCAACAGTTTTCCGACTGGGGAGGAGTCGCCCATCGGCGTGAATGGAAGAACCTACTTCGCGCGCGTGCGAGCAGGCTTCTGAGCGAGCGACAGCTCGTCATGAATCGGCGTCTCCTCCTGCGCTCGGCGCTGGCGCTCGCAGCGAGCAGCTTTGTCGCTGCATGCGGCGCTCAACACGCCGGCCGAGGTCGTCGTACCGTGCGCCTGCTCTCGGACCCGTTCGCGTTGGGTGTTGCGTCCGGCGAGCCGTCCACTGATGGGTTCGTCATCTGGACGCGGCTGCTCATCGAAGAACCCGCGGCGGCCGTACAGGTTGAATACGAAGTCGCAGCGGATGCTGCGTTCAAGAAGACTGTCCGACGCGGCACCACCGCTGCCCTCGCCGAGCTGGCGTACTCGCTGCACATCGTGATCGAGGGCTTGCAGCCCGGCCGCGACTACTGGTACCGCTTTCATTGCAGTGGCAGCGTAAGTCCAACGGGGCGAAGTCGAACGATTCCTGCAACGCCCTCGCGCCTGCGGGCCGCGCTCGTGTCGTGCCAGCACTGGGAACACGGCTATTTCAGCGCCTACGCAGACATCATCGAGCAGGATCCCGATGTCGTGCTGCACGTGGGCGACTACATCTACGAGAAGTCCTTCGGAGAAGGACCGATGGCGCGCCGCTTTCCCTCTGCCGAGCCTCGAACATTGCAGGAGTATCGCGCGCGATATGCTCTGTATCGAAGCGATCCTCACCTTCGCGACGCGCACGCGGCCGTGCCGTTCGTGGCAACGTGGGACGACCACGAGGTACAGAACGATTACGCAGGGTCGGAAAGTGCTTTGGGCGAAAGCCCCGACGCGTTTCACGCGCGACGAGCGGCCGCCTATCGCGCCTACTTCGAGAACATGCCGTTGCGGCCGCAGTCCCTCGTGGCCGGTGGCGAGGTGCAACTGTTTCGCACGCTGCGGTGGCCCGGTCTTGCAACGCTGTATGTTCTCGACACGAGGCAGTACCGCAGCGTGCAACCGTGCAGCGCCGGATCGTCGAAGCAAGGTCATCCCATCGATCGCTGCAGCGAAGTCGACGCGCCGAGTCGCACGATGCTGGGCACGCCGCAGGAGCAATGGCTGGCTCAGAATCTCGCAGCAGAGACATCGCCTTGGAGCGTCCTGGTGCAACAGACTTTGTTTGCGCCCATGCAGCTGCGCGGCGGAACCCTATGGTCCGACTTCTGGGACGCCTATGCGTCATCGCGCAGGACTGTGCTCGGAGCACTATCGCAACGTCCTGTACAGAACGCATTGATTCTCGGCGGCGACCTGCATTCGTTCTGGGTCAATGATGTTCACGCGCGTCCACTGGACGACCGCTCTGCCGTCATCGCCACGGAAGTGCTCACGTCCTGTCTCGCATCCAGAAATGGGCCGCCGTCACTGCTGGATGACGTGCGCCTGCGCAATGCTCACGTGAAGCATCTCGACAACTCGCACAGCGGCTATGCGTTGCTGGATATTCACGCGTCGCATACTTCGATCGAGCTGCGCGCTGTGGTGAACCTGCTCGATCCACGGAGCCGCACGCGGAAAATGGAAACCTTCGTCGTTGAAAATGGACGTCCGGGCGCTGTGAAGCAAACGGCCGACGATCTCGCGCATCTGTAAGGAAAGCGTCACGGCCAACGGGTAGCGTCCGGTGGATTGCAATCCATCCGCGCTCACCGATGCCACGCCGAACGCCCTCCTTGCAGTCCGTAGACTCCTTCGTGGTGGCGGCCCGTCTGCGCAGCTTTCGGGCGGCGGCAGACCAGTTGGCCATCAGCGTTGCCGCGTTTTCGCGTCGCATCCAGCAATTGGAGAACGCGGTCGGCGTCGCGCTGTTCGAACGCTCGAGTTGCGGGGTGCGCGTTACGGCGGAAGGTGAGCGCTACCTCGCACAGATAGAACAGCCCATGACGGCGATCCGGTGTGCGACGCTGTCACTGCAGAACTCGAACTTCGATGGGGGCGCCGCCATTCGCGTCGCGACGTCTCGATCCTTCGCATCGAATTGGCTGCTGCCCCGCCTGACGCTGATTCACGATGCACTCGGTCTACAGCTGCAAGTCCGCATCGCTCGCAATCTCGAGTTGCTCCGCAGCGGAGAGATCGATATGGCCATCTGGGGCGGTCTCGGGCCCGTGGGCCGAAGCGAGGAACTGTTTGCTGCCGAGGCGGTGCCGGTCGCAGCTGCCCATCGGTCGATGCCACTTCAGAGTGTCGGGCAGATCGCCGAGCAGCGCTTGCTCGGCGTGCTCGAGCCCGAGCGGCTCTGGGAGCGCTGGTTCGACGCAACGGGTCATGGCGCGCATGCGTTGCGCGCCACCGACTTCGAAACGTTGCGTCTCATGTATGAAAGCGCTGCTGCCGGGCTGGGCATCACGCTTGCCATTCCGGTCATCGCCGAACCGTATTTGCAGGCGGGGATGTTGCGCGCCTGCGCAACATCCCGATCGCCGTTGGGCACGGGATACAGGATCTACTTCGCCAGTGCCGCCACGGCGCGACGCGCAGCTGTACTGCGGCTGCGTGATTGGTTACGCAAGGAAATCTCGCGATCGCAGCAGCGTTTCGATACGTGGTGGGCAGCGCAGCTGACCGAAGGTTGAGCCTGCGGTCACGCGGCCAGCGGCGTGTAACAGCTGATTTCAGACCGTGGTATTGCTTGTCAGCTTGCTGGTCGGCTGGCCAGAAGCCCCGACGAAACCTTCTGGCCAGCAGACCAGCTCGCCAGCCGTCCCGTGATGATCCATGAACACCTGTTACCGTCCTACCGCTAGCCCCGGTTCATCGGCAGCCGAACCAGC
>DATELY010000110.1:0-8256 GCA_035276085.1 Steroidobacteraceae bacterium | reverse complement strand
TTGGTGCGCATTGATTCGCCGTGCGTAACCTTCTCAAAGACAGTTCGGATGCGTGCTCGCTTCTCGATAACCTTCGCAACGATGCTGACCTCGCATCGAAGAGATGCTTTTGCTGTTGACACTGGACTGGCTAATGGGCGGTACCTAGCCCCGAAGCTTACCGTGGACATAGCGCTTCGCTTGCCCGCATGCGGCCTCGAGGGTCAGGCCGCATGCGAGCCTTGCGGCGATGGCCGTGCTCAACGCGCAACCCGTGCCGCGCATCGATGCGTGCACCCGCGGAGCGGCGAGCCGCGTGACGGTGCTGGCGCGAGTAACGAGCAGGTCGATTGCCTCGGCGCCGTCATCGTGACCGCCCTTGAGCAACACGGCCTCCACGCCTGTGGCCAACAGACGGCGCGCTCGCCCCAGCTTGTCCGAGGTCTGTTGCGTGAGCGGCTCCCCTAGTAGCGCGGCCGCTTCGGCGAGATTGGGCGTGACGAGCGATGCACGGGGCAATAGCGAGGCATATAGACGATCCAAGCCTGCATCATCCAACAACCGTCTGCCCGAAGAGGACACGAGCACCGGATCGACGACGAGCGGGACCTGGTCGCGCGCAGGAAGCGCCTCGATGACGACGTCGATCGCAGCTCGTGTACCGAGCATGCCGATCTTGACCGCATCGATTCGCCGCGTAGCGAATGCGGCTTTGATTTGCGCATCCAGCACCTTGGGCGGTACAGGGTGAACCGTCACGACTTCCGTGTTCGTCTGCGCAGTGACTGCCGTGACCGCACAAAGGGCTGTAATCCCAAATTCCGCCAGCACCGCCAAATCGCGGGCCAGCCCGGCGCCGCCGCTGGAGTCGACACCCGCGATGACGAGCACCGCCGGTCGCTCGCTCATGAGACACCGAGTGCGACGAGCGCGAGCTGCTCGTAGCCTTGCTTCTGCAGAGCGCGCGCCGCACGCCACGCGCGCAGACCTGAGCGGCAACAGAGCACAACGCGTCGCTCGCGCTCGAGCGCTACCGCGCCACGCTCGATCTCATCGACAGTCATGCGCCGCGTCGCCGCCAATGGCGCAGCGGCGATTTCCGCGTCAGTGCGCAAGTCGACGATGACGTCTTCCGGCTCGAGCGCTGCCGCTGCAATGAAGCGAAGCATCGTCGCGCAGGCCGGCTCACCCGCGCGATCGAATCGAAAGCCGCCGAACCTGAGCCCTTGAAAGTCGACCGAGAGGACCTGGCCCAGCACAGAAGGCTTCAGGCGCAGGATCACCGCGAGCGTCATGTGTGCCTGCAACGTCCCGATCACGCCCACCGCCGTTCCAAGCACGCCCGCCTGCGCGCAGTTCGCGGCCTGTGCCGGCAACTCGGGGAATACGGCGCGATAGCTCGGCGCGCCGCCGCAGAAGGCACCCACATAGCCCGAGAGCCCGATGACCGAAGCACTGACCAGGACCTTCCGGACGCGGTGGCACTCATCGCTCAGCATATAAGTCACGGCGAAGCTGTCAGCGGCATCGACCACAATATCTGCGCACGCCACGTGCCGCATCACGTTGCCCGGCGTGAGCGACTCGCCTATTGCATCGACATGAGCGTGCGGGTTCGTCTCCAGCAAGGCAGTTCGTGCGGCACGCACCTTCCAGTCGCCAAGATCGCGCACGCGATAGAGCGGCTGACGGTACAGATTCGACTCTTCCACGCGGTCGGGATCGAGAATCGTGAGCCGTCCCACGCCTGCGCCACAGAGATACGGCAACACCGCGCAGCCCAGGCCTCCGGCGCCAACCACCACGACGGATGCGTTCGCAAGCCGTTGCTGACCCTCAGCGCCAATCTCAGGCAGCGCGATCTGACGTGTGTAGCGTCGATGCCAGACGTCGTTCATGTGAGATCCATCATGCACCGACGCTCTCGGCGACACGCGTCGCTGCAAGCCATTCGCGCGTGCGCATCTCGGGATCTGGATGCTGGCTGATGTCAGTGACCACCGCCGCGCTGTCCGCACCGGCCGCGAACACATCGGGCAGCCGCGCCACCGTCAATCCGCCGATCGCGACCAGCGGTTTCGAGCCGATCAGGCGCTTCCATTCCGCAATGCGCTCGAGCCCCTGCGGCGCCCAGGGCATGTTCTTCAGGATCGTGGGATAGATCGGACCGAGCGCTACATAGTCCGGATCGAACGCCAGGGCGCGATCGAGCTCGCGATGATCGTGCGTGCTGATGCCGAGCTTGATGCCCGCCCTGCGCAGCGCCGGCACATCGGCCGTTTCGAGATCGGTTTGACCGAGATGAACGAAGCTGCAGCCCTCGTCGATCGCGAGCTGCCAGTAATCGTTGACGATCAGTTGAGCGCCGGCGGATTCGCAGATCCCCTTGGCCGCGATGATTTCGCGACGAACCACGTCGAGCGGCTTATCCTTCATGCGCAACTGCACGAGCTTGACGCCGAGCGGCACCAGACGCTCGATCCATCGAGCGCTCTCGGCGATGAGGTAGAAACGATCGAGCTTCATGCGAGGAGCGGCTTGCCGATGACTGGCGTGGACGGCACGGCCATGTCGCGTGGCTCGATGGGACCGGCAAGGAACGCCGCGCGCCCGGCGCCCACGGCTGTGGCAAACGCTGCGGCCATGTTCGGCGGATCACCCGCCAGCGCCACGGCGGTATTGATCAGCACCGCGTCATAGCCAAGCTCCATCGCCTGCGCGGCATGCGACGGACGGCCGATGCCGGCATCGATGATGAGCTGCACGTGCGGGAAGCGCGCGCGCAGTGAGCGCAGGCCGAGAATATTGTTGAGCCCGCGACCCGAACCGATCGGCGCGCCCCAAGGCATCAGCACCCGGCAGCCGGCTTCGATGAGCTTCTCCGCGACGACCAGATCTTCGGTCGTATAAGGAAATACGTCGAAGCCCTCGGCACAGAGCACCTGCGCAGCGTCGACCAGTCCGAACACATCGGGCTGGAGCGTGTCCTCATCCCCGATGACTTCCAGCTTGATCCACGACGTACCGAAAACCTCGCGTGCCATCCGCGCAGTCGTAATGGCTTCCTGCGCCGAGTGGCAGCCGGCTGTGTTCGGTAACACGCGCACGCCGAACTCTCGTATCAGCGACCAGAACCCGTGGCCTGCGCGCTCGCCGCCCGACTCGCGTCTGAGCGACACGGTCACCACCTCGACACCCGCGGCCTTGACCGCTGCCGCCAGCATCGCAGGCGAGGGATAACGGGCCGTGCCGAGCAGCAGGCGCGACCGCAGACCGATGCCATAGAGATCGAGCATCTCAGCCTCCTTGCATGGGCGCTAGGATCTCGAGCCGATCGCCATCGGCGAGGCTGGCGTTCGAGCGCGCATTCGCTGCCACGAATTCGCCGTTGACCGCGGTCGCCACGACAGCCTCGCGATAACCCAACTCCAGCAGCGCGGCCTCGAGCGTCGCGGCGCTCACTTCACGCGCTTCGCCGTTCACCAGGACTCTCATCCATCACCTCCGCGTCACGTTTGCCGCTCAATAGCAACGCTGCGACGCGACGCGCGAGCGCCGGCGCCAGCAGGAAGCCGTGCCGATACAGGCCATTCACATACAGTCGGTCGCCGCAGCGGCGCACGCGCGGCAGATTGTCCGCAAAGGCGGGACGCACCTGCGTTCCGATCTCGATGATCTGTG
The DNA here is from genome assembly GCA_035276085.1 of Steroidobacteraceae bacterium. Classification (GTDB taxonomy): domain Bacteria; phylum Pseudomonadota; class Gammaproteobacteria; order Steroidobacterales; family Steroidobacteraceae; genus DATELY01. Next base: position 4,596 of record DATELY010000110.1, on the reverse strand, counting down.
CCTCGCCGAATGCCGGATGCAAGGCATATGCGGCGCTCAAGAGCTCCAGCATGGAGCGTGCCGTGATACGGCTCGCATCGTCGCTTTCGATCATCGTGGCGCCCACCATGAACACGCCCTCGCCGCGTGGCACGACGTACACAGGCAAGCGCGGATGCAACACGCGAACCGGGCGGCGCAACTCGAGCTCCGGTGATTGCAGCACGAGCATCTCGCCTTTCACGCCGCGCAGCTCGGGCAGGTGCTGGCGTGCGGCGAGACCCGTGCAATCGATCACGGGCTCGCCCCTTCCCGACGACACATCAGCCTCAACGCCGAAACGAATGCGTCCGCCCAGACCTTGCATTCTGTCTGCGAGCGCCTGCAACGCCGCACGGGGATCGAGATGAGCTTCATCGGGAAAGAACAGTCCCTTGCTGAAGCGACCGGCGAGCGCGGGTTCGAGCGCTGAGATCCCTCCAGCATCGAGCCGTTCGAAGTTCTCCGTGCGCCGCGCGAAGCGCTCGAGCTCCTGAGCATCCCGACTGTGCGCAACGACGAGACTGCCGTGCGCGGCGATGCCGGAGAAGTTCTTGCGCCACCACGGCAGCGCCTCGGCACCCAGCTTGGCGATGAGCGGCTCTGTGTCGGCGCGCTCGCACCATGGCGCCAGCATGCCGCCTGCATACCAGGAGCAGCTGTGTGGGCCGAGCTCGCGAGCGCGCTCCAGCACTTCCACCTGGGCGCCGCGCTCCGCCAGCTCCACGGCGCAGGCGAGCCCCGCAATACCGGCGCCGATGATGATGACTTGCATCGTGGCCTGTCCGGCTCAACGCTCCGGCTGCGCCACGTACAGCTCGCCCTGCTCGCGGAACTTCTCGGCCATCGCCGCCATGCCTTGCTCGCGCGCCTCGGCGCGTACTTCATGCGAGATCTTCATCGAGCAAAACTTCGGGCCACACATGGAGCAGAAGTGCGCGAGCTTGTGTCCTTCCTTCGGCAACGTTTCGTCGTGAAAGGCGCAGGCGGTATCCGGATCAAGGGAAAGACTGAATTGATCTTCCCAGCGAAAATCGAACCGTGCACGTGACAGCGCATCGTCGCGCAGTTGCGCTCCGGGATGGCCTTTAGCCAGATCCGCCGCGTGCGCGGCAATCTTGTACGCAATGACCCCGGCTTTCACGTCGTCGCGGTTGGGAAGACCGAGGTGTTCCTTGGGCGTGACATAGCAAAGCATCGCTGTGCCGAACCAGCCGATCATGGCGGCACCGATGGCCGACGTGATGTGGTCGTAGCCGGGCGCGATATCGGTGACGAGCGGCCCGAGCGTATAGAACGGCGCGCCGCCGCAGTGCTCGAGCTGCTTGTCCATGTTCTCCTTGATCTTGTGCATCGGCACATGGCCGGGGCCTTCGATCATGACCTGGCAGTCCCGCGCCCAGGCAATGCGAGTCAATTCACCCAGGGTCTCGAGCTCCGCGAATTGCGCGGCGTCGTTCGCATCGGCAATGGAGCCCGGGCGCAGACCGTCGCCTAGCGAAAAACTCACGTCGTAGGCACGCAAGATCTCGCAAATCTCTTCGAAGTGCTCATAGAGAAAGCTCTCGCGATGATGCGCGAGACACCATTTCGCAAGGATGGAGCCACCACGCGAGACGATGCCCGTGACGCGCTCGGCCGTGAGCGGAATGTAGGCGAGACGCACACCCGCGTGGATGGTGAAGTAGTCGACGCCCTGTTCGGCCTGCTCGATCAACGTGTCGCGGAAGATCGGCCAGCTCAATTCCTCAGCCACGCCGCCCACTTTCTCGAGCGCCTGATAGATCGGGACCGTGCCGATCGGCACCGGCGAATTGCGGATGATCCACTCGCGGATGTTGTGAATGTTGCGACCCGTCGACAGATCCATCACGGTGTCCGCGCCCCAGCGAATCGCCCACACCATCTTGTCGACTTCCTCGGCCATGCTCGAGGTCACGGCGGAATTGCCGATGTTCGCGTTGATCTTCACGAGGAAGTTGCGCCCGATGATCATCGGCTCGGACTCGGGATGATTGACGTTCGCGGGAATGATCGCGCGACCGGCAGCCACTTCGGCGCGCACGAATTCCGGCGTCACGATATCGGGCAGATTCGCGCCTCCGCATTCCCCGCCGCGATTCGCGCGCTCGCGCATCTGCTCGCGGCCGACGTTCTCGCGGATGGCGATGAATTCCATTTCCGGCGTGATGATGCCTGCGCGAGCATAGGCAAGCTGAGTAACCGCGACTTTGCCGCGCGCCCGCAGGGGACGGTGTCGCAGCGGAAAATCAGCCATCGCTCCGTCACGCAGTAACGCTGCACCGATCGAGCTCTCGTACGCTTCCACATCGCCGCGCGCGCGGATCCAGGACTCGCGCACTCGCGGCAAGCCACATTCGATGTCGGGTTTGGTGGCAGGATCCGTGTAGGGACCCGAAGAATCATAGACCGTGAGCGGCGCTGCAGAATGCAGCGCGATCACGCGCATCGGCACATGAATGTCGGGATGCAGCGTGCCTTGGGCGTAGATCTTGCGAGAGGCAGGTAATGCGGTGGCGGCTATGCGGCGCGAAACGGCGTTCATTCGGGCTCCTCACGTGAGATCCAGTCCGCTCATGGAGGAGGAGCCGAATGCGCCGGGAGATGAAGACGAACCTCTCGCGACGCCTAACTTTCCTACGCCAGCATGAACTGGATCAGGTTCAAAGGGTCGCCATGCGTTCCGATGGCCTCTCAGTCCCCTGCCGGGACTCCCCTAGTTCGATGTGCAACTTAAGCCGCGGCGACTAACGCTGTCAAATGGAGGATCTGATGTGGAGCTGCGAGTTGTGGTGCGCTACACCCCCGCGGCGAGTGAGGATTTACACGGTCATCCGTCAGCTGTTTCGTGCTTTCGACGTGCATCGTAACGGCGACGAGACGATAGGGTTCGTCGAAATCATCGGTGACGCAATCGAGTGTGCGCAGCGCGAGCCGTATTACCTGATGACGAGCGGCGCGCCGTCTCCTTCGAGCTCGCCGGCCTGCCTAGGATCAAGCAAAGGGGATGGATTAGGATGGATTTGTTCCCTGGAACTCGAGCACGCGTCCGTACATCGATCGGAGACTTCAGTCCGCCATGCGACCGAGCGACACATTCGAATTGCGCAACGTAGAGCGGCAGGCTTCCTTGGAGGGCGTACCGCTGGCAACGTTTCTGGCACGGGCCGCCGCTTTCACGATCGATGCGGCCATCGTCGGCCTGCTCCTCGCCCTGCCGCTGATCCGGGATCAAGTGACCGGCGCTGCGGCGAGCTCGCCCACCTTCTCACTGGAGTTTGGCGGTTTGATGAGTGTAATCGTGGCGGTTGCCTACTTTGCTCTGAGCACCTACATCGGCAAGGGCTACACCATTGGCAAGCGTCTGCTGCGCATCCGTGTCGTCTCGCTGAACCACAGCCACCTGTCGATGTGGCATTGCATCGAGCGTGCGCTCGGTTACGCGGCCTCCTTCCTGGAGGGTGGCTTTGGCTTCCTCCAGTACTTCATCCATCCCAATCATCAGACCGTACATGACAGGATAGCCGAGACCATTGTCGTCGCGGCACCTCGCGGGAAGTCGGCAGGGGCGGGCTCGTGACTCGGGAGAGAACTCCTCGCGCACTGGCGCTCATTCCTCGACCTCACGCTCTCTGAGTTCACGAGCGGCAGGGTAGCGCACGGAATAATAGTGTCGCACCGTGAATGTCTGTTGCGGCCCTGTCGTCTGTCTCCACAGCATCACGCCGGACTTGCCATTGAGATCATTTTCCGTTGTCGCTGTTGCGCCCTTCAGCACGTCGATGCGGACGTCTTTGTTTTCAGTGACCGGCAGCCGGTCGATGATCTCCACCGTGATCGGAATCGAATGGTAGTTGGTGACTTCGTAGCGTTGCTTGTGTTCCCGGATACGATGCTTGCTCACGAGTCCCTCATCCCCCGACTGTTTCGGTTCATCACGCACGACGACGCGGACACGCTCGTCAACACCGAACGGAATACGGGCCTCGGCGCCGGGCAGCAGCGATCCCATCCGTGCGAGTCCCACCAATGCGCCGTCGCGATAGAGTTGCACCTGCCCACCTTGCATCGGTACATCGCCCTGGTAGGTGAAAAGCGCCTCCAGATACGCAGATCGACTTGCCGTTGGAATCACTCGCGCAGTGAGATCGACCGAGAATGCGTCCTCAGCGACGGGATACAGACGAGGCTCGTCATCGGGATCCAGCGTGACGCGACCCGGAATCCTGTACTCGGCAAGGTAGTCGGTGTACGCAACTTCGGCGCGCATTGCGGCGGTAACGATGATTTGCTCCATGCTCGCACCCGCAACCCCGGGTGCTCGTTTCCGAGCTTCGTCTTCGAGATCGAGAAACAGCGATGCAACCTGCGGCGTCATCGCATCGTCCGAAGGCCGCATGGTCGTCAGCGTGAGTGCCGCGCTCTGCCAAGGCTCGCCGCTGTCCTGCTGAACCGAAGCCTGGCGCACGATGCTCACGCGCTTCGTCGTCGTGTCCAGACGTGCTTCATAGACCCAGTGCCATTCAGCGTCCCCGGTCGAGTATTCGATGGCAACAA
>DATELY010000109.1:0-21261 GCA_035276085.1 Steroidobacteraceae bacterium | reverse complement strand
ATCTCGTCGCCGAATTCCCGCATGTGACCGCGACCTTCAACTTCCTCGACAGTGGTGACTACATCGCTGGATTCGACAAGCTCGTCGCGGCCATGGACATCGAGGCATTCAGAAAAGAACAGACGCAGTCGCGGACGCAGGACCGTTTCATCGGCATTGGCTTCGGGGGCGAAGCCGAGATGTCGGGTGTCTCCTCGTGCGCCTATGTGGCGCTCATGAACAAACCCGGCTACGGGGTTGCGACCGTAAAAGTAACTGCGGGCGGAAACGTCTTGATGCAGGATGGCGATCCACCTGCCGGGCAGAGTCACGAAACAACCATCGCCCAGGTGCTTGCGGATGAATTCGGTCTGACCCCCGACGATGTCATGCTCGAATACGGCGACACTCTGACCACGCCGTACAGCATGGGGGCAGTCGGAAACCGTATGGCCTCCTACACGGCGAGCGCTGCTGTTCTCGCCGCGCGGGAGTTGAAAAAGAAGATGGCGAAGGTTGCCGCGCACGACCTCGGTCTGGATGCCACACCCGAAGAATTCATTTTCGCCGGCGGACATATTGTTTGGCAGAAGGATGCGACCGTCAGCATCCCGCTGGTGGACGTTGCGAGGCACCTCATCATTACGCCGGTCAACTTTCCGCCCGGTGTCGAGGCTGGGTTGGAGCACACCGCCTACTACGAGCCGCCGCCGAATATTCCCGCTATGTACGGCTCGAACTTCCATGCCGCGGTCGTGGAGGTAGACCCTGAATCGGGTGAGTTCAAGATCTTGCGTTACGTCGTCGTGGACGACGCTGGCCGGGCGATCAATCCACTCGTCGTCGAGGGTCAGACCCAGGGCGGTGTGGTGATGGGGATCGGCAACAGCATCTTCGAACAATTCATCTACGATGCGCGAGGGGAACTGCAGAACACGACGCTCGAGGGCTATTTCATGCCATCGGCGGCCGATGTTCCGCATATCGAACACCTGGACGCCAGCATTCCGACGCCCTACACCCCTCTGGGTACGAGAGGAAAGGGCGAGGGGGCTCCCGGTCCCGTGCCCGGCACCCTGGCCAATGCGATTGAGGATGCCCTGACTCCCTTTGGCGTGAAACTCACCGAACTTCCGCTGCGGCCGGAGCGGATTCGGCGCGCCATCGCCCGAGCCCTCCACATCACTGACCCAGGTGAGGAGATCAGTCGCAGCGAGCCGAAACGCCCCCCTCTCGGTGAGGGTGAGGGATACGAACTGCTGGCCGAAATGTATCGCCTCTACGACGGCATTCAGATTTCGCTGCAGCCGATGTGGCACCCCTACATAGGCCAGATCCGCACGTGGTTGAATGATTACGCGCAGGCACTCGCTCGTACCGCCGACCGCCCGGAAGTGCTCGATCTCCTCGTCTCGATCTTTTCCGGAGAGGGAGATTACAGCTTCGACGAGTCCGCATCGCCCGAGCTGACGGCAGAGTGGCGGCGGCTGCAAGAACTCCCCCGGCCGAGTGGGGGGCATGCCTACCTGGAGTTCATCTACCCATCGTTCGAATCACACGAACTACTGCTTGTCGCACTCAGTCACGCGGTCTGCGCAGGGTCACCGGCTGACACAGCGGCATGAGCACCAGGGCTGTTCGTTAGTTAGTCAGAGCGTCGAGCCGCACGCTGATACGCATCGGTACACGCCTTGAGACTCACCCATCGGTGAGCCTCATTCCGGCGGAATCACGCAATGGTTACTGCCGGTTTTCGCCGCGTAACGACCGTCTGGATGTTTGTATATTCGGCCAGCCCGTCGAGCGAATTTTCTACGCCAATGCCCGACTGCTTGTGCCCGCCAAACGCTGCTTTGGGTGAGAAGGTGTGGATCTCGTTGACCCACACAACGCCTGCCTCAATCCGCTCGGCGATTGACTTGGCCAGCTCCGCATTGCGCGACCAGACCGACGCCGCCAGACCCATATCGGTGTTATTGGCGCGCGCAATGACATCCTCGATGTCATTGAAACGCAGCAACGGCAGCACAGGTCCGAACGCCTCTTCCTTCACGACCCGCGAGTCTTCGGGCGGATTGTCGTAAATAGTGATCGGTATGAAGAACCCCTTGCCCTTGGGAACTTCCCCACCCAGGACCGCCTTCAGACCGTTCGCTTGGGCATCGGCAATCAGCGCCTTCACCTTCTCGAACTGCATGCGGTTCTGGATCGGGCCGAGGTCAACGCCTTCCTGCAGGCCATCGCCAACCTTTACGGTACGAGCATATTTGACCAGCTCGTCGCGCAACGCATCGTAGATGTCGTTGTGGATGTAGAGCCGCTTGGTAGCGCAACAGAACTGCGAACTGTTCTGAAATGCCGCCCAGAACAATTCCTTGGCCATTTGTTTCGGGTCCACGTCAGGCAGAACGATCGCGGGATCGTTACCGCCCAATTCGAGCGTGACCCGTTTCAGGTTGGATGCCGCCGCAGACGCCATCACCTTCTTGCCCGTGGCTGTCGAGCCGGTAAAGCTGATCTTGGCGATACCGGGATGCGAAGTCATCCACGCCCCCAGCTCATCCCCACCCGACACGACATTCAGCACACCCGCGGGAAGCACATCGCGCAGGAGTTCGCCGATCTTGAGCGTGCACAGCGGCGTATACGGCGAAGGCTTCAAGACCATCGTGTTACCCGCGACCAGTGCCGGAGCGATCTTCCAGATCGCCAGCAAGATCGGGTAGTTCCACGGCGTGATCGCACCGATCACACCCAGCGGCACGTGACGCATCTCGACGACGCGTTCATCGTCCTGTTCGATGATCTGAACGGGTAGCGATTGCGAGGCAATGCCACCGCACCAGGCGATCGAGCCGCCCAATTCCCATGCCGCGCCGGCCTTTGCTTTGCCCTGCTCCATGGTCAGCAAGCGGCACAGATCTTCGCTGTGAGCCGTCAACATCTCGCCGATCTTCGCCACCAGTGCCTGACGCTCCTTGAGCGGCCTGGCGCTCCATGCTGGAAAGGCGGCTTTAGCCGCGGCGACGGCGGCGTTCAACTGTTCGCGCGACGCATCCGGCACCTGCGCGATCACCGCCTCCGTTGCGGGATTGAAGGCTTCGAATTTTTTCAAAGCGCCTTCCGCCTTACCGTTGATGGTCATCGAATAATCAGAATAGAAATTGACCGGCATTTTTCTGCTCCTAACGTATCTTTCTATCCCGGCTCGCCTGAACGGCCGAATGATTCCGCCATGGACGCGTTCTTGTCTCTGATGGACCTGCTGAAGCTAGAACAGGTCGGCACCGCTGTACCCTGTCGAAAGAGGGGACTCGATGTAAGGCGGACGAGGACGATCGAAAAAATGGACCCAGCTGCCACTGCCGCAGTAGATCAATCCTAAGTCCGACAGGCTGCTAGGCTGGCTTCACCGAGGCAGCGCTGCGTTCGCCCAATGAGGACACCGCCCACGCAACCAGAAGCGTTGCAGGCACGGTGATCAACGCAGGATAGTCAGTCGGAATCAGCGGCTCTGCATTACCCAGTGCTTTGACCCAGGCCGCAGGGCCCGCGATGATGCCGAGCAGGCTCGTCACGAGGCCGAACACACTCGCTGCGATTGCACCCTGAGCGGTCAGGCCGCGCCAGTAAATCGCGAGGATGAGCAGTGGAAAGGTCGTGCTCGCGGATACGGTCTGGGCCATGACGATCAGGAAGGTGATGTTTTCCTTCTGGAACAAGATCGCAAGCGCCGTACCGATGGCCGAGGTCAACAATGCAGCGAGCCGGAACAACCTCATCTCGGTCTTCTCGCTGAGCGAGCCTTCGGTCAGCAGGCCGAGCACAAGGTCATGGGATGTCGCAGAGGAAATGGAGATCGTAAGCCCCGCCACCACGGCAAGGATCGTCGAAAAGGCAACCGCGCTCATCAAACCCAACAGCAAGTCGCCGCCCAGAAGGCCCGCCAGGTGGATGGTAATCAGGTTCGATCCACCAATGATGGCGCCTGTTGAATCCCGCAATGATTCCTCGGCACCGACAAACGCGATGCCGGCCGGTCCCAGCACCAGTAGCACCGCAGCCATGACGATACCGATGATCGTCGTCCCGATGACCAGCGAACGCCGCGCCGCGGCCTCGTCGGGCACCGTGAAGAAACGGATGAGCACATGGGGCATGCCCATCATGCCGACAGCCATGGTGAATATCAGGCTGGCGGCACCGAACAGTCCGAGGTTCAGTCCACCGAAACTGAAAATGTCGCGACCGCGGGCGCTGCTTGCGGCGAGGTCAAGTAATCGGGGATAGCCGCCACCTTTCACGATGCACAGCGTCGCCATCGTTGCGACCATTATCACCAGCAACACAGCCTTGATAATCTGCACCCAGGTGGCTGCCAACATGCCACCGAAAGCGACATAGACGGTCATCAGAGCCGCGACGATGATGACGGCGCCGTTGAAGGCGATGCCGAACACGATCGAAATGAGCGCTCCTGCCCCGACCAATTGGGCAACAAGAAAAATGAGAGAGATGGTTATCGAGCACAGCCCGACGACGACTCGCATCTGCGGGGAATGAAGCCGATGCGTGATCACATCGCCCAGCGTGAACCGGCCAAGCCGCCGCAGCGGTCCCACGATAAACGCCATCATCAACAGCAGGCCTGCCATCGGCCCGATCATGTACGGCGCGGCATCCATGCCGACGCCGAAGAAAAGCCCGACGATACCGAGAACCGTGCCGGCCGATAGGAAATCACCGGCGATGGCAAGACCGTTTTGCGGGGCTGAAATCTTCCCTTCAGCCGCATAGAAAGAAGCGCGCCCGCTGTTACGCCGCGCGGCCCAAAAGGTGATTGCAATCGTAACGGCGATCGTTCCGACAAAATAATAGATCTGACTCATCGCCGACGTTGCCCTCCCTGAGGTAGCCAAGCCGCGAACGTCAGAATCGCGAACCAAGCCGTAGTCAGCCAGATCACTGTCGGCACGCCCCCCAATTCGCTTCTGAGCCAGGCCGGGGACAGGCTGGGTATCCCCGCGAGAAAGATCACGGGAAGCACGATTGCGACGATCAGCAGGATCCTGAGCATTGCAGACATCCGCCATGTATCCAGCGCGTCTCTATACGCTCAGCATCGCGAGCATTCGAGACTTCTGTGTAATTGAAAGCTCCGCCCAATCTAACTGAGTATGCCGAGTTGGCGCGCGCGGATAACGACCTGGGTACGGCGTCGAACACCGAGCTTTTGGTATGCCTGCTGCATATACCATTTAACTGTCCCCTCAGTTAAACCAAGACGCTCGCCGATCTCACGATTGCGCAAGCCAACGCTGACCATGGACAGGATCTTGATCTCTCGGGATGAAAGGCTCGAGATCAAGCAGGTACTGTCTTCTACGTTCGCTTCGATTTCGACCCTTGGCCCACTGTGCATCAGCGTGACGAGACGACACCCGAAGATATCTGCGGGTGTCGTCTCCAGTGTGGGGTCATCGGTATAGGCCTCTCGCAAGAGAGAGCAGATCGCTTCGCCCTCATCGAGGAAGATCTGGGTCCAGCCCGAAGGCTCCGCCAGCTCTACCGCCGCACGCACGGCACGGCGCGCCTTGGATCGATCACCCCGCAGCACAGCGATCTCAGCGACCAACAGCTGAAAGACAACGATTGACCGAATGGCCGCTGTTCGCTTGACCTGGTCCAGCCAGCGCGTTGCCACTTTTTCGGCGCGAGTGAGACGCTGGCCGAGTAACTCTATCCTGAGCCAGGCAATCGCAATGCTTTCATCCCTGCGCGTCGACGTGAGCGTGGGGACCGGTTCGGTCTCGGTGTTGATGCTCCCACACCTCAGGGCAGCTTTCGCGTCAGCGACCTTCCCGGTCTTGGTGAGAATGCGCACCTGCTCCGCCACGACGAAGACCCGAAGCCGGTCGAGACCGCATTCGATGGCGATGAGATGTGCTTCCTCGAGACCCGACAAGGCCGCAGCGGTGTCGCCGCGCGCAAATGCAAGTCGCGCCCGCACCAGAAAGCCCGCGGCCAATTGGTCGACAAAGCCCCACTGGCGGACCGTCGGCAAATGTCGTTCGACGAGATCGGCGGCGAGATCGAGTTCACCGACATCGTAAAGAATTTCGGCCAGCGGAAGCGCCGGCAACGCGGCCAGCCCCGAACCTTTTCCCTGCCGCTCCTCTGCCAGAGCCAGAGCCTCTTCCAGGAAACGTCGCGCTTGCTGGGTCTTGCCCTGGACAACGAGCGTCGGCGCCACTGTGGATTTGAGCGCGATCGACGCGAACTCCGATCCAGGACGCCCGAGTGCGCGCCGCGTCTCGGCCTCCAGCTTCAAGATGTCGTGAAAGTGATAGAGCTCACGTCGCGCCGACATCAGCTGAGCGACCAACGTGCAGCTGAGGTAAGGCTCGTCATCGCCCAGTTCATCCAGGAGTTCCTGCGCCGCTACCTCGACGAGCTCCAGATTGTCACGGGCAGCCTCCAACATGATCCGGCGGTGACGAACCAGATGTCCCAGCGTTATATCCTCGGGCCGAGTCTCGGCGATCGCAGCGGCCGCGTTGATGAAGCGCTCGGCCGCCGAGAACGAAAGTCGCCGGATACGACGCCAGGCCATCGCCAGCAGGAGCATCGGCCGGCTGCTGATTACCGACCAGGGTATTTCCGAGGCCAGGTCATCGATGCGGTAAAGGTATCCGGCATAGATCAGCTCGTTGGCCAGATGTTCGAGCTGGTCGGCAATGAAGGTCTGATCGCCACTCAATTTGGCATGTTCGAAAGCGATCAATCCCTCACCAGACGCGGCGTAATAGCGGCTCGCTCGACGGTGGAGCTCGGCAGCCCTGGCAGGCGCGCTATTCATCAGCTCACCGACAACGGATTTCCGAAACAGCGGATGATAGGTATAGCAGCCGCGCTTCCGCTCCACGGGGTTCAGAAACAGCCCGGCGCGGAACGCGGCATCAAGCGTCGTAGGCGCGTTCTCGCTCCCCGTGACCGCTGTGCAGGCAGCAGCCGTCAATTCATCGAGGATCGAGGTATCAATCAGAAACTCGCGCACGTCCTGCGGCTGGAGTGCCAGCACTTCCTCGTTGAAGTAGCTCGTGAATTCGGGCAGCAGACTGTCGTCGAGCGGCACGTGACCTGCGCCGCGCACGGTCTTGCGGCGACAGTGATTGGCACCAATAACGAGGCCTGAAGCCCAGCCCCCAGCATCGTCGATGAGCTGCCGAATCGTCTCGGTGTCCGCCATATCACCGACAATGCGGGACACGAGCTCGGCGGCTTCGGAGCGGCTGAAGTTGAGTTCATTCGAACCCACTTCGACCAGAAAACCCAAAGCGCGCTGACGCGCCAGCGGAATGCCAATCGCGCCGCGCGAAACGACGATGGTGGTGATGGCATCGCGGGCACTGGTGATCGCCTGTCCCAGGAACTCGAGCACCTCCTTCGGCAGCAGCTGGGCGTCATCGATCACGATGACCGGCTTCTGATCTCCATGGGAGGCCAGACCGGAGAACCAGACCATGTGGTCGCCCTTCGGATCGAGTTCATGCCATTGCAACCCCGCAGCGACGCCCGCGTTCTTGAGCGCGAGCAAGAAGGAACCGAGATCGCGAATGCCAGCCCGCACGGCAAGCCAAATAGCCGGCCTGCCGGCAGACTTGAGCCCATTGAACAAGTGTTGCGCGGCCATGGTTTTGCCACTGCCTGCCGGCGCGCAGATCGTTGTCAGACGCGAACTGGCAATTTGGTCCGCCAAGGCCTCCAGGACAGGACGGCTGACGTAGACCGACCTGATAGGGGGGGCAATGATGGTTGTGGGGACGAAAACGCTCATGTGATTTCCTTCCCGGGCCGCATGGATTCATGCCGTATATCCCTATACGTCCGACAGGTCTGATGTTAGCGATCATAGTGCCCGGGACTAATCAGGTTCATCCCCTATCCAAAGATAGGAGCGGTAGGGCCCGGCCGTCTTCCGGCAGTTGGGATCGCAGCTCTATCAGCAGTTCGAGGTCAGCGCGTAACAGCTGCTCAGGGGCTATCACAGGAGGGCTGGCTAGCGAGCTGGCTTGCTGGCCAGAAGGTTCCGTCAGGCTTCTGGCCAGCCGACCAGCAAGCGCAATGCCACGATCTCAAACCAGCTGCTACACGCCAGTCGTGACGACGACTTTTCCTCGAGATCAGCGCCGCGTTCCCCCCTGGTTAAATGTGAAAAACAAAAATAGCGGAAACCCGCCCTAAGGTAGGTTTAGTTCATCTCCCACCAAATACGATATTCAGGGCACAGGCTCATGCACTCGCTTGCCAGCATATATATTGGAGAAATTCAGACATGGTCCCTTTGCACCCCAACAAGAGCGGACAACCTGGCGCAGCGCGGATATGAGCACAGAATTGTTCGACCTTAAGGGCAAGATGGCGCTCGTGACGGGCGGCGCCCAAGGGCTCGGCCGGATGATAGCCGAGGGATTGCTGCGGGCGGGGGCGACAGTGGCAATCACATCTCGCGATGCTGAACGTTGCGCCGCTGCCGCAGCTGAGATGGGTTTGCTTGGCCGTTGCATTCCCCTACCTGCAGATCTGTCAACGTCGGACGCCGCAGTAGCGTTGGCGCAGCGCTATCGCGAGCAGGTCGGCAACTGCCATATCCTGGTGAACAATGCGGGCAAAACATGGGGTGCACCCATCGACGCTTTCCCCGACAAGGCCTGGCCGGCGGTATTCGCGGTAAATGTTCAAACACCTTTTACATTGGTCCGCGAACTCCTGCCCGAACTCAGTGCGGCAGGTTCAGCGAGTGATCCCGCGCGCGTCATTAATATCGGTTCGGTTGCCGGTATTAAAACCGAGCGTCTCAACGCCTACAGTTATTCTGCCTCAAAGGCCGCGATTCATATGCTGACCCGTGATCTGGCCGGTGACCTTGCCGAGCGCAATATCACGGTAAATGCGGTCATTCCGGGATATTTTCCGACCAAGATGACGGCGCATATGCGGCACGAGGAAGAGGTAGACCCCGGCCTTCTATCCCACATCCCGATGAAAAGGCTGGGTCGGCCTGAAGACATCGCCGGTATCGTGATATTGCTCAGCTCGCGGAGCGGCGGATACATAACGGGAGCGTTAATACCCGTAGACGGGGGGCTAATCGGCTGCGGCTGAAGATTTGCGACAGGATCCGTTCAAACTCCCGATCGATCGAGAGCGACTGGCACCGCGATTCAGTTCGCGCAATCCAAAACTCCCGATTCGTGCATGATGCCGTCGCAGATAATCGGGAATAATGGTTTGCCTGCCTTTGGCGCGCTTGCAAACTAAATTCGTGAATTGACCTACCCGCGCGGGCCGACTAGCATCCGCAACACTTATTACGGGTCTGCGAGCGCCTCTAATGCCAAAATCGTACGAGAAACTGCTTTCAGAAATAAAAAAGCTTCAGGTACAGGCCGATGATTTGAAGAAAAAAGAGCGCGCCAAGGCTGCCGCTCAGGCCAAGGCGATAATCAAGAAGCACGCACTGACCACTACCGAATTGGGACTCACTGCCCAGCCCCGGCCGAAGGCCAACGGCAAGGCTGCAACGGGAACCAAGAAATTCAAGGTTCCCCCCCGATTCAAGGGACCCAAGGGTGAAATGTGGAGCGGTCGTGGCATCACGCCGGTCTGGCTGCGAGAGGCTATGGCTCAAGGCAAGAAAAGAGACGATTTTCTGATCAAACGTTAGACAGTCTATTTTTGCCGGCTTCTTCTCTTTCGTCGTCACCAGAAATATTTCGCAATGTGCACGCGATGACGCCCAGCGGGCGGATTCGCAATCGATAATTTCCAACTTGATCGTTAAGCGCGGCCTTATTCGCCGCGCCTTAACTTCCGGCTGGTTACGATCCCGGCGGCGGACTGCCACCGTTGCCGCCCATATCACCGGTCGCAGTATCAGTTGGAGCGGCGGCGGGGCCACCACCCTCCACTGGAGGCGTGCCGTCAGCTGGAGGAGCTTCGGCAGCCGGTGGAGCAGCAGGCGCTTCGGCAGCTGGCGGCTCAACGGTCGTTTCTTCTTTCTTGGCACAGCCTGCAATCAGAGCAACAAGTCCCAACGCTGCGATTACGTGATGGCTTTTCACTTTGACATCTCCTTGTGATTATGCGGCTTTAGGGATACATCGAAGTTGAGGCGTGGCGTCCGCAGGAAAATCAGCTCTGTAGCCACTGCTGATTGCTTCCCATGCAGCCATCGCCTGCTGAGCATCAGGTTCCGATTCAGTCGCGAGGGCTTTCATGCAGAGGCACATCGCCTTGAAATGCAACACACGATCCTTGCCGTTGTCCGACGCAACCCAGTCGACCAGGAACCCCGCTTCCGTCGGCGACCTCGTGCTCACCTCGCTCAGATACGCAAGAGCCTTATCTGCGTTCGCGATCCCCATTGCGGATAACTTTGCTACCCGCTCCCTGTTACCCAGGTGCTCATAGGCAGCCGCGGCAAAGGCATAGGCAATCGCTGCGTATTCGTACTTCATGTACACGCGACGAGAGCTTAGTGACACTTCCGGTATGCGCAGAATCCTCTCAGCCAGCATCTCTGCCTGAGTTTCCAATTTCGAAACCGAATCGGGATTCGCAAGACTCTCTACGTAGACCCGAAGGTTCGCGATCTGCTCCTTGACGGCAACGAGATCCGTCTCTGCTGGAGTGTCCTGCGATACTTCGATTTCAGGCTTGAATAAAGGATGGGTCAGCACGTAAACAAAGATTGCGATACCGCCGGCAGCTGAGAAAACTCCCTTTGTTCCACCCCATCCACCCGTCAGTCGGATGGAAGCTGCCCCACCGATAAAAATAGCTGCAGTGCCCGCAAGAAAGGCGAACACGTAGTTGAGGATGGTGCGCTGATCCGGGCTCAAGGTTGGACGCAAGAAGAATGCGGCGCACAAGAATGCCAAGCAACAGACAGAGAATATCAACGCTGGCACCCACACATAGGTGGGCGTTGCCCTTCCGTCTTCCGTTCGCCCAGGCATTGGCGTCCCCTTCCTTTCGAGTGCTCTGGCGGCACCCCCTTTTCCCGCGTTGCCGAGCCTACCCTTCGCATGAGAAATAGGCAAAAAAAAGCGCACTTCGTTTCAGCTTACGGAGTTCGAAGCAGGCAGATGTACATCGAAGCGGTCCCGCCAATAAATTCCTTCAGTCGGCTGATCGGCGTTCTGCCCGGCCGCAGCGCTGCCCGGCACGAACCAGCGAAACATCTTCAAGGAGTAGGGACTATCGCGGCCACTCGCGTGGGCACACCGTATTTTCTGATCGCATCGTTCCTTCACTATATGAGCGATGCCCACCCAGAAAGATCACGCTACTCGCGGCGAGCGCATTCCGGTCGCCATCTCAGCCCGGCACGCTCATCTTTCTCAAAGCACGATCGATCGCCTGTTCGGGACTGCTTACAAATTGAACCCCCGCACGGAGTTGTCGCAACACGGGCAGTATGCAGCCGAGGAGACCGTCACCTTGATCGGTCCACACGGAAGCATCGAGGACGTGCGCCTGATGGGACCACCGCGGCCCGACGATCAGATCGAGATCTCGCGCACGGATGAGTTCACGTTGGGGATCGATGCGCCGCTGCGCCTCTCAGTCGATCTACATGACTCGCCGGGGATCACGCTCGAAGGTCCTGCCGGACGTGCCACGATCACCCACGGAGTGATCAGCGCTCGCCGCCACGTCCACATGAACCCGGCAGATGCCGCACGCCATGGAGTGCGTGACCTGCAGAGCGTACAGGTGAAGATCGATAGCGATGGGCGAGACCTGATCTTCGGCGATGTGATCGTCCGCGTATCACCCGCCTTCTCTCTCGAGTTGCATCTCGACACCGACGAAGCGAATGCCGCGGGTCTGTCGCAGGGCGATCTGGCCGAGCTCATCCTGGTCGCACAATCTGCCGGCAGCGGGCATGAGTGAACTCGAGTCCGATCGGATCGAACCACGCGGCCCGTATCCATATGCCACGCGCGTCGCATGCGGCGTCGTGCGGTTGGTCAGGGAAGCGTCGATCCTGTGGCACTTCCTGCGCTGAGACTATTCATGCGACTCACCTTCCTTGGCGCCACCGACACAGTCACCGGCTCGCGGTATCTCCTATCGGCCGGTTCACAGCAGTTGCTCGTCGATTGCGGACTGTTCCAGGGCTACAAACAATTACGGCTGCGCAATTGGGATGCGCCGCCATTCGATCCACGGGAAATCGGTGCCGTACTGCTCACGCACGCACATATCGATCACAGCGGCTATATACCCCTGCTCGCGCGCCGCGGGTTCGATGGGCCCGTGTTCTGCACACCCGCGACGTTGGAATTGAGTCGAGTCCTCTTACCTGACAGCGGCTTCCTGCAGGAGGAGCAGGCACGCTTCGCGAACCGTCACAGTTTCTCGAAGCACTCCCCTGCTCTTCCTTTGTACACGGAAGCGGATGCCGAGGCGTCGCTGAAACTGTTCCGTGCGCAGTCCGTACACGGCGAATTCGACCCTGTTTCAGGCGTACGTGCCCAATTCTCTTCTGCCGGGCATGTGCTCGGCGCTGCGAGCGTTCGAGTCGTCCACCAGGGCGTGAGCATCACCTTCTCCGGTGATCTCGGCCGCGCGGACGATCCTCTGATGGGTGCACCAGAGCCACCGCCACGTAGCGACTACCTGGTCATCGAGTCGACTTATGGCAATCGCAAGCATACGGATGTCGATCTGGAGTCGGAGCTCGTCGGTGCGTTGCGGCCTGTGCTGGCGCGAGGCGGCGTGGCAGTAGTCCCCGCGTTCGCGGTGGGCCGCGCTCAGTTGCTCCTGCTGTTGATTGCACGCGCCAAAGCCAAGCGCTTGCTGGCCGATGTGCCGGTCTATCTCGACAGTCCGATGGCGGTGGACGCAACTGAGCTGTATCGGGTCTTCCGCAGCGAACACCGGCTCTCCGAAGCGGAATGCCAGTCGATGTGCAGGGCTGCGCATCTTGTCCGCAGCGTCGAGGAGTCCAAGACGTTGTCGCAAACCTCGGGTCCCAAGATCATCATTTCGGCCAGCGGCATGGCGACCGGCGGGCGCGTCGTACATCACTTGAAGGCATTCTGCGGCGATGCCCGCAACCTCATCCTGCTGACAGGATTCCAAGCGAGCGGCACCCGCGGCGCGGCGCTGGCGAATGGCCAACGGCGGCTGCGGATGCACGGCCAGGAGTTCGAAGTGCGCGCAGAGGTCGTGCAACTCAGCGGCGCATCCGCACACGCCGATGCGGACGAGCTCATCGCGTGGATGAGGCAACTGACCGTGCCGCCGCGAGGCGTGTTCGTCACACACGGTGAGCCGGCAGCCAGCGACGCACTCCGTCAACGCATCGAGCGCGAGCTGGGCTGGTCAACCCTCGTTCCAGGTTACCGGGACTGTCATGTGTTGGAGTAGGTGAATGCGCAGAACCTCTATTACGTACCCGATCCTTCTGGCCGCACTGCTTGCGGCCGGACAGGCCTATGCAACGCAATCCGTCGACGAGTTGCTGCAGGATGCGCGCGACCGCGATGCCGATCCCAAGCACGGCCGCGATTTGTTCGTGCAGTACTGTGTGGAGTGCCACGGCGATCGTGGTCAGGGCAAGGCCAGACGCAACATCCCGGTCATTGCGAATCAGCGTCAGGCGTATATCGTCAAACAGTTTGCCGACATCCGCGAACAGGAACGTGCCGCACCGCCCATGCACGGCATCATGAAGCAGCCGGCATTGAGCGACGTGCAAGCCTGGGTCGACGTCGCGGTCTACACGAACACCTTGAAGCCCGTGACCGGCGTGCAGGTGGGCAATGGCAAGTTCCTGCAGTTGGGCGAGGCCATGTTCCGCGAGCAATGCACGAGTTGTCATGGGGAGGACGCGCGCGGCGACGAGGACGGCTTTGTGCCTTCGCTGCGTAACCAGCACTACACGTATCTGCTCGATGAGATCGAAGCATTGGGTGGCGGACATCGCAGCAATGTGGATCCGGAGCTGATCCGCTTCCTGAACAGCCTCGATCAGACAGAGCGCATGGGCCTTGCGGACTATCTCTCCCGGATGCAGGGGAAGCTGCGCGATCTGACGTGGCTGCGGAACAATGGCGTGGCTGGCGACTGAAGAATCATGCATTCACCGCATCCGTTACCTGCCGGCGTTGTTCGCGAGCAGCTCGCGCGCTGCATTGGCCAGCTGTCGCAAGTCCACGGGCTTCCGCAGGAGCTCAGAGCGCGGAAACTCGCGCACGCTGCGCATCGCACTCGAAGTATCGCCGCTCAAGAACACCGCAGGCAGCGCCGTACCCGACACCTGGCGCAGCCGTGTAACGACATCGACGCCCGTCATGCCGGCGCCCAGGTGGTAATCGCTGACCACGAGGTCGGGGCGACTGTCCGATTCCTGGATCAGCTGCAGCGCCTGCTCCGCTGTTGCTGCGGCGACGGGATCGAAATCCTCCATCTCCAGCGCCAGAACGAGTGCCTCGCGCACTGAATCGTCATCCTCGATCACCAGAATGCGCGGCGGCCTGCCCAGGTCGACCTCGCCTGGTTTGGCGAGCTCGCGTTTGTGCTGCTGAGGCTGAGTCGGCAAGTACGCATCCCGCGGGATATGGACGCGAAATCGCGTGCCATGACCCACCTCCGAGGTGACCTCGACCTGATAGTCGAGCAAATTGCAGATGTGGCGCACGATGGCGAGGCCCAGGCCGATGCCTTGGCGTCTATGTCCGCGGTGCTCCAACTGATAGAACTCGTTGAAGATCGTCGGCAGCTGCTCCTGCGGGATGCCGATGCCCGTGTCTTCCACATCGATGCTCAGGTGCGCGCCCGCATGCTCGCAACGCACGCAGACACGGCCCGTGTCGGTGTACTTGAGGGCGTTCGCCACCAGGTTGTGAAGCAGCTGGCGCAACAGCACGGGGTCGGAAAGCAGGCGGTCATCACACAGCGCGACGTCGAACGCCAACCCCTTGTGACGTGCGAGCTCATCGAATTGCTCGCGGAGCTCCGTGAAGATCTGGGCGACCTCCACTTGCTGCACGTCCGGCTGGATCGTGCCGGATTCCAGCTTGCTGATGTCGAGCAGCGCGTTCAACAGATCGCCCATCGCGTCGATGGCCTGCTCTTGCCGGTGGACGATCAATTGCAATGCGGGATCCGTGAGCTTCTGCTTGAGCGTCGATGCAAGCAGTCGGAGCGATTGCAGCGGCTGTCGCAGATCATGGCTCGCCGTGGCCAGGAACCGGCTCTTCGCTTGATTGGCCTTGTGCGCTTCATCGCGCGCCTGTTCCAGATCGCGCAGAATCTTCTGCCGCTCGGTGGTGTCCCGAATGACGGCGACCGTCTGGAACGCACCGTCGACCGGCAACGGCGCAAGGCGGATCTCGACCGGGAACTCCGAACCGTCGCGGCGCGTGGCATGGAGCGGTACACCGCGCTCACCCATCTCACGCACGGAGGCAGACCGTTCGAAGTTCGAGCGATGTTGGGCGTGGCGCTCACGATACCGTTGCGGAAGCAGCTGCTCGACACGCATGCCGATGATCTGTTCGGCGCTGTAACCAAACAGATCCTCCACGGCACGATTCGCATAGCAGATGACACCCGACGAATCGACGAGCAGCGCCGCGTCCGGCGCAAACTGCAACAGGTGTTCCGCTAGTCTTGGATCCATGGAATGCTCGATATGACGGCTCGACGTGACAAGGTTACGCGCGTGCTTCAGCAGCAGGCAATCGACTGCGTGCCAATGCGAGCGACTACGCGCATCCTCTTACCTCGTCCGCAACAGCTCTCCCATACGATGGCCGTCATCTCGGTCGTACGACTCCCATGACTCGACACACACCTATCGATCCCATCGCTCAAGCGTGCTCCGAGCTCGCGTACCAGGCAGCGGACATTGCGTGCTTTACGGTGTCTCGCTCCCTCGAATGCGATTGGTCCCGGGAAGCGTGTGCCATGCTGGGCCTACAGCCTGGAGAGGAGCCACGAACCTGGCCCGAGTTCGAGCGACGATTTCTGGGCACCTCATCCGCTGACCCTTTGGCACTGGCGAATGCTGCCGGATGGAAGGTCAAACTGATTGTCTCCGGCGTGGAACGGCGCATTGCCATAGTGACGCGTCCAGTACCGGACGATAGCGGTCGCGTGGCGGGAGTTCTCCACGACCGCACACACAGCGAGCGGCGCGAGGCAGAGTTACTGCAAGCGGGTGAGTGGCGCGATCGTTTGCAGCAACTCGGGCGCTGGAGCCTGCTGGGTGAGATCGCGTCAGGGCTGGCCCACGAACTGAATCAACCGCTTGCTGCCATGTCGACCTTCGCGCAAGCAGGCGAGCGCATGCTGAACCTGCCGCAGCCGAAAGTGGAGAAGGCAAGCACGCTGTTTCGGGAAATCAGCGAGCAAGCATTGCGCGCCGGCGATGTGATTCATCGGATGCGCGGCCTGGTCAAGCGGCAGGGAAGCGAGCCACAGCTGTTGAGCTGCTCGGCAATTCTGTCTGACTTCCGCGCGCTCGCCGAGCCGATTGCGCGCACGCATCACGTTCGTTTCGAGGTCGGGCTGCCAGCGGCCGACTGGCAGGTCAACGTCGATCCCTCCCACATCCAGCAGGTGTTGATGAGCCTGTTCCGCAATGCGTTGGATGCCGTGCGCGATGCACCGCTTGCACCCAAAATCGTGCAAGCGCGCGCGGAGCTGGCGGATGACACGGTTGAATTCTCGGTCGTGGACAACGGACCGGGTATCAGCGAGAGCGTGGCACGGGAGTTGTTCCGGCCCTTCTACAGCACGAAACCTGAGGGCACCGGACTGGGGCTCTCGGTCTGTCGCAGCATCATCGGCGAGTACGGCGGCACATTGAGGTTCACCAACGCCAATCCCGGAGCCCGTTTCATCGTGGGCTTGCCATTGCCGGGTTGATCGGCTGCCGGCGCAACATTCCGATCGCCACCGCGGTCATACGGGCTTGCCACGGCCGGGGTCGGAAGGGCCTGACTGGTACCTCACGGTGTGTACGGCAGTATCTGCAGAACCACCAGCAGTGTAGTAATACTATGTGTTCCGCCAGTCGCCGTATGAGCGCCCTGCCGATGCCCGTCAAGAGCACCCAGATATCCAAGGTCTATGTCGTCGATGATGACGATGCCGTGCGACGCGCATTGGCAGCGCTGATGGAATCCATTGGCTACGAATGCATGCTCTTCGCATCGGCGAGCGATTACCTGGCTCAGTTCGATCCGAACGCCGCAGGCTGCCTCGTGCTCGATATCCGCATGCCGGAGATGACCGGTCTCGAACTGCAAAGTGTGCTCAAACAGCGCAACGCGAACATACCGATCATCTTCATCACCGGGCATGGCGATGTGCCGATGGCCGTCGAGGCCATGAAGAAAGGCGCCTTTGGTTTCATTCAGAAGCCGTTCCGGGATCAGGACCTCCTCGATCGAGTCAATCATGCTCTCCGGCGTGATAGCCAGGAGCGTGAGGACATCGAGAAGCGCGAGGACAGCGCGAAGTGCTGGGAAACATTGACGCCTCGCGAGCGCGACGTGTGTCATCTCGTCGTCGGGGGCCTGTCCAACAAGGAGGTCGGCGAACAGTTGGGATTGAGCGAGCGTACCGTGGAGATTCACCGTGGCCGCGTCATGACCAAGATGGGTGTGCGCGCGGTGGCGCAACTGGTCCATAAGTACGCTCTGCTGCCCACTTCGGAATGGCAGGCGAACGAGGCTCCTGCGACGGATGGATCAGACGAGCTCACCTGACGTGAAAGGGTGGAGCGCAAGACGACGAAGACTCAACTGACATGGGCGTGTTGACCTGACGACATCGCCCACGCCGCCAGCGTCATCCATGCCCCGAACGCGATCAACACACTTCCGCTGAGGATTTTCGGCCAGCGGCGCGACATCAGCCGTTGCAGCTGCGAGGCAAACAGGCTGCTGGTCAGCATGGAGGGCAAGGTGCCCACGCCGAATGCCAGCATGATGCCCGCGCCCGTGCGCGAACTGCCGCTCATGCCGGCAAACAACAACATGGAGTAGACGAGACCGCACGGTAACCAGCCCCACAGAAATCCCAACGCGAGTGCACGCGGCGCGCTGGCCCGTTGCGCCGCTCGCTGAGCGAGCGGCCGCAAACGCCGCCAGAAGAACGCCCCCCAGCGCTCGATCCAGGCGAGTGGATTCCATCGGAACAGCAGCCGTGCACCGACCAGGGCAATGAAAACTCCGCTGGCGATTCGCAGCACGAGCCCCAGCTGAGCAAAGTTCACTGCCTGCAGCGTTGCCGCACCGAGCGCACCGATGATGGCGCCCGCGAGGACGTAACCGCCGATCCGTCCGGCCTGATAGAGCGCGGCTTGGGCGAATGCGTCGCGAGCATCACTCGCCAACGTGCGCGCCCGCATGCCAAGCGCCCCTGCCATGCCGCCGCACATTGCAAAGCAATGGGCGCTGCCCGCGATACCGGCAATGAACGCGGCACTCAGGCTGATGGTGTGAACGTGCTCCGCTTGCATTCAGGCTGTCCCGCGCGCTGCGTCGTCCTGTTCTGCCGGCGGCTCATCGTCGTGCAAGATGTTCCACGCAGGCGTCTCCAGATCGTCGAACTGTCCTTTGTCGACGGCCCAGAAGAAAGCCCAACCGGCGAAGACCACCAGGCACAGGCTCAAAGGGACGAGAACGAACAGAATGCTCATGAGGATCTCAACGCAACACGCCCGGAGCGTGGCGCGGTAACGGGTGGGATGCAGGCACGCCGCTGCCGATCGGTCGAACCCAGCAGGCGAGTGGCGTTCAAGATGACGCCAACCGAGCTGAGCGACATACCGAGCGCGGCGGCCCAGGCGGGAATGAAGCCGAGCGCAGCCAGCGGAAGTGAGCCGAAGTTGTAAGCCGCGGCCCAGTAGAGATTCTGTCTGGCGATGCGCATCGTGTGGCGCGCGATGCGAACCGCGCGGGTCAGGCTGGACAGATCCTCGCCGATGAAGATCATGTCTGCGCTGGCGTGAGCCAAGGCAGCGCCCTTGCCCATGGCGATCGAGACATCCGCTGCCCCCAGAACCGGGGCGTCGTTGATGCCATCCCCCAGCATCGCGACCTTGAGCCCGCGAGCCTGCATCGAGCGTAAGCGGAGCAGTTTCTGCTGCGGTGAGCAGCGCGCCTGATAGTTCTCGATACCGCACTGTCGAGCCACGGAGGTCACGGCCGGCAACCCATCGCCGCTCAGTATTTCGCCGCTCACGCCCAAGGCCGCGAGGTCGCGTGCAATATCCCTGCTGCCCGCCCGCAACGTATCCACGAGCACGAACTCCGCGAGGATGCCGTCTTCATTCGCCAAGGTGATGAGCGTGCCATGGTCACTCCGCTGCTGCCGGTCGACGGTTCGACACCACTCGGTGCTGAAGGCGTGTGCCCCCAAGCGATAGCGTTTGCCCGCAACCGTTCCTTCGATGCCACCTCCCGGCGTGCTGCGGATGTTGCTCGCAACCTGCGCGGTTCGACACTGCTCGAACGCCCGCGCGATCGGATGCTCAGAATCGCGTTCCAACGCCGCTGCGATGGCGGCACATTCAAGCTCGGATCGATCTGCCCGCGGCACGATGCGTTCGAGACGGACGTCGCCGCGCGTCAGTGTTCCGGTCTTGTCGAAGATCACGTGCTCGGTTCTGGCAAGCGCTTCGATGGCGTCGGGCCGTGTGACGAGCACGCCGTTCCGGGCGAGCTCCCCCGTAGCCGCGGCGAGCGCTGCCGGCATGGCGATCGCAAACGCACAGGGACAGGCGACGACGAGCACGGCGAGTGTCGCAGCGAATGCACGCGTCGGGTCGATCATAAGCCACAGCGCACACGCGACGGCCGAAGTGATGAGCACACCTTGCAGAAACCGGGCTGCGGCCCGATCCGCTGCTTGCGCGAGCGCAGGCTTCTGCGCCTGCGCTCGCTGCAGGAGCGCCACGATGCCAGAGAGCAACGTTGCAGCACCCGCGGCGACGACGCGCGCTCGAATGGCTCCACCGACATTCAGCGAACCCGCGCTGATGCGCTCACCCACATTGCGGCGCACGGGCAACGATTCGCCCGTGAGCATCGACTCGTCGACAGTCGCCGCCTCTTCCAGCAGCACCGCGTCGGCCGGTACGATCTCGCCGGCACGAATCAGCACCAGATCATCGCTCGACAACTGCGCGGTCGCGACGTCCTGGAGTCGATCGCCGGCGTAACGATGCGCCGTTGGCGGAAGGTGGCGTGCAAGCGCATCCGTAATGCCCGACGTACGATGACGCACGCTCATTTCCACCCAGCGTCCCAGCGTCAGGAAGAAGATGAACATCGTCACGGAGTCGAAGTAGACCACGCCCGTTCCACGCCACGTATTGAACACGCTGGCGGCATACGCAAGCACGAGCGCAATGGTAACGGGCACATCCATACCGATCGTGCGAGCTCGCACACTGCGCCAGGCGCCGAGCAGAATTGGCGCACCGGCGTACAGCAGCACTGGCGTCGTCACGAGCAGGCTGACGCTGCGGAAGTACCGCCAGATATCCGCCTCCATGACCTCGCCGGCCATATCCGCCGAGTACGTCGCCACGGCGAACATCATGACCTGCATCATGCCGAACCCCGCGACCGCCAGACGCTTCAATGCGTGGCGCGATTCGTCTTGCTTCGCGCGCGTGATGGTCGCGTCCGTGATGGGATGTGGCACATAACCGAGACTCGCGATTGCCCGCAGAATGTGCGCCAGACTCGTGCGGGTCGCATCCCATTCGACGTGTGCTCGACCGACAGCGGCATTCACGCTGACATCGAACACACCTTCCATCCGCGAGAGCATCTTATCGATGAGCCAGCTGCACGCCGTGCAACGCAGTCCTTCGATGAGCAGCACGACGGTCGTGCGACCCTCCGCGGTGCGTGTGAACTGCGATGCGATGTCTTCGCGCTGGTAGACGCTCCAGGGGTCGGAGTCGGCGACAGCGGCATCGGGACGCTGTCCCGGTTGTTCGCGGTAGCGGTAGTAATCGCCGAGCCCCGAGCCGGCGATGAGCTCTGCGACGGCGAGGCAGCCGGCACAACACACGGGCTTGCGATGGTTGTCGATGGTCGCGAACAGCGCGGAGTCGTTGAGGGGTTCGCCGCAGTGGAAGCAGAGTGCCGCCAGTGCCCCCACCCCAACCCTCCCCCGCTCCGCAGGGGAGGGAGCCGGAACGAAGCCGCCGGATCTATCTCCCTCCCCTGCGGAGCG
>DATELY010000108.1:0-2491 GCA_035276085.1 Steroidobacteraceae bacterium | reverse complement strand
TGCTCCTTGATGCCGGGCGTGGAGACGATCCGAAAGAACTCGTCCACCGCTTCCTGATTCTCGAACACGATGCTGGTGATGCAGTCGCACGGGCCATCTGAGGATTCTTCGATCTCGTGACCCACCGCGGTCACCGTGATCACCTTGTTCACGTAGTCGCGCCGATAATCGCGGTAGAGATGCCCGAGGTACTTCTTGGCGAGCATCACATGGGACTTTTCGTAGTAGTCACGAAATTCGGATTGGGTAGTCCCGGCTTTCCGCTTCAAGAGCTCCACAAGAGTGATCATTTTCCCTCCGTCGCAGCAGGGGCAGGGTGTGTGAGTCGAGACAGCGTCGCAGTCGTACTGACTCTAACCTGCCCCGACACCTTCGTGCTCTTGCATTGCCGCCTTCAATCGCGGCAAGGCCAGCCGTAGAGGTAACTCCATCCAGTTGCTGCCGATGACCCAGATATTTCTGGCATCGTTGTCGCTGGCGTAAAGAGAGCTGGCGGATATGCAGCCGACCAGCCATTGCAGGATGCTGAACACTTCGAAATATCGCAGCCTGAAGCTGCTGATCTGTGGACCTCCTGCGTCCGCATACCATTGCAGCGCCTGCTGCCGGTCCACCGTTCCCTCTGTCGATTGCAGGAAGTAGGCGAGGTCCTGCGCCGGATCGCCGACGCGCGCGAGCTCCCAATCCAGCACTGCCGAGATCGTATCATCGTGGACCAGCACATTGTGCGGAGCATAGTCGCAGTGCAGGAGGCACAGGGGAGTCGGCTCTCGCGGAACGTTGCGGATCAACCAATCGAACACGAGCTCGAGCGTGGGTGAGGCACCGTGTGGACGTACTTTGAGCAGGTCTTTCCAGTAATGGACGATCGCCATCGCATTGGCTGATGAGCTTTCATACTCGAGCCAATGTTTCATCCGGGTCGCGGAGAGCTCACGGCGATAGTGGTTCAACGGTGTTCGATGGATCCTCACCAAGGTCGTCACGAACGCTCTGGCGATCTCCTCCGACATGCGCTTGTCAACGCCTACAGCGGCGCCGTAGTTGATGCCCTCTGCTTTCCTGCTCACCAGGAACCGTCGTCCTAGCAGGGTGGGGTCGCTCTCCAGCCAGAGAGGCTCGGCAACAGGAAGGCCCATCGACCTCAGCACATTGATTACGGCGAACTCGTCTACCACAGCGCCCAGCTCGAGCGGTGCGAATCGGTCCGGCTGCTCTGCACGCATGACAAACGACTGCGAGCCAAGGAGCGGCTCGTGGGTCTCGAACAGAATCGTGAGCTTCTGAAAGCCGCCAACTAACGTCTTGAAACCTGTCACCTGCACACTTCGATGCGCCGGGAAGCGCACGCGGAGGTAATCCTGCAAACGGTCCGTGGTCAGGGTTGGCAATTTCGCGCGCTTCTCGGGCTTGTGCGCCATCGCCCGAGCAAAGAGCATCCCCTCCCATTCGATGACTCTTTTGATCAGCGGTCCATCGACCGGCAGCAATCGATCGCCACTCGAACAAACCGTTGCCAGACTGGCGCGAAGATCTTCGATCGCCTGGCTGACCTGGTCGAAATCGTTCCATTCGCTGGTGTTGAGGCTCTCTTGAACGCGATGCGCCGTTTGCGTGAGGACCGCCTGGTCTGCACTGGGCAGCGCGCCCACCAGTTCCGGAGGAACGTCCCGCAGTATGGCCAATCCCGTGTGCAGATAGTCGCGATAGAACGGACGATCCAAGCGCAGCACCAGTTCGTTGAGTACGGCGTTCGCGGAACTCGCCACGCTGTCTCCTTCGGCTGACGCGCACAGGCCTTGGAACGATTCGATCGCTGCCTGGATGCCCAGCAGCAGTCGGCGTTCCGAAGGAAAGCAGTTCATGGCAAGTTCCTCGGCAGGGCTCAGAGTTTGAATCCAAACTCGATGCCGTAAGTACGCGGCGGTGCGGCCGAATATTGAAAACCGTTTGTCTGTGGAACCGAATACGCAGAATAGTGGGTGTTCGACAGATTACGCCCAACCAGCCGCACATCCCAACGTTCGTCCGCGGATGTCCATCCGACATTGGCATTGACGATGGCGAAACTGTCTTCGGTGATCGAGTTGCCCGCATCCCACTTGAAGCCGTCGTTGTAGTAGTAACCGATCGTGGCACTGAGCGTGCCGATATCGACCGGCACGCTCAGAGTCGGAGAGAACGTCACCGTGTACTTCGGCGCTCTTGGAAGTCTGTTGCCGGAGCCGTCACACGCTTGCAACGTATTTCCACCCGCGGGATTGGGGGTGTAACACGGAGCGTTCACGAACCCCTTCATCTCGGTGTCGAGATAAGCGATGCCTGCATCGAAGCTCAGGTATTGCGAAACGTGTAAGCGCGTTTCCAGTTCAGCACCCGCCACATCGGAGTCTGCCGCATTGAGCGTCTTGACCGTTGGGCCCACGGCAATGCCGACCTGAAGGTCATCGTACTGATAGTAGAACAACGCTGCGTTCAAGCGCAGACGCCG
>DATELY010000107.1:0-10894 GCA_035276085.1 Steroidobacteraceae bacterium | reverse complement strand
CGGTCTGTCGGATTGGACGGTGCCGGATCTGCATTTCGATCGCTGGGTCGACGATATGGAGGCCGTCGTCGAAGCGGCCGGCGCGGAGAAGTTCGCATTGCTGGGGATATCGCAGGGCGCGGCGGTTGCGATCGCCTACGCCGTTCGCCATCCCGAGCAGGTCTCGCATTTGATTCTGCATGGCGGCTACGCACGGGGTCGCCTCGTGCGTTCGAGCACCCCAGACCAGCGGGAAGAGGCCGAAACGATGCGGCGGCTCGCGCAGCTGGGCTGGGGCAAGGAAGATGCGTCGTTCCGACAGTTCTTCACGACCCAGTTCATCCCTGGCGGCACGGCGGAACAGCATGCGTGGTTCAACGAGATGGAGCGGCTATCGACTTCACCCGAGAATGCGGCGCGCTTCATGCGCGAGTTCGACTATATCGACGTGCTCGACCTGCTCGCGTCGGTGCGCTGCCCCACGCTCGTCATGCACAGCGTGCACGATGTACGTGTGCCCTTCGAAGAAGGCCGGCTGCTTGCGATGTCCATTCCCGGCGCGAAGTTCGTGTCCATCGAGAGCCGCAATCACCTGCTGCTGGCGCACGAGCCCGGATGGGAGCGCTGGCTGGAGGAAGTGCGGCAGTTCCTGCGCGAGCGTCCGGGTGAAAACGTGCGAGTCGAATTCAGTTCCCTGTCGCAACGACAGCTGGAAATCCTGGATCTGCTCGCACGCGCTTGCGACAACGCGCAGATTGCCGCACGCCTCGGGCTCTCGGAGAAGACCGTGCGTAACCAAGTGTCGATGATTTTCGAGAAGCTCGAGTTGGAGACGCGCGCACAGGCCATTGTGCGTGCCCGTGAGGCTGGCTTGGGTCGCGAGTAGGGGGTTGGCTGTTCCCGTACTCGGAGTTTACGCGCCCTCTCACGACCAAGCACCCGAGCGCACGGTCTCGCGCACGTACTCGGAAAAGTCGCGCGCGGGGCGACCGAGGGCTTCTGCGACGCCATCCTTCACTTGCATGTTGCGGCCGTCGAGAACGACTGTGAACAGTTCGTTCATCAGCTGCACGATGTCTTCGGGCACGTACGCTCGCAGGCTGATGACGAAGTCCTCCGGTGTGATCTGTGTGTAGCGGACGGGTCGGCCCAGGCCTGCGGCAATTTCATCGACGGCTTGAGCGAAGGTCAGCGCTCGAGGTCCGGTCACTTCGTAGAGGCGATTGGCGTGGCGTGCATCGACGAGCGCGGCGGCGGCGACTTCTGCGATGTCGTCGGCGTCAACGAAGGGTTCGGGTATGGCGCCCGCGGGCAGTGCGATCTCGCCCGCGAGTACACCATCGAGCATGTAGCCCTCGCTGAAGTTCTGGTTGAACCAGCTCGCGCGCACGATCGTCCAGGGGACGCCGGAAGTCTGCAGTGCTTTTTCGGCGCGCTGCGCGCCGGGTTCGCCGCGGCCGGAAAGGAGCACGACGCGTTCCAGTCCCTGTCGACGTGCAATGTCGCTCAGCTCGGCGATGGCTGCGTCAGCACCCGCGACGGCGAGATCCGGCTGATAGGTCACATACGCTCGCGAGACGCCCTCCAGCGCGGCGGCCCATCCTTCCGGCCGTGTCCAGTCGAACGACGGCGCGGTTGTGCGGGATGCTCCGCGAGTAGCGACTCCTCTTCTTTCAAGCAGCGCGTTGACTCGTCGACCCGTCTTGCCGTTTGCACCAATGATCAGCACGGGCGCTTGTTGAGATTTCATCACGGTGATCTCCATTGAAGTCCTGAGTGAGGGCATGAACAGGCTGTTCATGGCTTTGAAGAACGCGAAGCACCGCGCGTGCCTTGCTACCGCGGCGCTTCGTGTGCGCATCGCGAGCCAGCAGCAGTGCGAGTTGCGATGGGGTGCCGGTCGCAATGGCCGAGTGGAAAGCACACAACAATCGGCGCTGGGTATCTGCGGGCGATACATACCGCGTCCTTTGTTGGACGATATGCACACGGCCGCGCTCAACGAGCTTCTGGCACGCGCCGGGCGTCATGTGCAGCGTCGCTGCAATCGTTCGGTACGGTTGCTCGAAGAGTTCGTGCAGGACATAGGCCGCACGTTCCTTCGGGCTCAAGCGCTGCAGCAACTGCGAGAAGGCAATCGTGAGCGAGGCAGGCAGGTGACGATCGATTTCTTCATCTCTGTCGGGATCCGCCACGTCGGAGAGCGACGCACCGACGTAGTCGACGCGAGAGCGGCGTACGGTTCGCAGGACGTCGATGCAGCGGCGCGTGCAGAGGGTCTTGAGCCAGCCCACGGGCGAGGCGATGCCGGCGCGATCCGAATCGCTCCACCTCAGAAAGCAATCCTGCACCGCGTCCTCGGCCTCGGTTCGCGAGCGCAGCAGTCGGCAGGCGATGCCCATCAGTGCGGGGCGCGTCGTTTCGAAGAGAGCGAGATCCTGGGCGTTCATGAATCCAACCCTGAAGTTCATGGGCAGGATCGTGCGCTTGGGTTACAGGAGGCGCGTCGGGGAGCTCACTGATATTGGTCAATCAGGGAGGGAAGGCGGTCGATTGCGTCGACACGCTCGTTGGCGGCAAGGCGCTTCGCAGCGCGAGGGCCGTTGGCACGCCAGAGTTGGACTACTCGCTTTGCGCTTCTGCGAGTACGCGGATGAGTTGCGTACGTCCCGCGATGCCGAGCTTGGAATACACGCGGCCGAGATGGGTTTCGACTGTCTTGCGAGTTACGAACAGCGCCTGCGCAATGGCGGGATTGGAAAGCCCTTTGGCCGCGAGCTCCGCCACGCGCCGTTCGGATACGGTGAGTTGCTGCACGCCGCTGGCCGTCGGGTCGCTCGATCGTCCGCCCGCGGCCCGCAATTCGGTGTCAGCGTGCTGTGCGAGTGCGCCGGCACCGCAACGCCTCGCGAGCTCGAGTCCTGCTTCGAGCATCGTTCGTGCCTCGGCGCGCCGATTGCTGCGTCGTTGCGCGGCGCCAAGCGCAATGAGTGCGCGGGCATGTTCGAGCCTTGCCGGCGAGCGTTCGAGCACGCTGACTGCCTCGGTAAGGCGCTCGATCGATGCGGTATCGACGTCGACCAGTGCGGCTGCGTGCAACGCAATGCCGATACCACTCGCAGAGCCCCAGCGGCGCGCTCGCTCCAGATCCTCAGCGGCCATGCTTCGTGCGCCTGCCTCGTCCCCCAAGGTGCGCAGCGCGAGGCATGCACGTGAACGCCAGCGCGATGCGAGCGGGTTGGCAGCACCCCAAAGCTGATCGCGTCGCTCGAACTCGAGCAGGTCATCCAGCGCCGCACGCGCATCGCCTTCAGCAAGTCGCAGAAGTCCGCGCGCTTCGAACAGCGTGTTGTTGGCCAATCCCGCCGGGATATCGCTGTCGAGTCCACTGGTGCGAAGCGCCTCCCCGGCCGCATCGATCCGTCCGGCTTCGATCGAGGCTTCGAGCAGTAGCGCCAATGCGAACCGGCTTCCGAGCCGGATGTCGTGAGCGGTCAGCAGATCGAGTGCGGCGCGTGCGTCCGCTTCTGCGTTGGGCAGATCACCGGCACGCAGGAAGAACCAGCCGCGATGTACGGTCAGAAACGCGATCGCTGGAATCGAGCTGCGCGCACGCGCCTGTGCAAGCGCCTGTTCGAGATGGGAGCGTCCCAGATCCAGCGCGTCCGTCGCGAGCAAGCCGATGATCAGCGCATAAAAAGGTCCGACAACATCGGGCTGTTGGTCCAGCAAACCGCCGGCCGCGAGCGCGCATTCGATGTGTTGTACCGCTGCGCGTTCGGTGTCGCTCTGCCTGGCACGCTCGAACGCCAGACTCGCCAGCACCAGGCGCTCGCCGCGGGTTGCGCCTTTGCGGTTGCTGTGCCGTACCAAGCGTTGAGTTGCTCTGTCGCGAACATCGCGACTGCCCTGCTGCGCCTTGGCCGCGAGCTCCGCCTCCAGAACCAACGCCAGCTCGGTATCGTGTGGTTCGATGCGCGTGATGGCCGATTCGATCGCAGCGACAGCGCGGTCATGGTTCCCGGACATGCTGAGCGCGTTCGCAAGTTGACGGACGGCGATGGCGAGCTGCCGGGGCGATTGGTTTGCCGTCACCGCTTCCTGCAGTCGATCGAGCGCTTGCGGCATGCCGAGCCGAAGCTCCGCCGTGCCCAGCTCGAGAAGCACATCGGGCCGCAGTGCGGCAGGTGGAGGCTCTGCTAGCGCACGTGAGAGCCAGCAAATCGCGGCGCTCGGGGCTCCCTGCGCCAGAGCGCGATCCGCCGCGCGCCGTAACAACTCGACTCGATCGAGGGCGCCCACCGGCTCTGTTTTGAGAATCTGGGTCGCGACCCGCTCGTCGTCGGCGCCGCGCTCGGCAAGAATCCGAGCAGCGCGTGCGTGCGCTCGTGCTCGTTCGTGCGCACCGATGTCTTCGTAGATCGCCTGCCGCACGATCGGATGCGCAAACTCGAGCTCGTCGGCTTGCTTCAGGATGCCGAGGCCAACCAGCAGATCGGCTGCTCGTGCCGCCTCGTCCGCCGCGAGCTCTGCCAACCGTGCCGCATCGACGACCGTTGCAGCCTCGCCCAATACCGCAATGGCGCGGACGAGAACGGTTGCAGCGGCCGGCGCTGCTTCGAGCCGCAATAGAACGGCTCGAGCTACCGCGGCGGGGCCAATCCGGCGCACCCGTGCTGCTTCACTCGCATCGGTCAGGAACCTGAGTTCCTGTGCCTCACGCAAGAGCGTGTTGAGGAAGAACGGATTGCCTCCCGTCGCACCATGGCAGGCGACCGCAAAATCATGAGCTACCGGCGTACCGAGTGCGCGCTCACAAAACCTCGCGGTCGCTTCGACGCTCAATGGCTGCAGGCGCAGCACGTTCACTTCCGGCGATCGAAACAGACGTGCGAGATCCGCCGTGACATTCTGACGCGAACGAGCGGAGGTAAGCACCACGATCGAAAGACCATCCAGGCGCGGCGCGAGATAGTTGAGAAAACGTAGCGACTCCTCATCGCACCACTGCAGATCATCGATGCAGAGGAGGAGCGGTCGCTCGCGGGCGATCTTGTTCAGTAGCCAGTACAGGCCGTGGAGGATCGAGAAAACACTCTCGGCGGCTTGCGATGCTGGACTCGCAGCGATGCCGTGCGCAAAGAGTGGCATCGAGAGTGCGGATGCATCTTCGAACAGCCGATCGCGCTCGGCCTTCGAAGCCGCTGCAATGGCGGGCTCCAACAACTGACGAACGCATCCATAAGGAAACTCACGCTCGATCTCGTTGGCACGCGCGCGCAGACAACCAAACCCTTGCTCGGTCGCCGTGGCGACCGTTGCGCGTAGCAACGTGGTCTTGCCGAGACCAGCGGGTGCTTCGATCAAAACGAACTGACCGCGCTCCTGCTGCGCTTCGCTCAACGCGGTGATCAGCGCCTGCAGCTCATCGTCGCGCTCCAGCAGCGTCGCTTCGCTGCTCGGCGAATGCTGAAGGTGGGGGTGAGATTGCATCTGCGCGAAATAGATGGGACTACGGTTAGGGTGCCTGACCGTAATCATTACATACCCTCGCGAATCGCAGGATTTCTGGCGGATCAGATGCAGTTCTTGCTGCAGGGTGTGCCGAATACGTCCCGCCTGCTCGAAGACTCAAGCGGTCGTTTAGGTCAATAACGTGGGGGAGACGCTGGATCCGCCCGCGTCGGCGGTCGGCTCACACGCCGGCCATCCTAAAGAATAAGAATGGCCGTTGTTTTAGGAAAGACGCTCTCTTGACGAAGAACTGGCGCCGACAGAGGCCTCGCAGACAATAGACTGATTCAGCTAAGCCTTCGGGCCGTTTAGAAGCGCATCCCGATTTGCGGCGATCCAGGCACGAAGAGTGACCGGCTTTCTTCCGCACAAGTATTCGACGATGTCGGATTTGCGCCAGACGGTGTCGTTATCGTTTTCGAACTGGAAGAGGTCGAGACAGAACCGGTCCGCATCCTGACGTCCGGAATAGGCTTTCATGCCCTCGCCATTGAGGCGCAGAAACGTTTCGTCAGTGCCGTCGTAACGGATCTCCACGCCCAGGACCTCGGACAAGAGGGCCGCAAACTCATCGAACCACATGACGTCGCCGTTGTTGTCGAGATTGTAGGTTTGTCCGATGTGCCGATGATTGGGCGACAGGAGCAAGCCGGCGGCACAACGTCCGGCATCTGCGTTATCGATAAACCCCATGCGCCGGTTGCGCGGCACCGCGAGCATCCGGTGCTTGCTGATCGCCACATTGAACATGACCGAAGTGAAATCCTGCATGAAATAGGAAGCGCAATTCATGAACGTGATGGGCAAACCACTGTCTTCCAGCATCTTCTTGGCCCATATGTGCTGGATGCCGGGACCGGCACCATAACGTTTCACGTAGTAAGGAACCCGCTTTTCCGTCATATTCGACGGGTCTCCCAGCATGCGCACGATATGCAGAATGCCCGGGTTCGCGCGAATCGCGTAGATCGCGTTGGTCATCGCTCGGTGCTCATCGATGAAGTCAGGCGTCAGGATGAAAAGCCCCTGACAATCCTTCAAAGCCTTTTCCAGCGACGCAAGATCATAGTAATCGCCAAAGACCACTTCGGCCTTTGGAAATTTGGCTTCCAAAGCCGCGCGATGCTTTTCGCGACGGATGATCAGGCGAACCTTGGTCTGCGGGCTTTCCTCTTGGAAATACTGCGCGGCCGCCATGCTGATGTTGTGATTGCCGCCAAACAAAGCCACCCGCTGAGGTACCGGTTTCAGATTGATCCCGCGATCCATGAAATACTCCTGTCGATGATGTGAGATTAAGATTTGCGCCGAGATCACCGAAGCTGCCGCTCTTGCATTAGCGAAACGCGATCGGGGCCCGACCGTTTGGAGCGCATGATTCAGCTGCTCGCCGAATTGATTCATCTAACCCAGGTCGGCATGGGCCGCCCGCTGCTTGTCGGTAGCGGTTCCCCTCCAGTCTCGAAGGCGACCTGCACGATCAGCGTCCCCGATCGCATCGAGCGACAGTCGGCAGTCACCTATAACGCGATCTATCCACAACGCGGATGGTCCGACTAATCTGCAAATGCACCGGCTGCTGTACGAGCGCAATTACCGTGAGCAAAGAGATTCAATATCGGTGCGGGCGTAGATGATTGTTTTGTTTGAAGGTCATCAACCTCATCAGCCGCCAGCTCTCATGGCATCCCTTGCATCTGTCACGACTGAGCACGACGCAGCAGCACCACGTCCCACAAATTCCCCGCGAACGTCTGGTCTCCCGCTCACCTGCCCCCTACGCGCACGTCGCATCTTGCTTTGCCGCGCTGCCTCGTCCTACGCTCCATAATCGCTGAACGCGTGGAGTGCTCTCGAAACTCGAAACGCAGGAGATCGCTATGTCTCCCTGGGAATTCAAAGGACGGGAACTCGTCAACTGCACCTGTGAATATGGCTGCAACTGCCAGTTCAATGCACTTCCGGACAAAGGTCATTGCCACGCCGTCGCCGGTATCCAGATCGACGAAGGCCGCCACGGCAACATCAAGCTCGACGGCCTGCGGATCGCGGCCATTTTCAAATGGCCTGGACCGATTCACGAGGGTAATGGCGAGGCGATCGCTTTCGTCGACGAGAACGCCGATGAAGCGCAGCGCGAGGCGTTATTGAAGATCATGACCGGGCAGGACACCGATCCGTTCGCGACGATGTTCTCCGTCTACGCCTCCACTGTCACCAAAATGCACGCTCCGGTCTTCACACAGATTGACCTTGAGCTCGACATCGATGGCCGAAGCGGCCGCATTTTCGTCAAGGACTATATCGACACGAAGGGCGAACCCATTCGCAACAAAGTGACCGGAGCGCAATCGCGTGCGCAAATCGTGTTGCCGGACGGCTTCGAGTACACGGTCGCCGAGATCGGCAGCGCATCGAGCAGGACCACGGGCCCGGTTCAGGTCGAGATGAAGGACACGTACGGCCAGTTCGCCCGATTGCATCTCAACAATCACGGGGTCGTGCGGTCCTGACGCGCGCTCTATGTCCGGGGCGCCGGCGTTGGAAAGCCTGCTAAAACACGAGCGCATGATCACGCTTGCGGGGCTGGCAGCGCTGTGCGTGCTGGCTTGGTTCTACATCGTGATGGGCGCAGGACTCGGCATGAGCGCGTGGGATATGACCACGCTCGCACTGTTCCCGCATCAACAAGCCCATGACATGATGCCCGACATGCCCGGCATGGACATGGACGCCATGGCACAGGGGACAGCATGGGGGGTTACCACTTGGGCGCTGATGATCGCCATGTGGTGGATCATGATGATCGCCATGATGACGCCGAGCGCGGCCCCGACAATCTTGCTTTATGCGCGCGTGCATCATCACGCCCTGGCGCAAGACCAGCTACGAGACAAGCTCGCGCCGACCGGCGCCTTCGCCGCGGGCTATCTGTTGGTCTGGCTCGGATTCGCCGCTGCCGCCGCCACGCTGCATTGGGCGCTGGAACGCGCCGGCCTTGTCTCGGTTGCCATGATGGGATCGCGGAGCCGCTGGCTGTCGGGTGCCGTCCTGAGCGCCGCGGGACTCTATCAGCTCTCGCCCTTCAAAGGCGTCTGCCTAAGACATTGCCGCACGCCAACTTCGTTTCTGTCGCGCCACTGGCGTCCGCACGCCGCGGGCGCACTCCGTCTGGGAGCAATGCACGGCGCGTACTGTGTCGGTTGCTGCTGGATGTTGATGGCGCTGTTGTTCGTGGGCGGCGTGATGAACCTTACCTGGATCGCCGCACTTGCCGTTTTGGTGCTGATCGAGAAGGCGCTGCCCCCAGGCCAATGGATTGGCCGCGGCGCCGGCGTCCTCCTGATCGGCTGGGGCGTCGCTACGCTCATCGTCTGAGACCAGAGCACAGTCGTTACTGACGCAGCTCATGCGCTCGCGCACATGAACATTGATCAGGCCGCAATTGGTAATCGACATAAGCCGATGAGATTGATCACCAACGCGAGCGGTCTTACGTGACAAGTGAAGATCAGAAAAACATCGCGCCAACACCCACGAGCATCGCAACAACCGCCGCAGCACTCCAGCGATGCTTGGAGAGAGACCATTTGCGCTCCACGACTTCGCACGCGCATCGAACCTGCCGCGCGCTCCGAAGTTGCCCGGGACGGGGATGAAAAGATTGGCCGGCCGATCCGGATCGGCTGGTTCGTCAGTCTGCTGGGATTCGTAGGCGACTCGGGCTGCGAGCCGATCACCGAGTCCAGGAAACAGGCGCGCCGAAAGAATCATCTTCACTGCTGGCCAGCCCACCCAAAGTTCGCGAGGATGACGCATCGAGGCCCTGACGATCGCGTCAGCGGCAATCTCGGGTTGGAAGATCGGCGGTACCGGTTGAAGGCGGCGCGGCAATTTCCTCCGTACCCAATCGAACTGCGGCGTGTTGAATGCCGCGAGCTGCACCATCGTCAAATGAACCTGAGAGCGGTCGTGGCGTGTGCCCAGTTGGCGCGGTTCGCGAACAACGTCTGGCGACCACTCGGAATCAACTCCGCGAGATCCGCGTCAGTCAGGCGCAATCTGGTTGCTACGCGATCCCGAACATCGCGAAGTGGCCGTTCGTGGCCGTCGCCGAGTTCTGCCAGAACCGGATACATCAAACTCTGGTAGTCATGTACGGGCATCGGGCTTTCCTTCTTGCTTCTTTCAATGTGTTACCAGTGCCAGTGCCGATGACAGCACGGAACGTGCCGAATTGCTCCGGACACTAAAAGCTACTTTCTCGAGCTTTTCTGGTTTTTTTTGACGTCTGCGGACGTTCTTGGAAGTAGGACTGGTGCGGCTGAGGGGGTTGAACGCGCAGAAACGCGCTATTTTTCTCGGGTTTCAGCGAGTGGCGCTGAAATCTGAACCCCCGGATCAACCCTGATAGAGCGCATCTCGGCATCTCCCCGAGCCAGGAAGATTCGGCTCGTGAGGTAAGAGCATATCGAAACTCTGGACGCATTGATCGACTATTGGCGGGAGCGATCACTTCGCGTCGAGTTTGATTGAACGATCGCAGTTTCACAGTCCGCCACGATCCGCTCTAGTTCCACTGCTGACAGGTCGAGGAGATCGCAGACTGCTTCGAATGCAGGGATCATGTATTCGGAGTCGTTCACTTCCAGCAAAGTGGCCGTGGCGTTCTTGCAGCATTCGATGATGGATATCGCCTTGAAGAGCTGTTTGCGCTCGACCTGCAAGCGCTCGGCGAGTGAGGGCTGGCTGCCTTGAGCTGTGGACGTCCGCTCTGGTCCGTGTAGCTCTGCAGGCGCCGATGAATCTTTCGCGGTTTGCGTGCGTTTGATCGAACCAGCAGTCGGCGTTGCAACCTTTGCAATGGGTATTCTTGCGGAGCCGCGTCGAACAGCGCGCGTCATGGCAACACCTCGCGTGAACGGCATAGCCGCTCGATGACCTCGGCACCACCGACCAGTCGAGCATGGAGCGCGGCTTGCCCTTCCTTGCATTGCCTCGCGGCGTCGCGCAATCCTTCAGCAACGATCAGCGCTTCGACGACCTGCACATCGAAGTCGGCATCCTCTGGAAAGAACTTTCGACGTGTCGCGCGTATCGCAGTGCCGAGCCGCTGAGCGCGCCGAAGCGCGGCATCGTCACCGCATGCTCGCCACCAGACCTCGGTCTGCCGAACGCATTCGAGCAGCGTGTCGATGCCCATGCTGATAACGGCCATGTCCTCGCGAGTAGTGCGGTTCATGGCTCGTCCTTCCGAGCGGTGCCTTTCAGCTCAAGGTCGTCCAGTTTCAAGCTGTCGATCCAGTCATGCACAAACCAGATCGCTTTGAGCGCCCGCTTTAGGACCTCCTGTTCCGAAAAGGCGATTTCCTGAGACTCCAGGGAGTGCAGAGTGACTTCG
>DATELY010000106.1:0-5878 GCA_035276085.1 Steroidobacteraceae bacterium | reverse complement strand
CGTACGTTCGTCAGCCCGCAAATGGCGTGAGGGCGTCATGGCGAGATGGCGTCAAGCGCGTGATTTCTGACGCCATTACGCCGTTTCGCCATTTCCTCTCGCCGAATTGACGTTCACGCATTACCGATTCAGGACACTAGTATCGGAACGCATCTGCCGCTATCGACCGAAAAACGAATCCGATGCACATGCCGGGCTGCCATCTCACCTGGATCATGGCGCTGCTGCTGAGCGGTTGCGCCTCGATGCCTGCGCGTCAATGCGCTGCCGGAGAAGAATCCTTCGTCAACGAGCAGCTCTACTTCGGCACGGAAAAACCGGGCGGTGTCATCGGCAGTCAGGAATGGGAAGAGTTTCTGGCGAGTGCGGTAACACCGCGTTTCCCGCGAGGTCTTTCGGTCTGGCCGGCGTCGGGTCAGTGGCAGGGCGCAAACGGTACGATCACGCGCGAGAGCTCCTACGTCCTCAGCCTCATCCATCCAGACGATGCGCACAGCGAGGCAGCCGTGCGTGCCATCGCGGCGGAATACAAGACTCGCTTCCAGCAGGAGGCGGTGCTGCGAATCAAGAGCCGGGTGTGCGCATCCTTCTAGTGGAACCGTAACGACTGATTCGATACCGCGGCTTGCGCCTGCTGGCTTGCTGGTCGGCTGGCCGGAAGCCCTGGCAAAACCTTCTGGCCAACAAGCCAGCTCGCCAGCCGGCCGCTCACTCAGACAGTCCACAATCAGTGTTACAGGCCACTAGGGGCACTTCGATGCGCTGCCGCGTGGTCAGTTGAATCCGCGCGCTTCCTTGATCAGCGCATAAGCGGTGCTGATCTCGCGAGTCTTCTCCTCAGCCATCTCGCGCATGCTTTCGGGTAGACCTTTCGCGGCCAGTTTGTCGGGATGATTCTGGCTCATGAGCCTGCGATAGGCCTGCTTGATCTGTGCGTCGGTCGCGTCCGGCGTCAAGCCCAGTGCAGCGTACGCATCGTCGAGCTTGCGGCCTGGCGCGGGAGCCGCCGTTCCCGTTCGCAACAGCGCTTCGAGCTGCGCAACGTCCGCCTCGCTCAAGCCGAGCAGTCGCGCCACGCGCACGAGCATCTGGTGCTCGGCTGCGTGCACATTGCCATCGGCGGCGATGGCGGCCACCTGCATCTGCAGGAACATGAGCAACAACGGACGCTGATGCCGGCTCGCGCGCGCAAAGCGGGTGACTGCGGCATCCAGATCGAAATCAGGCGCTTTGCCGCGTGCGAACGCCGCCATCGCCACAGCACGTTGCTCTGGGCCGAGATGCAGTCGCTCGAACAGGCTTTCCGTTGCGCGGATCTCATCGCGCGTGACGACGCCGTCTGCTTTGCACACGGCGCCCATCACGGCAAAGGTCGTTTCGAGAAACTGACTCTGAACGACGCTGAGACTCTTGGTCAGGAAGTAGCGCAGCAACCTGCCCGCTGCGTAGCCAATCACCACGCCCCAGACCAGCCCGCGCAGGCCACCGACGAGCAGACCGATCAAACCGAACAGGAAGGTCAATGGCATTCAGCGAGGCGCTTTGGAAACGGGACGGCAGTATAGCCATCCCGAGTCCGCCTCACGGCTGCTCAAGGAACGATCAGGCGACGAGTCGATGCAGTGCCCTTTCCTCAGGGTGGGGCAACCTTCAATCTCCACCGAGCTTCGTAGCGAGCTGCACCGCCCGAGCCGCGACCTTCTCATCCCCCAAGCGCTTGGCGTATTGAGCGAAGCCATCTCCAGGCCCGCGCCACTCGAGCTCGTCCACGCTGGCAAAGAGCTCAGCGTCATCCACTAGCGTTGCCAGTCGCTTGAACAACAGCGCCTGCTCCCGTCGTTCACCCAGCACGTCCGGGGGAAAGTCTTCGATCGCTCCATGTCGATTGATCAGCCGCGCTGCCGTGGTACGGCCGATACCTGCGATACCGGGATAGCCGTCCGCAACATCGCCGACGAGCGCGAGGAAGTCGGGGATTCTCTCGGGCGCCACACCGAACTTCGCCACAACGGCGTCGGCATCGAGGATCTTCTTTGAACGCCGATCCACCTGCACGACACGCTTGCCGCGCACGCACTGTGCAAGATCCTTGTCCGGTGTCCAGATCGAGACCTTTTGCACGCGCTCATCTGCGGCTGCCAGTCGCGCAGCCGACGCCAGTGCATCATCGGCCTCGAGCTCCTCCATGGGCCAGACGGCAATGCCGCAGGCAGTCAACGCTTCTTCGAGCGGATGAAACTGCGCCCATAACGCCGGCTCGATGCCCGCCCCCGTCTTGTAGCCGGGCCAGAGCTCGTTACGAAACGACTCGATGACGTGATCGGTGGCGACACCGAAATGCGTCGCCCCTTCCTCGATCATCTGCAACGCGGTGTTGAGCACCCCCAGGACAGCGCC
Organism: Steroidobacteraceae bacterium; assembly: GCA_035276085.1. GTDB lineage: Bacteria > Pseudomonadota > Gammaproteobacteria > Steroidobacterales > Steroidobacteraceae > DATELY01. Next base: position 3,481 of record DATELY010000106.1, on the reverse strand, counting down.
GAATGGCGGGTCCTTCTTGTGGAAGCGGCGCAGTCCGTAGAAATGCCGAAACAGCTCGTAGGTCCCATCCAGCAGATGAATGATCACTCGCACCTCCTGCGGTGAATGTCGGCTCCGCCTGTCGTCCTACCTCGGATCGTATCGCATGCCGAGTGGCAAGCGGCGCACGATGCGCTGCTCGTCAAAGTGGGCGACACCCGACGCGTGGCGAGTGATAAGTGAATAGACGCGCAGCCCTGAGCTTTGGACAGGCTCGGGACGCGCGCCGCGACGGGTTACTTCTCCACGAACGCTTTCAATCGCGCCAACGCATCGTCCCACTGCTGCGAGACCACCTCCGCATAGTCACGCACGGCACGAATCGGCGCCGGATCCAGCTCGAACAGGCTTTCCCGCCCGGAGCGCACACTGCGCACGAGCCGTGCGCCTTCGAGCACTCGCAGATGCTTGGTCACCGCCTGTCGCGTGAGCTTCGTTTCTGCAGTCAGTTGCGCGATCGAGTGGGGCTCGCCGGAGGCAAGCCTCGTTACGATCGCGAGGCGGGTTTCATCGCCCAGCGCAGCGAAGAGCGGCGCGTACGCACGCGGCTTCGGCAGCGCGCTACGCGTTCTGCGTGACATGCGCTTCGATGTTCTTGGTCTGCTCCGCCCAACCGCCTTCATTCATCCGCAGCGCTTCGATGCGCCGCTGTGCCGGAATCCCGTCGAAACCGGACTCGGTGATCACGAGCCGTGTGCCCGTCGGAACTTTCTCCAACCGGAACTCCACCAACGTCGGTGTCTCCTGCGAATAGTCCACCTTCGGATCCACGGCATAGGGGTGCCACGTGAACGAGAACAGCCGCTCGGGTTGCATGTCCTTCACCGTCGCCTCCCACCGCACGTGCTCGTAGCCGGGATAGGTAATACGGCCACGCGCCACCTGCCCGGGAACGAACGGCCCCTCGAGCGCGACGCGGAACCATTGTCCGAACTCGCGAAAGTCCGTGAGCGCGCGCCACACGCGCGGGACCGGTGCCTTGAGCTCGATGCGTTTTTCGATGGTGTCGTTCATGTGCAACCTCCGGGTTGCCAATAGACTAGGCCGGGCTCGAGCTGAATGCAACTCTATGGTTGCGCTTGAGCTCCGTCACGACGTGATTCCTGCTTCCTCGCCGCGTCGATGAACGCATTCAACAACGGCACCGTCGGCAGCAGTTCTGGAAAGCGCTCGTCGTGGAATTCCGGATGCCATTGCACGCCGACCATGAACGTCGGGCCTTCATGCCGAACGCATTCGATCACGCCGTCACCCGACCAGGCCTCGACGATCAGGCCGGTGCCCAGCTTGTTCACGCCTTGATGGTGGATCGAGTTCACGCGCGGGTTGATCACGCCTGCGTATAACGACTGCAACCAGCCGTTCTGCTCGAACGTGAGATCGTGCTGGTGCTCGTCGTACTGCTCGCGGATGCAATGCACGAAGCTCGTTGCTCCGGCAACGTTCAGATCGTGGTGCAACGTGCCGCCGTAGGCGACGTTGATGAGCTGCATGCCGCGGCAGATGCCGAACACGGGCTTGCCGTATTTCGCGAAGGCACGCAGCAGATCCAGCTCGAAGCGGTCGCGGGCGCGATCGATGGGGCCAACCGCGGCAGACATCTGTTCACCATAGAGGCTCGGATCGATATCTGCGCCGCCTTGCAGGATCAGGCCGTCGAGCGTGGCCGCGTAGTCGTGAACGGACAGGTCCGAGCGGCGGATGGCGCTTTGCTGCTCGACAGTGGGAATCATCACGACCATGGCGCCGCATCCCATCAGCCAGTGCGCAACCGACTGTTCGAGGTACTGCAGCGTCTTGCCCCGAAATCCAAGCTGCGCCGGCACATCGCGGAGAATGCGCGGCGAGATTCCGATCAGCACGCGGGAGCGTTGGGCGTGCGGGCTCTGCATGGCGTCATGAGGTTGGTGTGTCCGGCTGCGGTTCGATTGCGGGAACGGAGTGCTCTGCCAGCCAGTCGACGACGGCCTTCAGTGCTTCCGTCCTGCCGGTGCCAGCTTGTCTCTTCGCGATGAAGATTTCCAGTTGCCGATGAGCGCTCGTACCGTTGCGGAGGACGGCGCTCAGCTGCCTGAACGCCGGTGTGCAGCCGAGTCGATCCGCGTCTTCTCGAACGAGCTCGCATAGCTCCTGGAACACTCGTGCGATGGGAACCGCCTCACCCGTCCGGTCATCGATGAACTCTGCAGATGTGCCATAGCGCTTCGCACGCCAGCGGTTTTCGTCAATGACCCGCCGCGTGATCGGCGACCAGTCGCTGCCGAAATTCGGATTGCGCACCAGGAACGCGATCAGGGCGCGATAGAGCGCAGCGAGCGCGACGGTGTCCTCGGCATTCGTGCACGCATCCGTGATGCGCAGCTCGAGCGTCGGGTAACGCAACGAAGGGCGAATGGCCCACCACAGGAAGCTTGCATCCTTCATGGCACCGCCACTGACGAGGCAGCTCGCAAACTCCGCGTACTGCGCTTCGTTGGCGAAGAAATCCGGGATGCCGCTACGGGGCCACTCGTCGTACGCCGTCTGCCTGTAGCTGAGCAACCCCGTGCGCTGGCGATTCCAGAAGGGCGAGGACGTGCTGAGCGCAAGGAACAGCGGCAGCCACCGCATCGTGCGATTCATCACCTGCACGCGATCGACGCCGTCGGGGACCGCCACATGGATGTGCAGCCCGCAGAACAGATTGCGCCGCCCAACGATCTGGAATCCTTTGAGCACGTCGTCGTAGCGCGGATCGTCGGTGATCTCTTGCTCGATCCAGGCTGCGAGTGGATGAGTACCCGCGGCGATCAAGCTCAGCTCCTGCCGGGCTGCGATGCGGGCGAGCCGTCGGCGACTGTCGTAGACATGCGTGCGCGCGGCGTCGATGGAATCGAGCACGGGTGATACGAGCTCGAGCTGACATTGCAACAGCTCGTGCGTGACGCGGTCGCCGAGCTCGCGTTCAGCACGTTTGATCAACCGGTCCGGCAATCGAATGGCCACGTTGCGACTGCGACGATGGCCGATGAAGAACTCTTCCTCGATTCCAAACGTGAACTCGGCGGGCAAGTGGATAACTCACGTGATGGCCCACGGGTAAACGCGGGTCGCAGGGCGAAGTTCGTGATGAACGGTACCCGTCGGCTCACTTGCGGCATTTCCGCCGCCGCGCCGCCACTGAGGTTGTCAGAGCAAGCGTCCCTTCCCCTGCGATAGCGGGGGCCGCTCCTGCGCATCCCTGCGCTCGCGCCATTCGTGCATCCCTGCACATCAGAAGGACAGGATGGGGGTGCATAATTTGAGCTGATGCGGCGACGTCTGCCCCCACCCTAACCCTCGTGAAGGCCACTTCCCTGTGTCACTCCCCGGCCAGTGCATCCATGCACTGGCGCTGCGCCGGGCAACGACACATTCAGTGTCGTTGCGAAAGGCACCGGCTCGCCCCCCGCTTCGCAGGGGA
>DATELY010000105.1:0-3652 GCA_035276085.1 Steroidobacteraceae bacterium | reverse complement strand
CGATCGAACTCATTAGCATCCTTACCTGGTGCCGGGGCACCGTCATGTCCGTGTGACTTGTGGCATTGCAGCAGTAGGTCGATTGCGGACTGCCGCATCGCTCCACGTGCACATCAGCAATCACGTGCACATGAGCAATGTAAATAAGTGGGATTGAGACAGCAAATACTCCGAGGGATCCAGTGTCGCGAGGAAGTTGCGCAATTGACGTTGGCGCAGTTCGTCGACGGCCGACGTGTCAGGACCGGGACGCGCTCCTCATGCGGCTGCGATATTGGACTCCACATCCGCCAATACGGCCGCAAGCGACTCCGCGGTCACGGGCTTGGCGAGATGTGCCGAGAAGCCCGCTTCCAACGCGCGCGCGCGATCGGCTTTCTGGCCCCAGCCGGTGATCGCCACCAATTTGATGCCGGTGCCCCAGCTTTGCGCGCGGATGCGGCGCGCCAGTTCGTAGCCGTCGAGCTTCGGCATGCCGATGTCCAGCAAGGCAATGTGCGGCGGCTGTCGCAAACACGTCTCCAATGCCTCCGCGCCGTCGTAGGCCACGTGAATCTCATGGCCGTCGAGCTCGAGCAGGGCAGCGAGACTGTCGGCTGCATCGCGATTGTCGTCCGCGATCAGAATCCGACGTGGAACTACGGGCGTTTGCAGCGGCGCGGCAGCGCCGAGGTGCTGCGACGGTGCGGTAACCCGCGGCAGGTACACCACGAATTCACTGCCGCGATTCAAGCCGGCACTGTGCGCTTCGACTTTGCCGCCGTGTAGTTGCACGAGGCCTTTGACCAGCGCGAGGCCGATACCCAGTCCGCCTTGTGCATGTTCCAGTGCCTGGTCCGCCTGCGCGAACATTTCGAAGAGGCGCGGCAGCACCTCGGGTGCGATACCGATGCCCGTGTCGCGCACGCGTACGCACACGCACTCTTCGATCAGCTCCGCCTTGACGCTGATATGCCCCTGAGCCGGTGTGTACTTCGCCGCATTCGTGAGCAGGTTGGAGAAGATCTGAGCGAGCCGTACGGGATCGCCATGGAGCCAGATCGGCGTGCTGGGAACGTGATTGTCCAGCGCATGACCCTTGCCCTCGATGAGCGGCTGAGCTGTTTCCACGGCCATGTCCATGATGGTCGTCAACTCGACGGCTTGGGCTCGCAACTCCAGTGCGCCGCGGGAGACGCGCGATGCTTCGAGCAGATCATCGAGCAGTCGTGCCATGTAATGGGTCTGTCGATCGATCACGCCCAGTGACCACTGCACTTGCTCGTAAGGGGCTCGCGGCGACTGCGCCAGCAGTGTTGCATGACGGATGGGGGCGAGCGGATTGCGCAGTTCATGCGCGAGCGTGGCCAGGAACTCAGTGCGTCGACGGTCGATCTCGCGCAGGTCCTGAATGTGGCGCTGCTGATCAGCTTCCAACTGCTTGCGCCGGCTGACGTCGACCACGGCCGCGCGCAGTCGCCGGGCACGCCGATCTTCACCGTATTCGATGTTCACACGTGCAAGGAAATGGCGCAGCTCGCCAGACGGCGTCCGTGCGCGGAATTCGTGTTCGTAGCAGGAAGCGCCCGCTGCGACTTGCTGTTTGACCGTGGCGAGGCTGGTGGCGACTTCTTCCGGTAAGGCGTGACTCTGCCATTCATTGAGCGACACCGGATGATCGAGCGCTGGCAATCCCATCAGGTGCCACATGCTGCGCGAGGCCAGGACCGTGCCTGCGTGCAGATCCATTTCCCACAACCCCACGGCAGCATCGTCCTGGATGATCCGCAGACGGAGCTCGGCTTCCTGAGCGCGTTGCGCGGCACGTGTCAACGCGCTGGTGAGCAGGACGATGGCCAGCCCAACGACGGCATAGATGATCACGGAATACGGCGCCGTGGCGGCACCGGGCCCGCTGGCGAACACGCGCAACGTCACTGCTGCATGCGTCGCACTCAGCAATAACGCGAGCAGAGCCGGGCCACGTCCGCAATAGACCGCAATGAGCACCAACGCTGGATGCAGGAACATGAAGGGGACGTTGTTCCCGATCAGATTCTGCAAGCCTGCTTGCAGTGTGACGGTCAGGACGATCGTAGCGATCGCCAGAACGTAGCGATCGCCCGTTCTCCACTCTTTCGCGCTCGGCAATGTCATCTCCATCCTCTTCGAGGCATTCAGCGCCTCGTACAGTTCCTTTGAGCAGTCCGTCCTTGACGGCTGCGTCCCGCGGCCAGCGCGATGCGGTCGCCAACCATAGTCGAAGCTATGTTGGCTTGTCGCGCGTCTCCATTTGGCGCCAAGTGTCTTGTCGTCTGACGGTGCGCAGTTGAACCGCGTCTTGCGCACATGATGCCGGTGCACGAAGGACGCTCAACCACGGATGTCCGCAATGAATCCTGTGAGGGTGGTTATGAACGCGCCAACTTGGCGCATCCGCGAGGGCGTACGGTTACTTCAAAGGGCAAGTCATCTATGGTTCGCGGTGGCGAACGGTGATGAGCGCTCATGGCATGAGAGGCATGCACGACAGCACGCCTCTCTGTGCAGGGTAGGGTTCGCTTCAGCCGTGACAGGCGCCGCGGGCGTGGCGCGCTCAGCGCGTACCGGTGAGATTCTCCATCATCAAACCCGTACCGCCTTGCGTGATGTGCGCGACGATGGCAGTGCGACGGTGAATCTTGGTTACGACGCCGAGATTGATGGCGAAGGCGAGATGAACCGTCGAGCCCTTCTTCAACCCAAGATTCGACGTTTCAATGAAGACGCCGTTGGCGCTCAAGTTACGTGCGCGGCAGAGCCTGCCAGCACGACCCGGGACGGAAACATAGACTGCAGTTCTGGCGCGATGACGTGTATGGAGACGACGCTCCATGGTGCACTCCCGTACTGTCTTGCTTGTTGTGGTGGCGGTAGTCCCGAGAGCCTCGCTCGAATCCGCGAGACTCGCAGCGATTATGCCGCCAGAAGTCCAACTGCAAAACTACTTTCGAACAACAATTTCACGCTGGAAACTTATGTATAGCTCCAATGGATAATGCCGTGACGGAAGCGGGTGGTTTGTCTTGAAATCCGACACTTTCTCTACGCGCGACAGGGCCTCCGAGTTGCCTATCGGGGTATGCGATTCGGGGGTTGGCGGACTCACCGTGCTGCGTGCGCTCCGCGCGCGGATGCCGCATGAGCAGTTCATCTATCTCGGTGACACGGCGCGCCTCCCCTACGGCACCAAGAGCGCAAGCTCAGTGCAGCGATATTCGTTGCAGGCGGCCAATGCGCTGGCACAGCTCGGGATCAAGTGCCTGGTGGTGGCTTGCAATACGGCCTCAGCCGTTGCGCTGCCCGCGCTCGCTCAGCAGTTTGCTCCCGTCGATGTGATCGGCGTCGTGGAGCCGGGCGCGCGGGCCGGCTGTGCGGTATCACGCTCGGGGGTCATTGCAGTGCTGGCGACGGAAGGCACCGTTCGCGGCGGTGCGTATCAGCGCGCGATCCTCGAATTGCGCGACGCTGCGCAGGTGCATGCATGTGCCTGTCCGCTGTTCGTGGCACTGGCGGAGGAAGGCTGGACGGACGGGCCGATCGTCGAGGCAGTGGCGCATCGATACCTGGATCCGCTGCTGGCGCACCGCACGCAACGGCCCGATACGGTGCTGCTGGGCTGCACTCATTTTCC
>DATELY010000104.1:0-18581 GCA_035276085.1 Steroidobacteraceae bacterium | reverse complement strand
GTCCAGCCGCTTCGATGATGCGGTCGCTGCTGCCGCGACCATCGCCCATTGCCGCTTTCTCCGCTATTGCATAGACGCGGTGAGTCGAACTGATCAGGGTGGTGCGCTCGGCGGTCGAGAAGTTGCGCAGCATGGCTCGGCCAGCTTCCATGAGCTCCGAGGCCAGTACGACATCCACATCCCCCGGCACCGGCATCTGGGCCATGATCGGCAAACGCCCGTCTACCGCACGTGCGAGTTCGATGTAGTAGACGGTTGATCCGGTGCGCTGAGCCACGCCCGGTACCGACGTTCCTTGAGCCACCCATCCATTGTGACGCGCAAGTTCCTGGATCCAGTCGGCCAGCACGCCGCCGCCCTGACCACCCATCGCGAGGATGGCAATGCAGATCCGGTTGCGGGGGCCAACGCGCTCTGCCATCAGAACGCCCTCGCCGCGCTAGCGCGATCATCGCGTCGCTGCAGGAAGTTGATGATCGAATCCGCAACGCGTGTGCGCAGGCGCTCCCATCGCGTGGGGTTTGCAATGATGCGAGCGCGGTAGAAGCTCGGACAGAGCGCTGCCGCATGCGCAACTTCTCCGCACAAGCCACAACCCACGCAGCTGTTGTCCACATGGGCCACCGGGTCTTGCCGCAACGGATCGGGATTGGGCTTGATCGACAGCGACGGGCAACCTGAAAGCCGGATGCAACTGTGATCCCCGGTGCAGGTGTCACTGTCGACCCCGAAGCGCTCGCGCACGACCCTGCGCCCTTCCTGCAGCGCGCGCTTTACCAGAGGCTTCTCACGGCGCTGGCGATTCAGCATGCACTCCGACTGTGCCACGATGATCTTCGGTCCCTTCTCGGGCACCGTCATCGCCTCGCGCAAGGTCGATGTCATTTTCTTGAGATCGTACGTCCGGTCGATCGTCTTGACCCACGTCGCGCCTACGCCTCTCACGGCACGCTCAATGGGATGGCGCGTGGCGCGAACCTTGTTGTCGGCCCGGGAGGAAAGAATGTCCTGACCTCCTGTCGCCGCCGAGTAACCGTTATCGACGATCACTGTCACGCTGTCGTCCTTGTTGAAGACGGCATTGCCGATCCCCGAGGTCAGCCCGTTGTGCCAGAAGCCGCCGTCGCCCATCACCGCGATCGCTCGCTTGTCTTTCGGCTTGAATGCGGACGCGCCTGCGGTACCCAGCCCGTAGCCCATCGTGGTGTTGCCGATGTTGAACGGCGGCAGGATCGAAAACAGGTGGCAGCCGATGTCGGCGGAGACATGTGCAGGGCCCAGCTCGCGCTCCACCAGCTTCATCGCTGTGAAGATGGGGCGTTCCGGGCAACCGGTGCAGAACCCCGCGGGTCGCTGGGGGATCTGCGATGCGACGGGCGCCGGCAGCGGCTCGGAGATGATCGGCGGCAGCTCGATCGCTGGATTCCATTGCGCGAGGAAGTTGCGCAGGCCATCGAGAATGACTTTGGCCGTATATTCGCCGGCCCGCGGCAGCGCATCCTTACCGACGATACGAGTCTGCAGATTGGCGCGGCGGATGAGCGTATTGAGCTCATGCTCGATGAACTCAGGCTGGCCTTCCTCGATGATCAGCACGGCTCGCTTTCCCTGGCAGAATTCCCGGACTTCCTCCGGCACCAGGGGATAGGTCACGTTCAAGCAGTAAATCGGCAGCTTGGCAGCGCCGTACTCATCGGAGAGGCCCAGCAACTCCATTGCACGGTTCAGGTTGTTGTAGAGCCCACCTTGCACAATGATCCCGATATCCGCATTGCGCGTCCCAAACCATTCGTTGAGCTCGTGCTCGCGCACGAAGGCGATGCCGGCCGGCCAACGCTGCTCGATCTTTTCGACTTCGTGCTGGAAATTGGCCGGAGGCAACACAATGCGGCTGGTGTCGCGCACCGCCGCTGACGCCGCATCTCCGACTGTCATTCGAGGACGAGTATTGTCCTTGGCGACGAACGTGCCCGTCATATGGCACGAGCGGACGCGAAGCTCGAGCATCACGGGTGTATTCGAGGCTTCCGATAACTGGAATCCCTTCTCCACCGCATCGACGATGCTCGGCAAATTGGGCCGCGGATCCAGCAACCATATCTGCGACTTCATCGCAAACGCATGGGTGCGCTCTTGCATGATGGAGGAGCCTTCGCCGTAGTCTTCTCCCACGATGATCAGCGCGCCACCCGTCACGCCACCCGAGGCGAGATTCGAGAGTGCGTCCGATGCCACGTTGGTTCCCACAACGGACTTCCACGCAACGGCCCCACGCAGTGGATAGTTGACCGACGCGGCGAGCATCGCTGCAGCCGTCGCTTCATTGGCGCTGGCCTCGAAGTGCACGCCAAGACTCTGCAAGAGCTCATTCGCGTCCGCGAACACATCCATCAGATGGCTGATGGGAGCCCCTTGGTAACCGCCAACGTAAGCGACACCGGACTGCAGCAGCGCCTTGGTGACCGCGAGAATGCCCTCGCCGGTGAATGCCTCGCCGGCGCGAGCTTCGAGTTGCTTGACCTCTGCCTTGAATGATCGCTCGGCCATTGCTCGCTCACTCGGCCACGAGCGCCAGCACGCGAAGTGGGCTGCCCGAGCCCTCGCGGATCTTCAGCGGCGCCGCAACGATGATTGTCCCAGTGGGCGGAAGCGAGTCGAGGTTCTGCAGGCACTGCAAGCCGTAGCGACCCGCGCCATGGAAGAAGGTGTGAGCCGGATAGGGCGGGTTGAGCAGGTGCGCCTGCCCGGCATCGGTACCGATTGTCTCTACGCCGAAGCCGAGCGCATCGCGCTCCTCGATCAGGAAGCGGACTGCTTCGACGGAAGGTCCAGGCGTATGAGCGCCATCGGCTTGCCGATTCGTGTACGCATCCCCAGCACGGCGCGACCAATCCGTTCTGAAGAGGACCCATTGGCGTGGAGCAATCCTGCCGTGCTTTGCTTCCCAAGCCTGCACATGGTTGACCTCGAGAAGAAAGTCGGGATTGGCGGCCGCCTCTTGCGAGAAGTCGAGGACTACCGCAGGTGCGATGAAATCTTTGACCGGCACCTTGTCGACCGAGTTGTCGGGAAGCTTGGCACCGCTGATCCAGTGCGCGGGTGCGTCGAAGTGCGTGCCGGTGTGTTCGCCCACCGTGAAGTTGCTCCAGTACCAAGCGACGCCACGCTCGTCATACCGGGAGATTTCCTGACGCGAGAAGGGTGCGCACTGTCCAAACTGCGGAGGCAGGACCAGGACTGGCGTATCCTCCGACAGCGTTTGGGTGAGGTCGATCACCTTGATCGCTCCGCGGGTTATATCCGTTGCGAGCATCTGCAGCGCCTGCGAGCTGGACATGGCTTCCCCCTCCCGGATTTTATTGACGTCTAAAATATGCTCCCAGAAACTTGCAAATGCAAGGAAGTTGACCGATGAGCGCAAAGCCCAGGATTGCCGCCGACTTACGGCTGCTTGGAGATCCAGGTTCGGAGGATTTTCGGCTCGATTGCTACCCTTTTTACCTACTGAACCGGACCGTAAGTCGCTACAACGTGGTGATCGAGGCGGAACTGCGCAAGATCGGCATCGACATCCCGACGTGGCGTGTGCTGATGATCCTGGGCGAGCAGGAACCGCAGCCCATTGGACAGATCGCGAAGCTGGCCGTCATCAACATCTCGACGATGATGCGCATCGTCGAACGGATGATGAAGGCCGGGCTGATCAAGTCGACTCCGTCGGCATCGGACGGCCGGATCACTGAGCTGAAACTATCCGCCGCGGGCCGGAAGAAGCTCACCGAAGCACGATCGATAACAGCGCCCGTCTACAAGAAGCTGATTGCAGGCATCGGCGCGAAGCAATTCTCCGGTTTGCTCGGTCTGCTCAACCAGATCCATGACAACCTGGCGTCGTAACGCTGTCACACGCGACTGGCGCCGCGTACAGCTATCACGGGAGGGCCGGCTAGCGAGCTGGCTTGCTGGCCAGAAGGTTCTGTCAGGCTGCTGGCCAGCCGACCAGCAAGCTAGCAAGCGCAATGCCACGGTCTGAAATCATGTGTACAGGCCACTAACGTGAGTCAGCGCCTCACATCAAAACGGGCTGATGACCGTCATTGTCCGCGAGCGCCTGTTCGCGATACAGCCCGAGCGCACGCATCGTAGGCAGGTCGTGAAATGCAAACAGGCAGGCGTCCTCGGACGTCGAGGCGTTGGCGTGCTCGTGATACATCCAGGACGGCACGACGAAGATATCGCGCTCGCGCCAATCGAGCCTGCGCCCATTGACGATCGAATAGCCCGAGCCCTTGCAGCACTGGTACACGAAGCTGCCGACTTGACGATGCGCCTGGGTGCGCTCCCCGGGCCGGAGCATCTGCATCGAGGCGCCGATCGTGGGCATGACAGGCCCGCCGGTGTTCGGGTTGACGTAGTGCATCATGATCCCATCGTACGGCGAGCCGTCCGAGACGCGCGCCAGCTTTACCAGCGCTTCGTAGGTTGGACCCCATTCGTACTTCAATAGAGGTGAGTAGCGTTTCGTCCATTCCGCACCGTCCGGCCTGAGCGCCGGCGATGCCCACGTGGCCGTGGAATCATCCACCGGATGGCAGACCGCCTGGTTGAGATCGGGATGCACTTCGTAGAAGTTCGCTTCCAGTGCATTCATGAGCGGAATGTCGAGACCGTCCTGCCAGATGCAAACCGTGCCGTTCTCGTCAACTCCATGCTCGTGCCAGGTTCCGTTGGGCGTGAGCACGAAATCATTGGCACCGAGCGTCATCTTGTGACCGTCGACATTCGTATAGGCGCCACACCCTTCCATGATGAAGCGCAGGGCCGAGGCGCTGTGCCGATGACTCGACGCGCACTCTCCCGGAGCCATCACTTGCAGACCGGAGTAGAGCCACCCGACGACTGCAGCGACATCGGTGCGTCCTGGATTGGATAGATAGACGACTCTGCGCCCCGCCTGCTCCGGCGTTACGAGCTCGAGTGAGCGCAGCACGTGATCGCGCAGGTCGGCATAACGCCAGATCATGGGCACCGAACTGGACACGGGTTCCCACGGCTCGATGCGATTGGCCACCGTCCACAGCGCGCCCGTACTGTGTGCGCGCAGGTTTTGATAGTAGTGGACGAGTTCCGCGGTGTCGGTCACGTTTGCGCGGCCGGGCACATCCTCTCGATACTGATCGAAGCTCTCGACCATAGCCCAAGCACCTCCCGGACAATTACTTTAGGCTTATAGTTTCTCCCGACGCGGAATGTCAAAGACGACCGAGCCGAGGCCCCATGAACGAACCCTTCATTGCTGCAGTCGTGCAAGCCGCCGCGTGCCCCACCGACACGATGGCCTCCGCTCTCAAGGCCGCAAGCCTTATCCGGAGGGCCGCCGCCGAAGGCGCGCGCCTTGCCGTATTCCCGGAAGCCTTCCTCGGCGGCTATCCGAAAGGGGCCAGCTTTGGCACACCGGTGGGGCTGCGCAAGCCGAGCGGCCGACGCGAGTATCAGGCGTACTACGAAGCCGCGATCGATCTCGACGGGGAGGAGGTCGCGCTCCTGTCGGAGGCGACTGCTGCCACAGGCTTGTTCGTGGTGATCGGCGTGATCGAGCGCGACGGGGGCACTGTGTACTGCACCGCGCTTTTTTTGGACGGTGCTCGGGGAGTCATCGCGAAGCACCGCAAGCTCATGCCCACGGCAGCTGAGCGGCTCATTTGGGGATTCGGCGACGGCTCGACACTGCCCGTCATCCAGACCGAGCTCGGGCGGATCGGCGCAGTCATCTGCTGGGAGAACTACATGCCCATGCTGCGGATGGCCATGTACGATCAAGGCATCAGCCTGTATTGCGCCCCCACGGCGGATGATCGAGATGGCTGGGCCGCCACGATGCGGCACGTCGCGCTCGAGGGGCGCTGCTTTGTCCTCTCGGCCTGCCAGCACATCACGCGCAGCGCCTATCCAGAGGATTACGACTGCGCACTCGGCAATGAGCCGACGACGGTACTGATGCGGGGCGGAAGCATGATCGTCGCGCCGCTCGGCGACATCCTGGCTGGGCCGGACTACTCCGGCGAGACCATCCTGTACGCGACCATCGACCCCGCCGAGATCATTCGAGGCAAGTACGACTTCGATGTCGTGGGCCACTACGCACGCCCGGACGTGTTCCAGTTGTCCGTGAACGTCGCTCCGCAGCGGGCCGTGAAGCGGGGTCCGCTCGATGCAGTTTGAAATGCAAGCGCTCACGCGCGATGAGCGCTACAAGCTCTTGACCTCATCGATCACGCCGCGACCGATCGCGTGGGTGACGACTCAATCGCTCGCCGGCATTCGCAACGCGGCGCCTTACAGCTTCTTCAACATGATGGGTGCCGATCCGCCGATCGTCGTACTGGGGCTGATGCGCCGTCAGGATGGCCGTTACAAGGACACCGCCTGCAACATTCTCGAAACTGAGCAGTTCGTCATCAACCTGGTGCGCGAGGCCGATGCGCCGCTGATGAACTTCTCGTGTATCGACGCACCGCCGGAGTTCGATGAGATCGAGGCCGGCGGAATTCCGGTCGTTCCGTCCTCCAGGGTTGCACCTCCACGCATTGCCTCTGCTCCTGTCAGCCTGGAATGCAGGCTTTTCGAGCATGTCGAGATCAGTACATCGTCCAGCGTGGTACTGGGCGAGGTGCTCGTGATGCATATCGACGATCGACTCATCGATCGAACGAACCTGCACGTCGACACGCTGGCCATGCACCTCATCGGCAGAATGCACGGGGCGGGCTGGTACACGCGAACGCAGGATGTTTTCCAGCTCACACGGCCACGCTACGAAGAGTGGATCGACAACCTCGAAGAAACGTCGCGTAAGTAGATGTGAAAGACCGCGCTCGGAACGAGCGGCCAAGCCTTCTGGCAGCTTGCGCGATTCCTTTCCTCGAGATCTGCCCTAGGCCAGCGATTTATCAAAGTCTACTGACCTGCCCTATCGCTGCCGCGGTCGAACGATTCTCACACGCCCCTGCGAGAACCTCGGAGGTAGTCCAAATTGACGATTACGCCTGACGGCCAGAATCCTAGGCTCCGTGTCGTGCTCAATGCTCAGCAGCTGAAGTTGCGACCTGGGGTGCAACTTCCATAGCGGGGAACGATGTTCATCAAGAATACGTGGTACATCGCGGCAGAGCCGCAGGAACTCGCGGGACGCCCGCTGGCGCGCACGATTCTCGAAAAGCCGATCGTCCTCTTCCGCACGGAATCCGGAAAAGTCGTGGCGCTGGACGATCGCTGTCCTCACCGTTTCGCGCCGCTGTCATTGGGGAAAGTGGTCGGCGAACGAATCCAGTGCGGATATCACGGTGCCCAGTTCGATGTGAATGGGGCTTGTGCGCTGGTGCCCGGGCAGACCATCGTGCCTCCCAAGGCGAGACTCACGGCCTATCCCGTGATCGAGCAGCACGGTTACGTATGGATCTGGATGGGTGACCCTTCGGGAGCGTCCGATACATCGTCGATTCCCGACTTCCTCTATCGCAGCGGAGACGCAAACTGGGATGGCGGTTACGGTCACTTCGAATCGATTCAAGCGAACTACAATTTGATCAACGACAATTTGTTCGACATCACCCATGCCGAGTTCGTGCATCCCGAATCCTTCGGCGGCGAAGAGTTGCGCGTTTATCGCAACTCGAAGCCAGGCACGGACTACATCGACGGACAGATGACCTGGTCCGCCACCGAGCGCGGCATCGTCTTTCGCATGCGCTCGCTGAACATGGTGACGGGCGGTCCATTCTATCGGTGGATGGTTGCCACCTCGCTTGGACTCGACAGCTATCCGGATCCCATCGATTTCGACATGGAAGTGAGCTGGGGCGCGCCCTCATATACCAGTTTCCTGTTGAATTCCCGGCCTGCGGGCAAGCCGCGCGAGCAAGCTGCGGAGGTGTGCAACATGCACGCGATTACTCCTGAGACTGCCGGTTCCTCGCATTACTTCTACCGCTCCGTAAAAAACTACGGCGATGGCGAGCTCTCCAAGGCGTTCGTGAGCGGCGTGAGAGCCATCTTCGATCAGGACAAGCCGCTGCTCGAGGCGCAGCAGAAACGCGTCGGCAGTCAGGATTTATTCGCACAGCAACCGGTCTCGTTCGGAGGTGACTTGCTGCAGCAGCGTGCGCGGCGAATCAATCGGGCTCTGTTGGAGAAGGAGATTTAGCATGTATATGGTCGCGTTCTGCTACCCCAATGCCGCGGGCGGAAAGTTCGATTTCGATCACTTCGTGAACGTGCATCTGCCCATGGGACTGAGCCAGACGTTGAAGCATCTGAAGCTCACACCCGAGAAGCTGGTGATCTACTCGCCTACATGGAACGTCGGGGATTCGAAGAAGTCTCTGCCCTACATCGCCATCAGCAGTGTCTTCTTCAAGACCAGGGCTGACGCTGAAAAATTCTCTACGCTCTTCAGCTACGAAGAGGCCGCCCGCCTGCTGATAGAGGACTTTCCAAATTACACGCCCGGGCCCCCGGACGTCATGATGGCGCAAGTGACCGAGCTCACGGACATTGGAGCCTTGATCGCCAGGCACAAGGGCTGATTCGGAGCGCGGCTCGCAGGCTTGGGCTTATCATCGATGTGGGCGCTGCGATAATGAGAGACTGCGCTCCACACAAGGGAGGCAATGATGAAGGGTCCAGTTCGATCGGCTGAGCTTCAGGAGCTGCAGGCTCTTGTTGGAAAGGAGCTGGGGACTTCGCAGTGGGTCACCATCGGTCAGGACTTGGTTGACCGCTTCGCAGATCTGACCGACGACCATCAGCCGATTCATGTCGATCCTGTTGCAGCCGCACATACGTCCTGGGGCGGCACGATCGCGCACGGATTCCTCGCATTGTCCCTGATCAGCAACTTCGCCTATCAAGTCGTGCCGCAAATCCGGGGTACCTCGGCGAGTCTCAACTATGGGTTCAACCGCATCCGCTTCACTGCGCCTGTTCCCAGCGGAGCGCGAATTCGCGGACGCTTTACGCTCTTGTCAATCGAGCCGCGTCGAGACGGCAGCTTGAATTTGACCTGCAATGTGACGGTGGAAATCGAGGGCCGCGACCGACCGGCGCTGGTCGCAGAGTGGATTACTACAGCCCTCTTCAACCAGCATCAAACCGAGTGAACACAGAGCCGATAGAGCCTGCCCGTTGCGGTCCTTGCATCTCATGGCTAACGTGCGAACGTGGTTTAATTTGACGGCGACATGACGGGAGCGCAGGCGTGTTGGACGGGAAAGTCGTTTTGATCTCCAACTTCACCGCCGGCTTGACCGCTCGGCTGGCCGTCGAGGCAGCAGCGATTGGTGCACAAGTCGTCGTGACCCAGCGGCCCGGCGAGAAGCTTCAGGCTGCCTTGGAAAGTCTTGCGGAGCACGACCTGCCAAAGCCTGTCGCCTGTTTTCCTGCCGATCCCCGTAAGACCGATGAATGCCGTTGGGTGGTGCAACAGACATTAGCGAAGTTTGGACAAGTCGATGCGCTCATCGCAGGGGCCGGTGGTGAGCTCGGTGTTTTGGGCCCAGTCGAATCGGCGGATCTGAATTCCTGGCGAGCGCTCATGGAAGAGAACTTCTTCGCTGCATTGACGATCATCCAGGAAGTACTGCCTCACATGAAGGAACGTCGGGCCGGAAGAATCGTTACCTTGAACGCCGTGGCGGCTCGAAAACCGATCGCCGGCTATGCCGGATTCGCTGCGTCCAAAGCAGCTCTGGCCAGTGTCACCGGGTATCTTGCGTCCGAATGCGGACGATGGGGCATCGGAGTCAATTCCGTTTTCCTCGGTTGGGTATGGGGATCGGCAACCGCCGACCGATTCAAGCATCTTGCCGCCGAGTTGGGTACGACGGTCGCAAAGTTGAAATCGGACATTACGGAAGGAATTCCCGTGGGCTACATACCAGAAGAGGATGATTGCGCGCGTGCCATCCTGCTGATGCTCACCGATTCGGCCGCAGTAGTGACGGGTGCGTCGCTGGACATCAGTGGCGGTGAATTCATTCCGCTGTAGATCAGGTCGTTCATTGCGGTGCCGAAAAAGTGCTGTCCTGCACTTTTTCAACGTCGCTTGCGAAAGGTGCGACTGTCGCGCGCTCCCGCAATCAAGCGCTGAGAGCGCATGCTAATGCCCCAGCATGGCCACGCTTTTGAGAATGGCGCGAACTAATTTCGTCTGACGATCCAGCCCCGTCTTGGAGAAGATGGAGCGCAAATGAGCCCGTGCGGTGCTTTGACTGATTCCCAGTTCTTCAGCTGCTTCCTGCAGCGTCTTGCCGCCCGCGAGTCGCAATGCGAGCGTGGCCTCCCTCGGCGTCAACCCAAAGAGTTTCTGGATCGTCCCGGAAGGGAGATCCTCGCGCGCAAAGTCATTGGTCGTCTCGACGCTCAGGAATACTGCGACCGAAGACATTAAAAAAGGGCCGCTTCTGTTGGGCCTTGCCGATGACGGCCGTACGACAATGGTCACGTCCGGACGGCTTCCACTTCGATTGATGCGCATGACTTCGGCGACCATCGGCCGATTTTCGCGGCGTGCCTCGAGCGAACGCCTTACCATTTCCTTGAACTGCTTCGACGCTTCGTGATTCGACAGTGCCAGATAGTCTTGCATCATGAAGATTCCATCGCGCTCATTGAGAAGCGCATCGGCAAGCGGACTGGTGTGCAGTACACGCCCCGTCTCATCGAGAATGATCGTCGCCATCTCCAGTCGATCCATGGCATTGGCGTAATGCGAGCGCTCGAGATGACTGCGATCCAGCTCCGTAAATATGTTGAGTGCAGCTCTCAGGTGTGGAAGGAGCTGCAAGATCAGAGACTTCTCCTCGGCGCTGTAGTTACCCATCGCGCGCGAGCGGGCCAATCGCAGACGGGCCACGTAACGTCCCTCATCCCGCAAATCGACACCCATTGCATAGATGAGATCTGCCGGAACGAGACACTGCCGCATGAACTCGCTGCTCTCAACTTCCTCTGGAGCAAGGTATTCGTGCAATGTAACTACTTTGGCGTTCGGTAGATTCGCGAACGGATCCAGTGCGATGTACTGCGCCGACTGACGCTCGCCCCGATCGGGGTCCGCGTTATACATGTTGATGAGACCCGGATGCGAAGCAGATGGCAGCTGAACCAGTAATACTGCCGCCTTGGAACGTAGCAGATTCGCCAGTGCGGTAAGGAAGACATCCCACGAGTTGGGAGGGACAGCACCAGAATAGATCTTGTGCACCAGCTGGCTGAATTCGGCGATCTCGATGGTCATTCGATATAAGACACCCGTCCGCCCATCTAAGCGAAAGCTGGCTGGAACGCATTATTTCCCACATCGAACCTTATGCTACTACTACATCTGGGGGAGGCGCCCATCGTCAAATGTGGTATCACGAGGACGTGTTGCGCAGCTCGCCCCGCTCGGCCAAATAAAGCGCGACGATCGCTGTCGCGGGTCGTAAGCTCGTCGGACGGCATTTAGCTTTCAAGCACCGGTTGCATATGCTGGACAACCCAAGCCCTCTCTGGCCGTCATGCCCGCGCATGCGGATGGAATTGCACTACCAGGAGAGGGTCGTGCGCTGCTATGACAATCGACCGCGGTCGGTGGATGAACTCTTGCGCCAAGCGGCGGCGGATGCTCCCACCAGCGAGGCTGTCGTCGACGGACCGCGCCGTTGCAACTACGTGGAGCTCGATGCAGCCGCGGACGCGATCGCTCTGGGCCTGCTGGCGCGCGGTGTCAGGCCGGGGGAGCGTGTAGCCCTTCTATTGGCCAATCGAATCGAATTCGTGGAATGTCTCTTCGGCATCATCCGCATGGGCGCGGTCGCCGTTCCTCTGAATGTTCGGGAACAACGCTTCGAGCTTCGATCCGTCCTGCAGCATGCTGAAGCGACAGTGCTGATACACGAAGCGGACTTGCGCGATCGACTGCCGTCGATCGACGAGGTGCCTTCGCTCATCCATCGCTTCGCGGTAGGCGGGTCGTGTGCGGGCTCTGAGCCGCTCGATAGCCTCTATGCGCTCAACGGTAAGCCCGTCGCCCCCTTGTCGGAGGATGAGACGGCGGTGATCGTCTATACGTCTGGCACGACGGGGCGACCGAAAGGCGCGATGCTGACCCATTTGTCGCTGGTCACTTCGGCGATGAACTACGAGTCGTGCTGGGGTTTGGACGGTCGCGATCGCTCCATCATGACTGGGCCGGCAAATAACGTCACCGGGTTGGTGGCGAATATCCTCACGATGGTACGCGCGTGCGGGGCGACCATCATGATGCGGGAATTCAAGGCAACACGCTTTCTGGAGCTCGCCGCGACCGAGCGGATGACGTATGCCCTTCTGGTGCCGACCATGTACCACCTGTGCCTGCTACAGGGGAATTTTTCGGACTACGACTTGAGCCGCTGGCGTGTCGGTGCGTATGGCGGGGCATTGATGCCGGTGCGAACCATTGAGAGGTTGGCGACAGCACTTCCGCATGTGCAGCTCCTCAATGTTTACGGTTCAACGGAAACGACCTCTCCCGCGACGCTGAGTCCATTGGGCACTGGCCGGCTGCGTCCCGATACCGTGGGTCGTCCCGTTCCCTCGGCAGAGATCATCGTCGTCGATGAGCGTGGCATCGAAGTGACCAACGGCAAAAGCGGCGAGGTTTGGATCGCAGGTGCCAATGTTGCCGTGGGCTACTGGAAAGATGCGGAGGCTACGCGCTCTGCATTCGTCGGTGGTTATTGGCGCTCGGGAGACATCGGCACATTCACGGCTGACGGCTACCTCAAGATACTCGATCGATCCAAAGATCTGATCAATCGCGGCGGGTACAAGGTCCATTCAACGGAACTCGAGCAGGTCCTCATGCAGCACACGGCCGTCATTGAAGCGGCTGTGATTCCGGCATCGGACCCTGTATTGGGTGAGAAGACGCATGCCGTAGTCCAAGTCGGCGGGCGATCTGTCAGTGCGGTTGAGCTGAAGAGCTTTTGTGCCGACCGCTTGAGCGACTACAAAGTGCCGGATTTCGTGACCTTCGTTCATCAGCCGCTGCCCCGCAGCAACAATGGCAAGATACTCAAGCGCGGGCTCGGCGACTGGGTCCGGTCGCTCGCACAATCCGGTGAGGCCCGCTGAAGCCGGCCCCTGCGGAGCAGCGCTACGACACATCCGCTACGACTGCTCGAGGATCGGTTTCGCTGAGGCAAAGATCAGATAGACGATCGCTCCGATCGCGCTGATCGCGGCCGTCAGCAGGAAAGCTGCCGAAAACGTGCCGGTGACATCGAACAGCCAGCCACTGAGGGAGACGCCTACGATTCCCGGAACCGTGGCGAAAGTATTGCTCACGCCCATGATGAGCCCGGCATGGCGGGG
Source organism: Steroidobacteraceae bacterium (assembly GCA_035276085.1). GTDB lineage: Bacteria > Pseudomonadota > Gammaproteobacteria > Steroidobacterales > Steroidobacteraceae > DATELY01. Next base: position 5,183 of record DATELY010000104.1, on the reverse strand, counting down.
GGCAAGGTCGATTGCATTTGCCGCATAGCCTGCCCAGGAGCATCCGAGCGCGGCAGCGGAGAGGCAGATCAACACCAATGCAGTCGGCGCTGACGCGACATCCTGCAACAGAAAAAGACACGCTGCCGGCACTAACAGACCTACCGTCTGCATGGTCTTGCGGATCAGCGTCATGCTGATGCCCCGTTGCGCCATTGAGTCCGCAATCGCACCGGCGATGGTTGTTGCGATTGCCATTGCAACCCAGGGTCCGGCGGAAAAAAGTCCGGCGTCGGTGATCGTCAGTCCGAGGCCATCCTTGAAGTAGCTGGGAAGCCACGAGAGCAGGAAGTACAGCAGCCAGTTCGAGCTGAAATGGCCCACGAACAGGGCCCAAATTGCGGGTTCACGGAAGAGCCTGCGCCACGGGATCGACTGAACCCGATCCTGGGTAGAGGCGGATCCACCGGTAATCGCATCCCCGGTGATTTCGGAGGAACGCAGTGTGCCGTTCCACCACCGCCACCACCCAAGGCACCAAAGGATACCGATGACGCCGAAGATGTAGAACGTCCATTCCCAGCCCCAATGCGTCACCAGCCATCCAGACACGGCAAGACCCGCGACAGTGCCGACTGGAATTCCGCTGAGAATCCTGGTCACCGCGCGAGTTCGTTCGGCCTGCGGAAGCCAACGTCCTATGAGCTCGTAGCAGGCCGGAAACATCGCCGCTTCACCCAGGCCCATGCCGATGCGTACGGCTATCAACATGGCCAAAGAGGTCATGGCGGCCGGCGGTGTCGCCAAGGTAAATAGGGACCATGCCAAGACGGCGAAGCCCAAGACTCGAACGCCGCCGAACCGGGTTGCCAGCCAGCCTGAGACAGCCATCAGGCTGATGTAACCGACAAAGAAAGATGAGAGCACGATTCCTTTCGTGGTTTGCGACCAGTGCAACTGCTCGCGCATCGCCACCGAGGCTACGGCCAGGTTCACTCGGTCCGTATATCCGACCACCACAGCGAGGAAGCACAGTGCAACGAGCGCGTGAAGCGAAGTAATGCCTCGCCTGAGCGGCAGAGGCGCAGGAATGAAAACGGAATCGTCGCGGCTGTTCAGGACATTCGCTCCCACATACGACCTAAGTGCTCACCTGAGGCGAGGACTCCCTCGATACAGGCTCGTGAAAACCCGCTAATAGCACATCCTCCATTTGAAGGAGCGGACGATCCGCGATGCCGAAGACGGCTATTTACAACTCAATCGATCCCTCAACCAGCGAAGCGTAGCCGAATTTCTTCGGTTGCCGTCGCTTCGATGCTGTTCGTTCTAGTCCAAATAGATGGTTCAGGTTGCACGACCGCGCCATAAGCTAGGTTTGAAGGCCACCGATATTGGCCAGGCCTGAAAGCGAAACAGCAGGAAGTAAATGGTCATGTGGCGAAATGCGCCCGCGGTCCGCTGGGAAGGTCACTACGGCGACAGGATTGTACTGTGTTATGCCGAGCGCCCTTCCACGGTGGACGAGATGCTTGCGAGTGCGGCAGCTGAATGTCCCGATTCCATAGCGTTCATCGATGGTGAACGGCGACGGACATTCGCGGAGTTGAACGCCATTGCCGACTCGATAGCAGGTGGACTTGTCGCTCGCGGGGTGCAGCAAGGCGATCGCGTGGCGCTGCTATTGGACAATTGCGGAGAGTTCGAGGAAGCCTTCTTCGGAATACTTCGCGCCGGTGCGATTGCGGTACCCCTGAATACTCGCGAACAACAGGCAGGGCTCGAGTATCTCATTGGACACGCCGGGATAAAGCTGCTCATTCACGAGTCGCGGCTGGCGGACCGCCTGCCTCAGCCCTGTGCGACTCCGACGGTTCAACACAGGATTTGTGTCGGGACGCCGGTGACGGGCTCCGAGCCATTCGCAGCGTTGGCAACCGCATCCGCCCCGAACTCAAAGCCGGTCGCAGAGGATGCGATTGCCACCATTCTGTACACATCCGGAACCACGGGAAAGCCAAAGGGAGCGATGCTGACAAATCTGTCGATCGTTACCTCGGTGATGAACTATCAGCTCTGTTGGGAGCTGACCGAGAACGATAGAGCGCTGATGGCGGCACCCGTGAGCCATGTCACCGGCCTCGTTGCCATCATGCTTTCGATGGTGCGTGCCCGCGGGACCACCCTCTTCATGAAAGAGTTCAAGGCGGCGCGCTTCCTTGAATTGGCTGCCGCAGAAGGAATGACCTACACGCTCCTCGTACCCGCCATGTACAACTTGTGCCTGTTGCAGGCGAACTTTGGCCAGTACGACCTCAGTCGCTGGCGAGTCGGCGGATACGGGGGTGCTCCGATGCCGCCATCAACGATCGCTCAGCTCGCCAGGAAGTTGCCGTGGCTCGAGCTCGTGAACGCCTATGGCGCGACCGAGACGACATCGCCATCGACGCTGATGCCGCTCGGCGAGGGGTTGCTGCGTTCCGAAAGTGTCGGTCTTCCGGTCCCAACCGCAGAGATAATGATCATGAACGAGGACATCCGCGAAGCTCCGACCGGGCAGAGTGGCGAGGTCTGGATTCGCGGTGGGCATGTTGTCTGCGGATACTGGCGCGACGAGGGTGCTACCAAGGAAGCGTTCATGGCGGGATTCTGGAAGTCAGGAGATGTTGGCCTCCTGACGGACGACGGCTACTTACGTTTGCTCGACAGGAAGAGGGATCTCATCAATCGCGGCGGATACAAGGTGTATTCCGCAGAAGTCGAGAGCGTTCTCATGCAGCATCCAAATGTCGCCGAGGCAGCTGTAGTACCAATGCCCGACCCCGTTCTTGGGGAGAAAAGTCACGCGGTTGTCTGCCTCGCAGGCCATCCCGTGGATGCGATCGAACTGCAGCGCTTCTGTATGGAGCGGCTGAGTGACTACAAGATTCCGGACTTCATCACGTTCATTGAGGGCCCCTTACCGCGTAATGCGGCGGGGAAGATCCTCAAGAGAGAATTGTCGCGCATGCTGCTGAGTCAGAGTGAGGTCAGCGTGCAGGCGGCGGATTAGGCGCTGCGTGTGCCGCACCATTGAAAGCAGTGACATGTTCTGTGCCCGGGTCGATGAGAAGTCGATGGAAATCGATCTGACAAACAAAACGCAACAACCCGGCAACCGTCAGGTTGGGTTCGCCACTACTACAAATGGAGGATGCGCTTCCGCATCCATCCTTCGACCCTATGCCTCATGCGCGCAAGTCGGATACCACCGAACCAGCGAAGCGATGCCAGCCTGTTCGCGCCAATGCGCCAAAATCAACGGCGAAGACAAACGAAATGAATGGGGGATAGCGATGAACAGAAACAACCTGCTTTCTCTCGCTGGTGTCAGCAGCAGTGATGTCCCATGGTCCCAGCACGTAGTCTCAACTGCGCGGATCATCAAACTTCTGGGCCTGGCATCGCTGATCAGCGTTGCAGCATCGATCGAACCGGCAGCTGCTCAACAGTCACCAGCCCCCGCCGAGACAGCATCGGCGTCCAGAACGCATGGCGGTGGAATTGAGGAGATTGTGGTCACTGCCCAGAGACGCATTGAGCCTATCCAGAAATCGTCGCTGTCGATCGAAGTGATGAGCGATAAGGAACTATCTCGCCGCGGGATAACCGAGGTCAGGGATCTCACGTCCGCAGCGCCCTCGATCACGATCTCTCAGAACGGGGCGTACGTTCAGACCAACATTCGGGGTGTCGGAGATTTCACGAATAGCGCTTTGCAACAGACCGCCGTCTCCTATTCGGTTGACGGGGCCGTGGTAGGCCAGGTCAACGGCATCAGCCAGAACTTCTACGATCTCGAGCGAGTAGAGATTCTGAAAGGCCCTCAAGGAACACTCTATGGGCGCAACGCAACCGGCGGGGCAGTGAACATCATCACCAAACGGCCCACCCAGGAGTTTGAAGGGTATCTGACAGCGGAATACGGCAACTATGACTCGAAACGGCTGACCGCAGCAGTCAACGTTCCAGTAAGCAGCACTCTGGCCATCAGGGGAGCTTTCAACGTTGTCGACAGAGATGGGTACCTTTCCGATGGGACTGACGACGCGGTCACGCAGGCCGGACGTGTTCAGGCGCTCTGGCAGCCAACCGAATCCGTCAACTTGAGAGTTGCAGGATCGTATGCACACACCGGCGGCAATGGAGCGGGGGCGACGTTGGCTCCCCGTCAGCCGGGCACCGATCGCTGGGATGCCGCCGGACATCCGCTAAACAACGCGGCCATCGCCGAATGGACCTTTGGGTTTCAAAGACCGTTTCTGACCGATTCCAAAGTGGATCTGGATCAATGGGACCTGACGGCGGAAGCGAATATCGAGCTTGGCGACTTTGCCACGTTGACCCTGATACCGGTCTATCGCAGTCTCGAAATGCATCAGCGCACCAACACGATCGGGTTCGTGGGGGACTTTCATCCACAGCGATCTGAACAGGCATCGATTGAAGCCAGGCTTGGAAATCAAACTGAGAAACTCAGATGGACGCTCGGCTCTTTCTTCTATGACGAGAAGAGCCACGAAGTCATTACGTCTACTCCCCTTGCGGAGCCGAACTTCATCCCGCTTTTCAACGTCGAGTCCAATGTTCATTCCAAAGTGAAGAGTTACGCTGTGTTCGGCGAAGCGAATTACAGTCTGACGGACAGGCTACGTGTTATCGGCGGGGTTCGTTACACCCATGACCCGATTTCATTTCGGGGCAGCTACACCGATCTGGCAGTCGTACCCGATCCGGGATCACCGTTTCCGCAAGCGGGTAAACGGAAGTTCAACTCCACGACCTGGAAGACGGGCTTGGAGTTCGATGTGAGGCCGGAATCGATGGCCTACATTACTGCGTCTACCGGCTACAAAGCGGGCGGTTTTTTCTACTCCCCTGATCCCACCGATTTTTCTTATAAACCGGAGAAATTGACCGCTTTCGATGCAGGCATGCGCAATCGATTTTTAGACAACACGCTGCAAGTCAATCTGGAGGCGTTCTACTGGAGATATCGGGATCAGCAGGTCACGAGCGTCAACTATACGACCGGAGGCTTCATCGCCTATCTCACCCGCAATGCCGGATCGGCTGATCCGCGCGGCGGCGCTTTGGACGTGGTCTATCAGCCCACTGCGAACGACACATTGAGCTTCAATGTTGGATACACCAAGGCGAAGTAC
>DATELY010000103.1:0-12373 GCA_035276085.1 Steroidobacteraceae bacterium | reverse complement strand
ATTTGGGACAGCATCGTCGAAGCTCCGGAGGTCCTGGAGTTAACAGAAGCGCAGCGCGCCGAGTTAGATCGTCGGTTGGATGACTACGAGAAGAACCCAGATATTGGCTCCCCCTGGTCTGAAGTGAAGGCAAGGATTCTGAAGAGGAGTTGAGCTTGCGCCTCATAGTCCGCCCGGATGCGGAAGCTGACATCGCCGCGGGATATGGGTGGTATGAAGAACAACAAGAAGGGCTCGGCACGAAGTTCGTGGAGGAAGTCTCGTCCACCATCGATGCGATTGTTAGGGAACCCCTTCGTTTCCCTGCCGTGTTTCGCAAGCTGCGGCGGGCACTTGTTCACAGATTTCCCTACGGCATTTTCTTCGTTGTTCGGGCGGAGGCCGTTATAACGGCCTGAACGCATCCTCCCCACCCAGCTCGCGCGGTGAATCAGGGTGTCGAATCAGGGTGTCAGGTTTGCATATTTGCATTTCGCGTCGAAGAGCATCCGCGTATGCAACAACGCAAACCTGATACCAGTGTGCATGTGTTTTCTTCGTTGTTCGGGCGGAGGCCGTTATCGTCGTGGCGGCAATGCATCTTGCTCGTGATCCCAGGCGCATCCACCGGCGGGCGAACTCAAGCCTCTAAAACGTGGTCAGGTGTGTCCTCCATAGACCTCTCCACAATACGCCTCACTTTTCTCCCCGCACCCTCCGCAACAAACTCAGCGCCATCGCAACCAGCACCGCCACACCCACGATCAACGCGCCCCACAGCACCATCAATCGCACGGGCGTCTTCTTCGGTAACGGTGAATCAGGGTGTCAGGTTTGGGTGAATCAGGGTGTCAGGTTTGCATATTTGCATTTCGCGTCGAAGAGTATCCGCGTATGCAACAACGCAAACCTGATACCAGTGAAAGGGCAGTCATCGGCAGTTCAAGCATCCCACCAAGCCTGGTCGAGTCACTGTTGCCGGGAAGCCGAGCGATGATTTGGCTCCGGGCACGCTCGGCAGTATCCTGAAGCAGTCCGGATTGAAGAAATAAGGTAAATGCCATGCGCTACGCGATTGTCATTGAAAATGCCGGTGGCAATTATTCCGCCTATGCTCCCGACCTTCCCGGCTGCGTTGCTACGGGAACGACCGTTCAAGAGGCAGAACAGGCAATCCGCCAGGCCATCGAGTTTCATATTGAAGGGTTGCGTGCAGACGGTAGTCCAATTCCTCCGCCTTCGAGCCGGGTCCACTACGTGGAAGTTGCTGCATAACAAATCACGTTTTACCCCTCGTACCGACGCAGCCTCACTCCACTCCCCGCACCCTCCGCAACAAACTCAGCGCCATCGCCACCAGCACCGCCACACCCACGATCAACGCGCCCCACAGCACCATCAATCGCACGGGCGTCTTCTTCGGTAACGGCCTGAACGCATCCTCCCCGCCCAGCTCGCGCGGTGCGCCCAACGCGGCATCGCCGATCAGCTCGCGTAGCTTCTTCGGCTCCATATCACCCAAGAGTTGCTCGCAGCCGCGTGCAGTCGGGTTCTCGATCTGCCCGCTGCCATATGCCACCGTGAACGGCCGATTGCCTTGTGCAACGAAGCGCAACAACGCAGGCCGGTAGCCGAGCTCGAGCCCGACCGCGCCGGCCACATCGCCGGCAAACTGCACTCGCCACTCACGATCGCTCGTGGCGATGAACTCCGCCGGGGCGCTGGCCTTGCGTTCGCCATTTGTGACGATGGCATACATCTCACCGCTCCAACGCGTAGTCCACGATGCTTTGTCGTTCGGCCGGCTCTGTACCGTCGCGCGTACCGTCATGTTGTCGAACGGCAGCTTCAGGCGGGCGTACCGCACGGGCGCGCGATGATCCGAGCGATACGCGCGGCCATCTCCATTGGCGTTGACGAATACCGGTGTGAACCAGTGCGGCTCGATGTGCTCCGCCTCGGGGACCGCTTCAGCTCTCGCAGCGTGAATGGTGATGGGGGCGCCGCCGTCTACTCGTTCGACGCGGAGATAGCGGTACTTCTGCAGCGGCAGGGGCACGCGTGCGCGTAGCAACTGCTGTCCATCGCTGCCGGCGTGCACGAGACGCGTTGCTGGAACCACGGATCGCCACTGATCGAGATCGTCGCTCGCATCGATGCGCACCTGTGCTTCGGATGAGCCATCGGCCGTTTCCCAGTCGAACGCGATCGAGCGTAGGGCCTCATCCATCTGGGTGGCGTCGATCACATGTGCCTGTGTGCTGACGGGCTTCTCCGACGTGGCGCTATCGCGGATTGCGACGTGGGTGCCGCGGTCGGTGTCCACGTCGATCTGCGTGCCGCTGCTCGCGTTCGACCCTGCCGCTCTCAACTCGATCACCGGTAATGTCAGAAACGTGGCGAAGCTCGCCAGGATTTGCGGCGCCATGCAGAACGCATGGGGCACGACATTGCCGTTGGCGTCGAAGACGCGGACATCGGCCAGATCCGCGCGCGTGGCCGTTCTGTACACCTCATCAGGCAACGTGAGCTCGACGAGCGGTTGCGGCGACTGCGGCATCACTTCGATGCCTTGCGCGAACTGTTCGGTCGTCGGCGGCGCGGACCACGCAGTGTTCACGCAGCACGCGAGGGCAACCATCCAATGCCGGGGCGTCATGCGATGTGCGCCTCCTTTTGTCGAGGGGGTAGCGGTGCGAGATAGCCGGTGACGAGCAACAGCGCGCCGACCGTGAGGAACGAGGCGATGCGTGCCAGCGTGCCGCTGTTGGAGAGATCGACGAGGAACAGTTTCAAGACGACCACGACCATGAGGCTTGCGCCCACCAGCCAGACGATACGCCAGTGACGCTTCGCTCCCGCGGTCATCGCAACGAACCCCAGCAGTCCCCAGAAGATCGACAGCGACGCTTGTACGAGCGTGGAGGCGATCATGCCGTCCACGGACAGCGGCGCGCTCCAGCCGTGATGCAAGGCGCGGAGGAGTGCGGCATTCAGCCAGATGAAAGCCAGTGTTGCGATCAACGCGATCGCGGGCTTGGTGCGCCCTTCCAGCAAGAACGCATGCGTTTCACGCGGCAAAGCAGTCCACCACAGCGCGAGTGCTGCAAACGTCAGCGCCACGCTCACATCGAGCGGGTTCAACAGCGGCAGATAGGGCAACCAATCCGGCGCACCGTCTCGAGTGAGATTGACGAGCAGGATCCAGACACACGCGGCCATCGCAAGCACCACGCCCGCGGTCACGCGATACGCATGTTCATGCGCCACCAATGGCCACGCTGGCTTCAGCTCGCGGCGCCCAAGCAGCGCCAGCGTCAACGCCGGTACGAGACCCCATGGCAGCACAGGCCATACGCCCATCGTGCGTTGGTCGATCTGCCAGCTGCTCTCGCCGGCGATCAGCAATGCGATGAGCCACAGCGCGCCGGCGTGCAGCCAGGGGATAGGTGTGGGGCGTGGGACCTGGGGCGTGAAATCCGGATTGTTCCCCCAGGTCCCAGGTCGCAGGTCCCACGCCCTCAACAGCACATAGTGCGCAATGACCAGTGCCACCCAGCCCACCGCACCCCACTGGGCAAATGGATGCTCCAGATCGAGCGCATGGCCGAGCCCGAAGACCGCGCTCGCCGCAGGCAGGTACAACGCGATCCACCGCGGCATGGGCCAACGGCTCTTCGCGGCGAATGTCTCGAGTGCGAGCGCAGTGAATGCAACGTAGGTGAGCGCCGCGCCAAGCCGCGCCTCGTTCACGAACCGGTCGATCTCATGCAGCCCGGCCAGCAACCACCATGCCGTTGCCCACGCCGCATACACGATATGCACGCCGCGCTCGTAGCCGGCCTCGCGTGCGCGATTGCGATGCAGCCAATAGCCGCTGAAGTATCCCGACAACGCGAGCATGAGTGCGCCGATGAACGCACCATTCAGGATGGGCTGCGTGGCGATACGAACGTGGATGAGAAACCCGACGCCTGCGGCAAACTGCAGCAACGTCCCGAACGCCCGCGCCAGCTTGCGTTCCTGGCGCACGCCAAGCCACAGCAGCCCGGCGCCTTCGACTGCCCACATCGCCGCGGTGGTGCGGGTATCGAACGCCAGCGGAATCGCCAGGCTCGCAAAAATCACCCCCAACGCAGCGAAGGCTTCCACCAGCAGGCGGAAGCTCTCGCGACGGGTGCGATACAGCGTCCAGCCGACGACCAGATAGAACGTGCCCAACGCAAGCGCGCTCCAAGCCAGCGCGTATTCGATGCGATGCACGAGGGAGGCATGCAGGCTGAACGCAACGACGGGCAGACCGAACACGAGCGAGCCCGATACGTAGCCCTTGAGATTCGGCGGTTGCCGTACGCAGTTCAGAATCGACACACCGACGTACATCAGGAAGAACAGGATCAGGAACGCATCGGCACTGACGAGATTGGACGGTGCATAGGCGGCCGCACGCCACAGTCCCGTGATCGTGAACGTGAAAAAGAACCCGAGCACATTGAGCACACGCCACGTGCGAAACCAGGCCACTGCGAAGACACCGAGGTTCAACAGCGCGTAATACGAGAACAAGGCGATGTGATTGCCGCTGCCCGTGGAGACGAGCAGCGGTGCCGCAAAGCCGCCGGCGGTTGCGATCACGGCGAGCGACAACGCGTTCTGTGCCACGGCCAACACAGCGCCGGCCAATGCGATGAACACCATCAAACCCAACGCGAGCGTGAGCGGCAGCAGATGGAACCTGGTTGCGGCGAACACGGTGAGATACAGCCCTGCAATACCGCCGCCTTGCAGGATCTGGGCGTAGACACTGCGTGCATCGCGCAAGCGCCAGCCGATGAACAGCAACGCGAAGGCGCCGAGCGCGATCAACAGGAAGCGCAGCTCCACCGGAAACAGGCTATGGTCCGCGGCGTACTTGGCGAGAAAGGCGCCGCCGAAGAACAGGATCACGATGCCGATGCGCGCGAGCGGATTGCCGCCTTTCGCCCAGGTGATGGCACGCTCGACCAAGGAATCGACGAACGTCGGTGTGGTCTTGACGATGATCCGGGGCGTGACCGGCTCTGGTGTGGCAGCGTTCGCCGCAGCGGCGGGTGCGAGTGGCTCGGGCGAGGGTTCTGCAACGGCCGCGGGCTCGACGGCTGGCGCTCTGGCTATGTCGGACTCTGGCGGTGGTTGCGTCTCGACCGGTTCCGAGGGCGTTGCGACACGCGCACGATCCACGCGCCCCTCGAGTGCTTGGAGCTGCTCGCTGAGCGCACGCGTTCTGCCGCGCAAGTGGAGGATCTGCGCCAGCAATGCCCCCAGCACCGCGCCGAAACAGACGCCGCTGAACTCGGCAATGCTGCCGCCGACGATGGCGCCACCGATCGCCAGCCCGATCGTCAGCCCCTTGGACGTCGGCTTTTCCCGCTCAGCCATGCACGTGCGGCTCCCGAATTTTTATTGTCGAGTGGCACCGGGCTCGCCGGTGCGGTGGGGCGGCATCTTGCTTGAGGCGCTGGGTGAGTGCAAAAAGGCGAGGTGACCGCGTCCCCGAATGATTCTCCGTTCATGACCCCGGAGACCGAGACACCCCCGACTGTCTCCGTCGATGCCGGCGCCTTCGGTGCATGGCTGGTCGAATTCCGCGAATCCTTGCGCGGATACGGCGGTACCCACGTGCCTTGCGGGGAGTGCGTCGGCTGCTGCGTGTCGTCCTATTCGATTCTCGTGCGGCCGGAGGACACGCAAGCGCTCGCGGCTATTCCCGCCCAGCTGTTGACCCGCGTGTCGTCGTTCGGCGCAGGCGTCAAAGCGATGGGGTATCTGCCGGACGGTCGCTGTCCGATGCTGCGGGCGGGACAGTGTTCCATCTACTCACACCGCCCGCAGACGTGTCGCGACTACGACTGCCGGGTGTTCGCCGCCGCTGGCATCGATGCGGGCGATACCAAGCCGGTGATCAACCAGCGCGTGCGCGAGTGGCGCTTCACGTATGCATCCGAGCAGGATCGTGCCGCGCATCGTGCGGTGCGGGCGGCGGCGACGTTCATCCTTGAACATCACGCCGAGTTTCCAGAGCAGCGCTTGCCGAAGAACCCGAGCGGCATCGCCGTGCTCGCGGTCAAGTGCCATGAGGTCTTCCTCGAGGACACCCTCACGGGACGAAGCGCAGCAGACGTGGCCTCTGCGATCGCCAACGCGAGTCGTCGCTTCGACGAGAGCGCTCAGTCGCGATCGCGTCCCGTGCCGAAGCCCGGTGCCACATAGCGCGGCAGGTCCGCGGCAGGAACTCGATACGAGTGCAACACGCCAGGTAACAGCGAGTAGCCCGTCGGCGGCGCGCCGATCTCCACGCCATCGAGCCGGGTCGGTCGATCGAGGTCGCGTTGCACGGTGCCGCCCATGAAGTCCACGTACACATCGTACTGAGTGCCCGCGCCTGTCTGAGTCACGGAGTAGTCGTTGTCGTTGCCGGCGATGATCGCGCGACTGCCGTCCTTCAGCCGCGGCCCGATCGCAAGACCTTCCCACTTCTCCGCCAGCTTGCCGTTCGGCAGCAGCGTGTTCGCGGCGAGGTCGATGAACACACCCGACTTGCTCACCGGCACGATGTCCGCGGGCAATGCGTCGGCAGGCAGCGTGACCTTCGACACATCGGTCGCTCCGCGGATGTCGATCTTGAACACGCGCTTGGAGCCAACGACATTGGCCCCCTTGGGGTCATCGACGCCGATGCCGCGGTTGTCGCGTTCGAGCACGAGGAACTCGTGCGCGTTGATCGCCACGATCGCGGACAGGCCGATGTTGCGGCCTTGGCGCGGATCGGTGGCGCTCGCGCTGCCACCCGCAGCGAGGATGCGGGCGCGCACATCCGCTTGCGCTTCGAGCTGATACACGTACTGCGCGATGCTCTTGCCGTACGTCGGGCTCCACCAGTTGTTGTCGAACGCGACGATGCGCACGTTGCGCCCATCGCGCCCATTGTTCGGACCGGGCTCATTCACCAGCGGATCCTGCAAGACTGCGTAGAGGCGACTGCCGTCGGGCGAAATCGCGATGCCTTCGAAGCCGCGGTTGTCCTGCCGGCCGAAGCGTGTAACGGCGCGGTCGGAGACATAGTCCAGCGTGGTGCCATCAGCCAACCTGGGTCGCAGGTTCTCCGGCGTCTGGAATACTTTCAGCAGCCGGCCGTGACGACCGAACACGTACACGGAAGGACCGTACTCATCGGACACGATGAACGTGCCGAAGCGGGGATCGACGACCAGACCTTCCGGATCGAAGCTGCGGCCGAGGAGGCCGACCGAGCCATTGAGCTCCAGCGGATTGAGTCCGTTCATTGCGCGAGGCTCACCCACACCGGGGTTGTCCGGCGCAGCCAGCAAGCCGAACGGATCGGTGAGCTTGACCGTCTCCCTGATCTTCACTTTCTCGATCGCGCCCGTCTTCTTGTTCAGATCGATGTCGAGCAATTGCAGACGGGTCGAGTAATCCAGCAGGCCGCCGCCGGGCCCGCGGTCCGACAGTGCCCACCACTCATTGCGCTCGCCGTCATAGTAGAGATCGGAAAAGAAGCCGAAGCGCCCTTGGTTTGCACCCGGCAGCCGCGTGCGATCGAGCGTGTCACCTGCAATGACGACACCGTTCACGAATTGCGGCGCTGCCATCGTGGATTGAGCCGACACCGAACCCAGGACCGCGGCAACGGCCGCGGCGAGCACTTTCAAACGCATGGATGGCCTCTGCGAGACGCTGTTATTCGAAGAAGGCGGGGAACATAGGTGGGGTTTGTGACAACTGAGCGACAACGCGGAGCAGGTCCCTGTACTGTTCGCAGCCGGGTGGCTGAACGGAGGACGGGATGACGGGTCATGACAACACCGCGGCGCCGGGGATCGATCGCCAGACGGTCCGCGGCCGGGTGCAAGCAGCAGCACAGATTGCTCGTGTGGGCCGACGCGTATGAGCGCCGCCAGCGCTGGGTCCGGGCGGCGTTGGCCGCGTTGGTTGGGTGCGGCCGCATCGCTCGTGATCTTTTCCATCGTGCTGTCCGTTCTGCACGGCACGCTCGAGAAGTACCACCTGCGGGACATCCTGCAGCACCTGCGTGAGACGCCGTCCCAGAGCCTGTGGCTCGCGCTGGCGTTCACGGCGGCCAGCTATCTCATGCTCGTCGGCTACGACTTCCTCGGGCTCAAATATGTGGGCCACGAAGTGAGCCTGAGGCGCACGGCCACGACCTCGTTCATGGCATTCGCCGTCGGCCACAACGTCGGTTTCGCCACGTTGACCGGCGCGGCCATTCGCATCCGCATGTATGGCGCGGCCGGCGCGAGCGCCACTCAAGTCGTGATGATCAGCTCCATGGGCATGCTGACGACGGCGCTCGGCGCAGTCGCGCTGATTGCTTTCGCGCTGCTGGCGGAAGCGCAGGAAGCGGCACTCGTGCTGCATGTGTCGACGCCGACGGCACATGCCTTGGGCATCGCGCTGACGCTCGCGTTGCTCGCGTACTTCGCCTGGGTGTCGCTGCGCCGACCCATCGCCTTTCGCAATTGGTCGTTCACGCTGCCGAGCTTGCCGCTCACCCTCGGTCAGGTGGTGGTGGCCGCCGTCGATCTGTGTTTCGCCGCCGCAGCGCTGTATGTCCTGCTGCCGGAAACAGCTCCGATTCCCTATGCGGCGTTTCTCGCCGTGTATGTGCTCGCCATCTTTGCGGTGCTCATCTCGAACGTGCCCGGCGGTATCGGTGTGCTCGAATCGCTGGTGCTGCTGGCCATGCCGCGGGTTCCCGCGGACCAACTGCTGGCCGCGCTGCTTGCCTATCGCGCCGTGTATTACTTGCTGCCGCTCGCCGTGGCAGTCGTGCTGCTGGCAGTGCATGAAGCATGGCTGCACGCACATCGCATCAAGGCAGTGGCCGGCGTGGCGCGCGACTGGCTCTCGGCCGTGGCGCCGCAGACGTTGGGAGCGGCCGTGTTCGTCGCGGGCGGAGTGCTGCTGGTGTCGGGTGCGACGCAGAGCATCGGTGCTCGCGTCGACGTCATCAGCCGTTTCGCGCCGCTGCCCGTCATCGAGCTCTCGCATCTGCTCGGCAGCATCGCGGGTTTGGGGCTGGTGATTCTGTCGCGCGCGTTATTTCGGCGGGTGCAACTGGCGTGGCAACTGGCTGTGGTCCTGCTGCTCGCCGGCGCAGTGTTCTCGCTGTTGAAGGGCTTCGACTACGAAGAAGCGCTCATCGCGTTGGCCGTTGCACTGCTGCTCTACGCGGGCCGCGATGCGTTCTATCGCCAGGCCAATCTGCTCAGCAGTCGCTTCACGCCGCAATGGCTGTCCGGGCTGACGATCACCGTTGCAGCCGTGGTGTGGATCGGACTGCTCGCCCACCGCCACGTCGAGTACTCGCACGAGCTCTGGTGGACGTTCGCATTCTCCGCAGATGCGCCGCGCATGCTGCGTGCGTCCTTGGTCGTGAGCGTGCTCGCGGCGGCGTTCGGTCTTCTCAACTGGTTGTCGCCGGCCAAGCCCGGGCCGAGCACGCATGACGCGGTTGCCATGGAACAGGTCAAACCGATCGTTGCGCAAGCGGAGCGTGCCAGTGCGAATCTCGCGCTGCTCGATGACAAGCGTCTGCTGCTGCATCCGGACGGCAACGCGTTCCTGATGTATCAGATCTCCGGCCGCAGCTGGATCGCCATGGCCGATCCGGTCGGGCCGCAGCGCCAGGCGCTCGAGCTCGCGTGGACGTTTCGTGAGCTGAGCGATCAGCACGATGGCTGGACGGTGTTCTATCAAGTGACGCCCGAATGTCTGCCGCTCTACGTCGACCTCGGGCTCGCGCTGTTGAAGCTGGGTGAAGAAGCCCGTGTGCCGCTGGGTGACTTCGGCCTGGACGGCAGCCGGCGCGCAGATCTGCGCACCGTGCGACGCAAAGCCGAGCGCGAGGGCGCCAGCTTCGAAGTCCTGCCGGCCTCCGCGGTGCCAGCCCTGATGGACGAGCTGCGCGCCATCTCGGATGAATGGCTGGCCACGAAGGCAACGAGCGAAAAGCGCTTCTCGGTGGGCTACTTCAGTCCGCAGTATCTCGCGAACTTTCCCGTGGGGCTCGTGCGTGTCGGTGGGCGCATCGTCGCGTTCACCAACATCTGGGCGTCAGGCAACCGCGAAGAGCTGTCCATCGATCTCATGCGGCAGTCGGCGGCGGCGCCGCGCTACGTCATGGATTACCTGTTCATCGAGCTGATGTTGTGGGGCAAGGCGGAAGGGTATCGATGGTTCAATCTCGGCATGGCACCGCTCTCCGGGCTGGAGCAACACCCGCTGGCGCCCGCGTGGCACCGCATGGGCAATCTCGTCTTCGATCTTGGCGAGCACTTCTACAATTTCGAAGGCTTGCGGCGCTACAAAGAAAAATTCTATCCGGTATGGGAGCCGCGCTATCTCGCAACGCCCGGCGGCCTGGCATTGCCGCGCGTGCTGGTGGACGTGACGAGCTTGATTGCGGGTGGGCTGAAGGAGATCGTGTCGAAATGAGTTGGCATTCGATGAGGCGGTGGCTTGCGACGCTGCTGCTGTGCGCGTTGGCGTGCGATGCGTCGGCGCAGGATCCGACGGGCGTGATGAAGCAAGACACGCACGAGGAAGCGTTCCAGTACGGCCGCTTCGGCACCGTGCACACCATCGTGCCGAACGGGCCGATCAAGGATGTCGTGGTGTTCGCCGCTGGCGATGGCGGCTGGAATCCAGGCTTTGCGGACATGGCGCAGCTCATCGCGAACGAAGGCGCGCTCATCGTCGGCATCGAGACTGTCCCGTATCTGAACGCGATCAACACCGGCGGCCAATCCTGCGCGTATCCCGCGGCCGACTTCGAAGGGCTCGCTCACGCAGTCGAAAAGCGCTACCGGCTGCGCGACTACATCGTGCCGTTGCTCGCAGGCTATTCGTCCGGCGCCACGCTCACGCACGCCGTGCTCGCACAGGCGCCGCAAGGCACCTTTCGTGGCGCGATCAACCTGGGATTCTGCCGCGAGCTCGCGCTGCAACGGCGGCTGTGTCCGGGTCGCGGCATCGAGTTCAAGCAGCACAAGGAACACTTGTCGCTCGTGCCGATGAAAGCGCTGGGCGCACCGTGGGTCGTGCTGCAGGGGCAAGCCGATCAGGCCTGCACGCTCGACACCGTGAACAATTTCGCAGCGAACATTCCCACCGCTCGCGTCATCCCGCTCAAGAAAGTAGGACACGGGTTTGGTGTCGGGCATCACTGGCATGAGCAACTCCGCAGCGCCTATCGAGAGCTGGCACCGCCGCCTGCGCCTATGTTGGCCGCTGCGGTGAACGACCTGCCGCTGATCGAGGTGACGAGCACAGGCAAGCCGGCGCCCTATTTTGCGGTGCTGCTCACCGGCGATGGGGGTTGGGCCGGACTCGACCAGGAAGTCGCCACGCTGCTGGCGCAGGCCGGTATCCCGGTCACAGCGCTGAACACGCTCAAGTACTTCTGGAACGAGCGCCAACCGGATGACGCTGCGCGAGACCTCGCACGCATCATCGAGCACTACATGGCGCAGTGGCAGCGCAATCGTGTGCTCCTGATCGGCTATTCGTTCGGTGCCGATGTGCTGCCCGAGATGGTGGCGCGCATGCCGCAACGCGTCCACGCCCACGTGCAGGGCGTGAACCTGATTGCTCCCGAGCACGAAGCGACGTTCGAGATCCATGTGGGCGGCTGGTTTGGCCAGGACAGCGAAGGCCGACCGGTCAAACCCGCGCTGCAAACCATCGCGAGCTATCGACTGCCCATTACCTGCATACACGGTACGGAAGAGGAGAATTCGCTGTGTGCAGAAATGCCGGCCAGCATCGCGCGCAACGTCGTCATACCAGGCGGCCATCATTTCAATGGCGACTATGCGCGTCTGGTCGAAGCGATCCTCAGTGGCGGGCCATAGCAACGCAATGACTGCGCTTCTGTTCCCTCCCTTGCGAAGCGGGAGCACGTCGCGCCACAGTTCTGCCGCGCCGATTTCTGGATTCAGCACGATGGGACGTGCCGCCTCAATCCTGAACTTACACGGCGCGTGACGCAGTCGACGACCAAATTATACGGCTCACCATGCCTTCATCTTGAATAGTCGGCCGCTATCGTTTTCATCGTGAAGAGTCAGAACTACTTCATCGTCGTTGAAGAGAGAGCCTTCGTTCTCCTCTGGAGTTGGCAAATCGGAATCTATGAGAGTGATAACTGGCTGAATTCCGAGCGTCGAATAATCTCTGATTGCCGACAGTAGGTTCCGTTTCTTTCTGTCGTCCAAAGCCTCAAAAACACCGTCGTGGTAGACGAACCGTGGGAATCTGTCATCGAGATGCGCACGTAACACGGCGAGATCGAAAGCAATACAAAGCAGCTTAC
>DATELY010000102.1:0-43710 GCA_035276085.1 Steroidobacteraceae bacterium | reverse complement strand
GCATTGAGCCTCGCATGTCGCAATCACCGCGCATAGCAGAAGGTCGCATCGTCGAAGCCTACGGACGACGGGCCATCGTCGAGTACGGCGGCGGGGAGCGCGGTGCTTGCGAAGTATTCGGCAAGCGACTGGCTGTCGTTTGCGGTGATGGGGTTCGCGTGAGCTTTGCGCAGACGCAGGACGTACCGCGAATCGTCGAGCGCCTGCCGCGCAAGACCTTGTTCGCCCGGACCGACAGCCAGGGCCGAAGCGAGGAGCTCGCCGCCAACCTGTCATTGCTCGCGATGCTCATCGCGCCGGAACCGGAAGTCGATCCCTTCGTGGCTGACCGCTATCTGGCTGGCGCAGCCTATGCGGGAATCGACACCTGCGTCGTGGTGAACAAATGCGACCTCGCGAGCGCGCAGTCGCCGTCGTTCGTCGCACTCGTGGAAGAGTTCGAGTCCGCGGGGTACACGGTCCTGCGAGCCTCCGCCGAGACGCGTCAGGGCATCGAACAACTGCAGGCGAATCTGCAGCCGCATACTGCGATGTTCGTCGGCCAATCGGGTGTCGGCAAATCCAGCTTGACGAATGTCCTGGTGCCCCATTCCATGCGCCCCGTTCGCACCATCTCCGCAAGCACGCGCGAGGGTCGCCACACGACGGTGTCCGCAGCCTTGTTCCGTTTGCCCGAAGGCGGCGAGCTCATCGACACACCGGGCGTGCGCGACTACGCACCACCGCCCGTGAGCGATGCTCAGATCCAATCAGGATGGCCGGAGCTCGCGCCGTTGGCGCCCGGCTGCCGCTTCAACGATTGCCTGCACCTGCGCGAGCCGGCGTGCGCAGTGCTCAAAGCCGTCGAGGAAGGCCGGATCGCGCGACGCCGCTATGAAAGCTATAAGCGCTTGGTGAATCTGATGCGCAGCCTGTTGCCGTCGTACGAACGGCCGCGTTGATTGTCGTTGCTACAGCGTATGACGACCCGCGAGCGCGTGCGCGAGCGTGCCGCCATCGACATACTCCAACTCGCCACCGACCGGTACGCCGTGCGCGATGCGCGTGGCTTTCACTCGGTGTCGAACGGCAAGCTCGGCAATCACGTGTGCGGTCGCATTGCCCTCGACCGTCGGATTGGTTGCGAGAATGACCTCGCGCACGGTGCCGCCGGCGAGCAGGCGATCCAACTCTGAAAATCCCAGCTCGTCTGGACCGACTCCATCCAGCGGCGACAAGTGTCCCATCAGCACGAAGTACATGCCGCGATAGCTGCCCGATTGCTCGACGGCAACGACATCCGACGGCGATTCGACGACGCACAGCAACCCGGCATCGCGTGCCGCCGCCGCGCAGATCGGACATAGCTCCGCTTCCGCGAACATGCGGCAGCGGTGGCATCGACCCACATTCGTAACGGCGAGATTCAGTGCCTCAGCCAGCGCCGCCGCCGCGCGGCGATCCTTCTGCAGTAATTGAAACGCCATGCGCTGCGCAGACTTCGGTCCGACTCCCGGCAGACACCGCAGTGCTTCGATCAAACGCAATAACGATTGCGGATACAGCATCGCTTCAGAAAGGCAGCTTCATTCCCGGCGGCAGGTTCATGCCGCCCATCAGACCCGACATGCGCTCCTGCGACACGCGTTCGAGCTTCTGTACGGCATCGTTCGCCGCGGCTGCGATGAGATCTTCCAGCATGTCTTTGTCCTCGGCGGAGACGATGCTGGCATCGAGACTCACGCGCTTCACTTCGTGCCGGCCATTCATCACGACCTTCGCCATGCCGCCGCCCGCCTCGCCCGTGACTTCGAGCGCGGCGATCTCCGCTTGGGCGCGCTGCATCTTTTCCTGCAGCTGCTGCGCCTGTTTCATCAGATTGCCGATATTGCCTTTCATGAGTCGCTCCGCTTGAACCTCGTGATCAATGTGAGTCGGCCGGCCGGATCGAGTCCGCTTGTACCGTGGCACCAAAGATGTCCCGCATCGCGCGCACGTCCGGATCCTGCTCGATCGATGCCTGCGCGGCCTTGAGACGATCATCCGCATCGGCACGGTGCTTGCGCGCGGGCGTCGCGATGGCATCGGACGTCAGCGTTATCTCGAGCTTGATGGGTTCCTTGAAGTACGCCGCGAGCGCTTGCGTGAGGCGCTCTTCCAATGCGGGCCGCCGGAACTGATCGCCGTCGCTGTCGAGTGCCAGTGCGACATGGTTTCCTTGCTTGCGGATCAGCGCGCAGTGGGTTGCCAGCTGACTCGCGGGACCCTGCAAATTCAGCTCGCGCACGATCGTGAGCCAATCGTCGGCAGCGGCGGTGGACAGTTCGGCAGCCGGTGGCGCTTCCGCGACGCCAAGGGCCGGTGCAACACGAGGCGCCGCCGCAGGCACAGGCCGCGCCGCCGCGGCGGGTCGCGACTGCTTCAACGGCGTCGATGCAGCGATCTGCACGGCACCCGCCGGATTGAATGCCAGCATGCGCAACAGCACCATCTCGAACCCGCCGCGCGCATCGGGCGCCAGTTCGAGATCGCGCCGCCCGACGAGCGCGATCTGATAGAACAACTGCGTATCTTCGACGCTCAGCTGCGTGGCCAACTCGCGCACCGATTGCTCGTCTTCGCTTTCCTCCAGTGCGTAATCAGGTACCGCCTGCAACAGCGCGACGCGCTGCAGGATCGCGGCCAGCTCACCCAGAACATCTTTGTAGTCGGGCGCACGTTCATCGAGTGCCGCGACGATGTCGATCACCGCACGAGCATCTCGCGCGCCAATCGCCCGCAGCACCGCGAACACATGTGAGCGGTCTATCGTCCCGAGCATGCTGCGCGCGTCGGCCAGCGTGACTTGCGCTCCCGCGAACGCGATGAGCTGATCGAGCAGGCTCAACGCATCGCGCATGCTGCCATCCGCGGCACGCGCGAGCAGTCGCAACGCATCGGGCTCGAAGGCGATCTGCTCGGCTTCCAGAATCTCGGTGAGACGCCGCGTGATCAGCGCCGGCGACAGACGCTTCAAATTGAACTGCAAACAACGCGACAGCACCGTCACCGGCAACTTCTGCGGATCCGTCGTCGCGAGCAGGAACTTCACGTGCGGCGGCGGCTCCTCGAGCGTCTTCAACAGCGCGTTGAAGGAATGCGTCGAGAGCATGTGCACTTCGTCGATCAGATACACCTTGTAGCGCCCACGCGCCGGAGCGTATTGCACGTTGTCCAGCAGCTCACGCGTGTCGTCCACTTTCGTGCGCGAGGCGGCATCCACTTCGATGAGATCGACGAAGCGGCCGGCATCGATTTCCTGGCAGGCACTGCACTTGCCGCAGGGCTGGGCCGTGACACCGGTTTCGCAATTCAATGACTTGGCAAGAATGCGCGCGATGGTGGTTTTGCCGACACCGCGCGTGCCCGTGAACAGAAAGGCGTGATGGACGCGGCCGGACTCGAGCGCATTCACGAGCGCCCGCATGACATGTTCCTGGCCCTTCAGCTCGGCGAAGCTGCGCGGCCGCCACTTGCGTGCGAGGACGAGATAGGACATAGAAGAATGCGGTTGGCGGTTGGACTTAAGAAGTCATGCGATTGTGACGGTGATCGGCGCGCGATGCTACGCGTGCGGCCGTTCTTCACCAACCGCTAACCGTGACCGGAGGGAATCCCGCGGGACCAACCGCTAACCGCCTCTTCAAGATGGAGACGGCCCGCGCCAGCACCCCTCCGGCGCACGATGTCATCCGCTACCGTTGCTCCCTTCCGGGCCTGGCGGGGTTTACGGCGAATCGTCGCGGAGGAACCGACGCGAGCCGCCATAGAAGCGGAGCGTTGAACCCTTGTGAGCAGGCGACACCCGGTTTGACAGACACAAGGATGTGCCCGCCGCCGCAGGTGGCGAGCGGCGAGAAAAACCACGCTTTTTGCTCGCCGCTGGGAGGATCGCGACATGGAGTCCGATCCTCGCATAAACAGCGGCGCGGACTATAGCAGGCTCGCATCGTCCAATCAGCCGCGGCCGCGGTAGCCTGACACGCCCTGCTCCGGAATCCACACGTTCACCGGAGGTTTGCCTGTCTGCCAGAAGACGTCTATGGGAATGCCGCCGCGCGGGTACCAATACCCGCCGATGCGCAACCAACGCGGCTTCAGGAACTCCACCAGGCGGCTGGCGATGCCGACCGTGCAATCCTCGTGGAAGGCGCCGTGATTGCGGAACGAGTTCAGGTAGAGCTTGAGAGATTTGCTCTCGATGAGCCAGGCTTTGGGGATGTAATCGATCACCAGATGCGCGAAATCCGGCTGGCCGGTGATGGGGCACAGCGAGGTGAATTCGGGTGCGGTGAAGCGGGTGACGTAGAGCTGCTTTGGGTGCGGGTTGGGCACGCGCTCGAGCGTGGCTTCTTTCGGAGAGGCAGGCAGCGCGGTCGTGCGGCCAAGTTGGGTGAGGTTCTTGTAGTTGCGGGGCATGGGCGGAGTTTACCTTTCGGAGGTTCAGGAGCGCTCCGCGAAGAGGATGGGAGTGCGCCTGGTTCCATCCCTGGACGGCGCGCGATTGCGCCAGCTGCCGAATCGCTCCATGCGATTTTGTCGAACCCGCCTCTCGGGTGCTGATCCCACCCCGGCCATAAACGATGAAGGCCCAGCGACTGCTGGGCCTTCTTGTTTATGGCGGAGAGGCAGGGATTCGAACCCTGGAACACCCGTGAAGATGTTACTGGAATTCCAGTCCAGCGCCTTCGACCGCTCGGCCACCTCTCCGAATCCGCGGCGCAGGGTACACGGCCGTGCCCCACCCGCCAAGCTCAGGGCACGTTGATGTCTGCGCTGCGCAGTGCCTTCACCACGGTCTCGTGATGCTGTGAGCTCAGGGGCGTGAGCGGCAGGCGCAGGCCGGCCGGAATCTTGCCCATGCGCGCCAAGGCCCACTTGACCGGGATGGGATTGGACTCGAGGAACATCGCCTTGTGGAGGGTCTGCAGGCGCGCATCCAACCGTCGAGCTTCGGCGACGTTTCTGGCCAGCGCTGCATCGATGACGGCCCGCACCTGCCGAGGTGCCACGTTCGCGCTCACGGAGATCACGCCGTTGTAGCCGGCCAATACGCATTCGCACGCAAGATCATCATCGCCGCTGAACAGCACCATGCGCCCGCCGACGCGCGCGAACAGCTCGCGATTGCGCTCGATCGAGGCCGCTTCCTTCACGCCGACGATGTTCTTGAAGGCGGCCAGGCGTTCGACCGTCTCCGGCTTCAGGTCGCATCCCGTGCGGCCGGGGACGTTGTACAGAATCTGCGGCACGGGCACCGCTTCGGCGATCGCGCGGTAATGCTGATACAGCCCTTCCTGAGTCGGTTTGTTGTAGTAGGGCGTCACGAGCAAGCAGGCATTCGCCCCCGCCTCATGCGCCAGTTGCGTGAGCTCGATCGCCTCGCGGGTGGCGTTGGCACCGGTTCCCGCAATGACCGGAATGCGCCCCTTGGCCGCCTGAATGACGCGTCGGATCACACCGATGTGTTCTTCCACATCGAGCGTCGGGGATTCTCCGGTGGTGCCTACGGCGACAATGGCATTGGTGCCGTTTTCGATGTGGAATTCGACCAGCCGATCCAGCGCCGCATGATCCACGGCACCGTCGGGCTGCATGGGCGTGACCAGGGCCACGATACTGCCGCTGAACATGAGGCTCCCCGCTGCAAAGAGGCCGGATGCTACTGGCCGGGCTGGCGCGGGTGCAAGCGAACGCCCGGGCTCGGTTCCAAGAACGGTTGCGGTACACTGGCCGTGGCCTTTCACGACGGCCGCACTGCGTATCTGGACGATGCAATATCTGATCATCAACGCCATCGGCGGCGATCGCACCGGTCTGGTGTACGACCTCACCCGGGTGGTTCTCGATTGCGGCGGCAACATCGTCGAGAGCCGCATGAGCGCGCTCGGGAGCGAGTTCGCCATGCTGCTGCTGGTCACCGGTAACTGGCACGCCGTTGCGCGGCTGGAAACCGAGCTCAAGCGCCTCAACGACACGGGCAACGTGAGCGTCTCGCTGCGCCGCACGGAGCAACGTGCGCCGCGTACGGACGTCGTCACCTATACGGTGGACGCGGTGTGCCTCGACCAGGCTGGAATCGTTCATAACCTGGCCGGCTTCTTCAGCTCCCGCGGCATCGATATCGCCGAGCTGACCACGCGCAGCTATGCTGCCGCACATACGGGTGCGCCGATGTTTGCCGTGCAGATGACCCTGTACATTCCGGCTCGCATCCACGTATCGGCACTGCGCGAAGAGTTCATGGATCTGTGCGATCACATGAACCTGGACGCGATTCTGGAACCCGCGAAACCGTAAGGATTGACGCTTTGGCCATTGCCTCTGCCGCTGCGCCCACGGTCAAGATCGGCAAGAAAGTCGCCGACTTCAGCTGTCCTTCGACGAGCGGCAACTGGCGCTTGTCCGGATCCAAGGGAAAAGTCCGCGTGCTGTACTTTTATCCGAAGGACAACACGCCCGGCTGCACCCTCGAGGGCACGGATTTTCGCGATCTCGAGCCGCAGTTCCGCAAGGCCGGCGCCATCATCGTCGGCGTCTCGCGCGATTCGCTGAGCTCACACCAGAAATTCTGCGACAAGATGAAGTTCCCTTTCACATTACTATCCGATGAAGACGGTACTGTGTGCGAACGCTTCGACGTCATACGGGAAAAGAACCTGTATGGCCGCAAGTACATGGGCATCGAGCGCAGCACGTTCATCATCGATGGCGACGGCGTGCTGCGCCACGAGTGGCGCAAAGTCAAAGTGCCCGGGCATGCGCAGGAGGTACTGGAAACCGTCAAAGCGCTGTGATTCTTCTCATTCACAACCGAGGGTGTACTGAAGTCCATGCCTAAAGGCGAAAGTCCCGTACCCAAGACCGTCCGCACCGTCTCCCGCCTCGCCCGACGAATCGCTCAACGCCGAATCTTCGTTCTCGACACGAACGTGCTGATGCACGATCCGACCGCGATCTTTCGTTTCGAAGAGCACGACGTCTACATCCCGATGGTGGTGCTGGAAGAGCTGGATGCCGGCAAGAAAGGCTTGTCCGAGCCCGCGCGCAACGTGCGTCAGATCAGCCGCTTCCTCGATGAGCTGATGGCCAATGCCACCAAGGCGGAAATCGACGCGGGTCTCGCGCTGCCGTCCTCGTCCCCGTACAGCCAAGGCAAGAAGACACCGACAGGCCGGTTGTTCTTTCAGACCCGCGATCTGAGCTCGGTGTTACCGCCCAACCTGCCCGGCACCGGCGCCGACAACACCATCCTCGCGCACACGCTCGCGTTGCAATCGGAGTTCCCCGACGCGCTGGTCACACTGGTGTCCAAGGACATCAACCTGCGCATCAAGGCAGCGATCGTCGGCGTGCATGCGGAGGACTACTCCAGCGACAAGACGATCGAAGACGTCGATCTGCTCTACACGGGCATGCAGGAGCTGCCATCGGATTTCTGGCAGCGACAGGCCCAGGACATCAAGTCCTGGCAGGAGCAGACGCGCACGTTCTATCGCATGCAGGGCGCGATGCTGCGCGACTGGCACGTCAATCAATTGCTGTACCAGCCCGAGGCGGAAGGACTCGAAGCCATCGTGCGCAAGATCGAGGGCGAAGGCGCCGTCATCGAGCTCGTGCGCGACTATCGCAGCGAGCGGCACAGCATCTGGGGCATCACGGCGCGCAATCGCGAACAAAACTTCGCCTTGAATCTCCTGCTCGATCCGGAGGTCGACTTCGTCACCATCCTCGGACCTGCGGGCACGGGCAAGACCCTGCTGACACTCGCAGCGGGCCTCGCACAGACACTGGAGATGAATCGCTTCACCGAAATCATCATGACGCGCGTGACGATACCGCTCGGTGAGGACATCGGCTTTCTGCCCGGCACCGAGGAAGAAAAGATGGAGCCCTGGATGGGCGCGCTGATGGACAACCTGGAAGTGCTTACGCAGAGTCAGGAAGGCGGCAACTGGGGTCGCGCAGCCACCAACGATCTGCTGCGCAACCGCATCAAGATCCGCTCGTTGAACTTCATGCGCGGCCGCACATTCCTGAATCGTTACATCATCATCGATGAGGCGCAGAATCTCACCCCGAAACAGATGAAGGCGCTGGTCACGCGTGCCGGTCCGGGCACGAAGCTCGTGTGTCTGGGCAACGTCGCGCAGATCGACACGCCTTATCTGACGGAGACGACATCCGGGCTGACTTACGTAGTGAATCGCTTCCGCGGCTGGGAGCACTCGGGCCACATCACGCTCATGCGCGGCGAGCGCTCGCGGCTCGCGGATCACGCGTCCGAGATTTTGTGACGGGGGCGAACGTCCCCGGCAGTCCCTGGTCCAACGTTGCGCCGCTCTTGTCCTGAGAATTCGCTCATGCGCGCACTTCTGCCACTTCTCGCCACGGCCCTGCTGGTCTTTGCAGCAGGCGTGCGTGCGGACGAAGAGCTGCCGGACATCGGCAGCCCGGCGCAGGCCGCGCTCACCCCGGAAGAGGAGTACAAGATCGGCCGCATGATCGTGCGGGGGCTGCGCGATTCGGATCTCATTCTCGAAGACCCGGAGGTCACTGAATACCTCCGCGACATCGGTCATCGCCTGGCGTCCGAAGCGAACGAGGGCACACAGAAGTTCGATTTCTTCCCGGTTCGCGAGCCCGACATCAACGCATTCGCCTTACCGGGCGGATTCATCGGCGTGAATAGCGGGCTGATCCTCGCGACCAAGAACGAAAGCGAACTGGCAGGTGTGATGGCGCACGAAGTGGCACACGTCACTCAGCGGCATATCGCTCGCGGGCTCGTGTCGCAGAATCGCTCGAGCCTCGTTTCGACGGCGGCGATGCTGGCCGCAATTCTGCTGGGTGCCGCGGGTGGTGGTGGCGATGCAGCCATGGCGGGCATCGCCGCAGCCCAGAGCGTTGCGATTCAGAACCAGATCTCGTTCACGCGCGCCAATGAAACCGAGGCGGACCGCGTGGCGGTCAACGTGCTCGCGCGAGCGGGATTCGATCCGGAAGGCATGCCGGCCTTCTTCGAAACGATGAGCCGCCGTGCGGGAGTGAGCGAAGCACAGATTCCGGAGATGTTGCGCACTCACCCCGTCACCTCGACGCGTATTGCGGAGACCAAGGAGCGCGCTGCGCAGATCGATGTGAAGCCGCAGCCCGACTCCATCAGCTACGCGCTCATGCGCGAACGCTTGCGCGTGCTGTCGACACCGCCCGGCGAAGATCCCCGCGAGTACTACGCGGCGCAGATCCGTAACGAGCCCGACGCGACGTCTGCCGAAATGTACGGCAGCGGTCTGGCGGCACTGCAAGCGGGAGATGCGAAGCGAGCCGTCGCGATCTTCAAGCGCCTGCGCGATGCGAACCCGAAGGTCATGCAGTACCACACCGCATTGGGACAGGCGCAGATGGCCAACAAAGAGGCCTCAGCGGGGCTGCAAACCTTTGCCCAGGCACGACGGCTGTTCCCGCGCAACGTGGCCGTGACGGTGCGGTATGCGGAAGCGCTCATGCAACAGGGCGACAACAAGCGCGCGCACGAGATCCTGCTCGATCTGTTCAATTCCGTGCCTCCCACACCCGAACAGGCACGCTTGATTGCCCTCGCGGCGAATGCCGCGGGCGATGTGGCTGAGTCGTACTACTACATGTCCGAGTACCACATCATGAGCGGCGACCTGCCGCTGGCGGTCAGTCAACTGCAGCTGGCGCTGGCCGTCCCCCAGATCTCGGCAGTGCAACGCGCGCGCTTCCAGGCGCGGCTCGATGAAGTGCAGGAAGCGATGCCGAGGAAGATGCGCCGCGCCGCCGGGATGCAGCCACAAGGCTGACGGGCCGCCTAGCAGCCTGTCGGACTTAGGTGATCGTAGCGAGGACGGTGGCCCACATCTAATAAATGTGGGAGGACAGTTTTTCGATCGTTCGAGGCGAATAGCCGTCGCTATTCAACGAGGACGATCGAAAAAATGGACCCAGCTGCTACCGCCGCAGTAGATCAATCCTAAATCCGACAGGCTGCTAGGAGCTGAGCGATGGCATGAACGCCTGTTGCCCACGCTAACGGCTATCCGCTATCGGCTTCTTCCCACTAGAATCGCCGCTCGGTGCCTCCTACCCCAAGGGGATTCGATGTCGGCCCTGCCCTCCCGCTTCTGTTCCGTTGCGCGCATCGCCGCGCTGCTCGCCGTGGCGCTGCTTGCTAGCGCGTGCGCAACAACGCCCGGTCGGACGACGAACAAGGATCCCTACGAAGGCTTCAACCGGAAGATGGACAAGTTCAACGACACCATCGACCGTGCTGCCTTGAAGCCTGTGGCAAAGGCCTACAACAAGGTGACGCCACGTCCCGTGCGCAGAGGCGTGTCCAACTTCTTCGCGAATCTCGAATACCCGACGACGTTCATCAACCAGTTCCTGCAGGGCAAGTTCGTGCTTGGCCTGCGCGACACGGGACGCTTCCTGGTGAACTCCACGTTGGGTATTGCGGGATTGTTCGATGTCGCCTCGAAGATGAATCTGCCGGCGAACGACGAGGACTTCGGTCAAACGCTCGCGGTGTGGGGGGTGGCGTCGGGCCCCTATCTCGTGCTGCCGTTCTTCGGACCTTCGAATTTCCGCGACGGTCCGTCGCGTATCCCGGACGAATACACGTACACGCTGCACTACATCGACATGTCGTGGGAAGCGAAAACCGGCCTGCGTGCGGTTGATCTCGTGAGCGAACGCGCCGAGTTGCTGAGTCTCGATCAGACCATGAGCAAGACCTACGACCGTTATGCATTCATCCGCGATGCGTGGGTGCAACGGCGCGAATACAACATCTTCGATGGCGAGCCGCCGATGGACGATCTGGAGGATGAGGCAGCTGATATGGACGATGAGGCTGCGGCTGCGGACAGCGCCGGAGCAGAGGCGCCCTCTGATCCGGATACAGGAACAGACGTGCCTTCCGACAAGCAAGAAGACCAGAAGCCGGCGCCTTGAGCCGGCTTCATTCCCGGGCTATCCGACAGTCGCCCCTTCGCCCTCACGGACCGATTCAGACGCCACACCGAGCAAGTCGTCCACTTCGCTGATCCGCGCAAGCGCCATCAGCTGCGGCGGCATGCCGGCAAAGGTGATCGAGCTGTTTTTCTCGCGCGCCAGACGCTTCCACTCGATCAGGAGAGCAAGGCCCGCGCTGTCGCTCTCGCCGACTTGCGCCAGATCGATCTCGATCGGACCGGACTGCCCGAACGCAGCCGCGCCCTGTTGCAACAGGCTCGTCACGGTTTCGAACGTCATGGGCCCGCTGACGCTGAAGCGCCCCGGGCCCGTGTTGCTGAAAGAGGCGGACATCAAGAGGCCGAATTCGGTTTGGTCGTCGTGCCGCTCGCGGTGGGCTTCGGCGCCTGTCCACTGGCGATCTGAGACTCCAACCGGGCAATGACGGCTTCCAGTCCCTTCTGCTGGATTTCCGAATTGAAGTCCGTTCGGAACGAGCGGATGTACGAGATACCTTCGATCGTCACGTCCCACGCTTTCCAGCCCTGGGGCGTGCGATGCAGGGAATAGTTCACCGGGACGCGCTGACCGTTGTCGCGACGCACTTCAGTCCGCACCGTTGCACTGTCTGCGTTGCCCTCACCACGGAATGGCAGCACCTTCAGGCGATCCGGCGTGAAGTCCAGCAGCGCCTCGCCATAGTTCTGCAGCAGCGACTGATAGAACGCATCGACGAAGCGCTTGCGCTGCTCCGGTGTCGCCGTTTTCCAGTGACGCGCCAACACCAGTCGCGCCGCGTACTCCGTATCGAAATGCGGCAACAAGTGTTTGTCGACCAGCTGACGGATCGTCTTCGGGTTCTTCCTGTACTGCTCACGATTCGCGTCCAGATCCTTCAGGACATCCTGGGCCACCTTCTCGATGAGCGCATTGGGATTGTCGGCCTGCGCGGCCGCGTCTGAGGTCGCA
Organism: Steroidobacteraceae bacterium; assembly: GCA_035276085.1. Taxonomy (GTDB): domain Bacteria; phylum Pseudomonadota; class Gammaproteobacteria; order Steroidobacterales; family Steroidobacteraceae; genus DATELY01. The sequence goes on along the minus strand of DATELY010000102.1, from coordinate 31,743 downwards.
GGCTTGGCCTCGGGGGCACCCTGAGCCCAACCAGCGCTGCCAATACCGAGCAGCACCGCCATCGCACACGGAACCAGAATCGACTTCATTTCGTTGCCTCCTGAGGCGCGGCCTGGGATTGACCCTGTTCAGATCCGGATTCTTGGTTTCGGTTCATGAACGTAGCCACAAGCTGGTTGATCAGGTTCTCCAGTACGAACGCATCCTGAACGAATTCGATCCGGTCGCCCTGCTTCAAGAACGCTTCATCGCCGCCGGCCGTGATGCCGATGTATTGACCACCGAGCAACCCAGAGGTCTGGATCGCCGCATCGCTATCCTTGGGAATGCGGTTGTACGTGGAGTTGATCCGCAGCTTGACCACGGCCTTGTACACGTTCTGGTCGAAGCCGATCGATTCCACGCGCCCGACGGTCACGCCGGCCATGGACACGGGCGCGCCGACCTTGAGGCTGCCGATGTTCTCGAACTGCGCCTGCACCGCATAACTCTTGCCGTTCGTGGACAGCTGCCGATTGGTGATCTGGGTCACCATGAAGAACAGCGCAGCGAGTCCGAGGAGGACGAACAGCCCGGTGGAAATTTCGATGGCACGATTGGCTTGCATGAATGACCTCACTCACAACATCAGAGCGGTGAGCATGTAATCGAGAAATAACGTGAGCACGGCCGATGTGACGACTGTGCGTGTCGTGGCGCGGCCCACGCCCTCCGCGGTCGGAGTGGCGGTATAGCCTTCGTACACCGCGACCAGACTGCATGCGATGCCGAACACCGTGCCCTTGATCATGCCCTCACGGACATCCGACAGCTCCACGGCCGAGCGCATCTGCGACCAGAACGCAAACTCATCCACACCGAACACCTGCACGCCCATCAACTGCACGCCGAAGATGCCGATGCCGATGAAGATCGCCGTCAGCAGCGGCATTGCGACCAACCCGCCGATGAAGCGCGGCGCAACGATGTGCCGCAAAGGATCGACGGCCATCATCTCCATGGCGGTCAATTGATCGGTGGCACGCATCAACCCGATTTCGGAAGCCAGCGCGGTGCCGGCACGACCTGCAAACAACAATGCAGTCACCACGGGACCGAGCTCGCGCAACAGCGCCAGTGCCGCACCCGTTCCCAACGCATCCTCGGAACCAAAGCGCTCCAGCAGATCGTGCGCCTGCAAGCCGAGCACCATGCCGACGAACAGCCCCGAGGTCATGATGATCACCAGCGACAACGCGCCGGCATTGTGTATCTGATGGATGATCAACCCCGGTCGCAGCAAAGCTCTTGGCAGCTGCGCCAGCAACCGACCGAAGAACAACGTGATGGCGCCGACGTTGGCAACGAAGCCGCGCAGCCCGGCTAACAGCTCGGTCAATAACCCCATGTTTCAGGCGGCTCCGAGCAATTGATCGTAGTAGTCCGAGGCCGGGTAGTGAAACGCGACGGGACCATCGGCGAGGCCGTTCATGAATTGATGCACGATTTCGGATTCGTGGCTTTTGAGATCCTTGAAGGTGCCTGTGGCCGCAACTTTTCCCGCCGACAGCAAGTACGCCATATCCGCCAGCGCGGACAGCTCTTCGACGTCATGGGAGACGACGATGCTCGTGATGCCCAAGGCATTGTTCATCTGCCGCACGAGGCGAGCGATCATGCCCATCGAGATGGGATCGAGACCGGTGAACGGTTCGTCATAAATCAGCACATCCGGATCGGTGACCATGGCGCGCGCCAGCGCCACGCGACGCGCCATACCGCCCGATAATTCCGCCGGCATCAGTTGGGCTGCACCACGCAGCCCCACCGCCTGGAGCTTGGTCAACACCAACGTTCGCAGCATCGACTCGGGCAGCTTCGTGTGCTCACGCAGTGGGAAGGCAACATTTTCGAACACGCTCATGTCGGTGAGCAAGGCGCCGTTCTGAAACAGCATGCCCATGCGACGACGCAGCGCGTACAGATCACGCTGCCGCAAGGTCGAGACATTCACTCCATCGAACAGGATTTCGCCGCGACTGGGCTTGATTTGGCCGGTCAGCAACCGTAGCAGCGTGGTCTTGCCCGTGCCGCTCGGCCCCATGATCGCGGTAACGCGACCGCGTGGGATCGTGAGCGTGAGGCCGCTGAAGATCGCGCGGCCTCCGATCGAATAGTGCACATCGCGAAACTGAACGATGTCGTCGCCAGCAGGGCTCGTTCGCGCGACCGCGGAATCAGGCGACATGTGAACGCGCGAACGAGCGGCCGTCACTCAAGCGGCCTGCTGCTCGTGGGCAGCCGTGTAGCTGCCGCTGCGAGCCAGACCGTTGAACTTGGCGCGACGTACGAAGGCCTTCTGCCCCGCAGCCACGTTCTCGGGCTTGCCGCCCCAGGCCTTCAGCGCCTCATCCTGCAACGCGCGGCCATACGAGAATGTCAGCTGCCACGGCAGCGAGCCGATCTTGTTCATCAGGCTCAAGTGCTCAGTGGCCTCAGCTGCACTCTGACCGCCGGAGAGGAAGGCGATGCCGGGGACCGCACTCGGCACATAGCGCTTCAGGCAGCGAACAGTGGCTTCGGCCACTTGCTGCGCACCCGCGCGCGAGCTGGCCTTCTTGCCGGAGATCACCATGTTCGGCTTCAACACGATGCCTTCGAGACGAACGCGCTGGTCGTGCAGCGCCTTGAACACGGATGCGAGCGTTGCGCCCGTGACTTCTTCGCAGCGCGCGATGTCGTGAGCGCCGTCCATCAGTACTTCGGGCTCGACGATCGGAACGATCTTCGCTTCCTGACAGAGCGCGGCGTAACGCGCCAGCGCATGGGTGTTGGCGTCGATGGCGAACTGAGTGGGGATACCGGTGCCGATATCGATGACCGCACGCCACTTCGCAAAGCGCGCGCCCAGCTGGTAGTACTCGGCCAGCCGCTCGCGCAGTCCATCCAGGCCCTCGGTGATCGTCTCGCCAGGGAAATTGGGCAACGGCTTTGCACCCGTGTCGACCTTGATGCCGGGGATGATGCCCAGCTTGTTCAGCAACTGCGGAAACGCCACACCCTCGCGGCCTTTCTGCCGGATGGTCTCGTCATACAGGATGACGCCGCTGATGTGATCGGCTGCGCCCTGCGCGGTGAACAACATGTCCCGATAGGCGCGGCGATTCTCTTCGGTGGACTCCAGCTTGATACTGTCGAAGCGCTTCTTGATCGTGCCGCTCGACTCGTCCGCTGCGAGAATGCCTTTGCCTTTGGCAACCATCGCTTGCGCGATTGCGTCCAGTTCGCTGCCGCTCATAAATCTATCGCCTCCAATCAATGTGTTGATCCTGGGGTCCGGATGCCAGGCCGGTGGATCGTCTGACGTGCTACGAGGGCGCGTAGGATAGCAAAACCACTACATTCGAATGCGCCGATGCAAGCGGCGTAAGTTGCGCCCTGGCGAGGCTGTACGCATTACAGGGCGCAAAGTTTCCCCTTCGTCGCGTATTAGCGATAGGCGAATGCAGCCTCGAGTGGGTTGGCTCGCCCCTCCATGTGGACTAAAATGGTCCCAATTCCAGGTGGTCGCCATGCTTCGAATCAGCAAACTCACTGACTACGGCACCGTGATTCTCGCCGTGCTCGCGACGCAGTCCGAGCAGCGGCTGACGGCTGCTGAGGTTGCCGAACGTTCGCACATCGCCCTACCCACTGTGAGCAAATTGCTCAAATCGCTCCAGCGCGGGGGTCTGGTGGTGTCCATGCGGGGCAGCCACGGCGGCTATCAGCTCGCGCGGCCCGCGGCAGAAATCTCAGCGGCCGAGATCCTCGACACCATCGAGGGGGCTATCGCCCTGACCGAGTGCAGCAGCGGGCACAGCACCTGCTGCATTGCTACGACTTGTCGCGTGGGTCACGCATGGCAGCGGGTCAACGCTGCCATCCGCCGCGCATTGAATGACGTGAGCCTGGCCCAACTGGCTGGGTTGGATCGCGGTGTGATTCGAATTGCCGATATCTCCGCCGGGATCAAAGCGGGTGCGCAAAGCACTCGCACGGTCCGGCCCTGAAGATACGAGCGAAGGTTCTTATGTCCAGCACTTCCTCAGATACCCTCGAAGCATTGGTCGCGCAGAAGTACCGGCACGGCTTCGTCACCGATATCGAATCGGACACCGTTCCGCCGGGACTGGATGAGAGCGTCATCCGGCTCATCTCGCGCAAGAAGAACGAACCCGAGTTCATGCTTCAGTGGCGCCTCAAGGCCTACGAGCATTGGCGCACGATGCGCGAGCCCCATTGGGCCCATGTGCGCGTGAATCCCATCGATTACCAGGCCATTTCGTACTACTCCGCGCCAAAGGTGAAGACCGATGGACCGAAGAGTCTGGAGGAAGTGGACCCGAAGCTGCTCGAAACCTACGACAAGCTGGGCATCCCGCTGCACGAACGCGCGAAGCTTGCCGGTGTCGCCGTCGACGCCGTCTTCGACAGCGTCTCGGTGGCCACTACCTTCAAAGATCGTCTGGCCAAGGCCGGCGTCATCTTTTGCTCGTTCTCGGAAGCGGTGCTGACGCATCCGCAGCTCGTTGAACAGTACCTGGGCACCGTCGTACCTCATGGCGACAACTTCTTCGCTGCCCTGAACTCCGCCGTGTTTTCCGATGGCTCCTTCGTGTACGTGCCGAAAGGCGTGCGCTGTCCGATGGAGCTGTCCACTTACTTCCGCATCAATGCGGCGAACACCGGTCAGTTCGAGCGCACGTTGATCATCGCGGACGAAGGCGCCTCCGTCAGCTATCTCGAAGGCTGCACGGCGCCGATGCGCGATGAAAACCAGCTGCACGCAGCGGTCGTGGAGCTCGTCGCGCTCACCGATGCGAACATCAAGTACTCCACCGTGCAGAACTGGTACCCCGGCGATGAGAACGGCCGCGGTGGCATCTACAACTTCGTGACCAAGCGCGGCGAATGCCGCGGCGCGAACTCGCGCATCAGCTGGACGCAGGTCGAAACCGGCTCGGCCATCACCTGGAAATATCCAAGCTGCGTGTTGAAGGGCGACAACTCGGTGGGCGAGTTCTACTCGGTCGCGGTCGCCAACAACTACCAGCAAGCCGACACGGGCACGAAGATGATCCACATCGGCCGCAATACGAAGAGCACGATCGTGTCCAAAGGCATCTCCGCGGGTCACGGTCAGAACACCTACCGCGGTCTCGTGAAGATACTGCCGAGCGCGGAAGGCGCGCGCAATTACACCCAGTGCGACTCGCTGCTCATGGGCGAGAAGTGCGGCGCGCACACGTTCCCGTACATGGAGATTCGCCATCCCAGCGCTGTGGTCGAGCACGAGGCGACGACGTCGAAGATTGGCGATGACCAGTTGTTCTATTGTCTCAGCCGCGGCATCTCGGAAGAGGACGCGGTGAACATGATCGTCAACGGCTTTTGTAAAGCCGTCTTCAAAGAGCTGCCGATGGAGTTCGCCGTCGAAGCTCAAAACCTCCTGGCCGTGAGCCTCGAAGGCTCGGTCGGCTGATCTGCCGTTATCGGAGTTCCCAGCGTGTTGAGCATCAAGAACCTGCACGTTAGCGCAGGCGACAAGAAAATCCTCCAGGGCGTGAGCCTCGAAGTGGGCGCGGGTGAAGTGCACGCCATCATGGGGCCCAATGGCTCCGGTAAGAGCACACTCGTGCAGGTGCTGGCGGGTCGTGAGGGCTACGAAGTTCAGTCGGGCACTGTCACGTATTTCGGGCAAAACTTGCTCGCGTTGCCGCCGGAAGAGCGGGCGCGCACCGGCGTGTTCCTCGCCTTCCAGTATCCCGTCGAGATCCCCGGCGTGAACAACGTGTATCTCCTGAAGGCGGCACTCAATGCAGCTCGCCGCCATCGCGGGTTACCCGAACTCGACGCCTATGAGTTCCTCACGCTCATCCGCGAAAAGATGAAACTCATGCAGATGAACGAGAGCTTCCTGAATCGCGGCGTGAACGAGGGCTTCTCGGGCGGCGAGAAAAAGCGCAACGAGATTCTGCAGATGTCGGTACTCGAACCGAAATTGTGCCTTCTCGACGAAACCGATTCGGGTCTGGACATCGATGCGCTGCGCGTCGTCGCGAACGGCGTGAACAGCCTGCGTAGCCCCGATCGGGCAATGGTGATGGTGACCCACTATCAGCGCCTGCTCGATTACATCGTGCCAGACAAGGTTCACGTTCTGTCCGGCGGGCGCATCGTCAAGACCGGCGACAAGTCGCTGGCCCTCGAGCTGGAGAAGCGCGGCTATGACTGGCTCGCGCAAAGTGCCGCATGAGCGCGAATCCGAAACAGATCCTGCCGCCCTCGCTCGAGCGGCTGCAAGCAACGTTTGCAGCGCGAGCACCGGCAACAGCTGAATTGCAGGCGGTACAGAGCACCGCGCTGGAACGATTTCTCGCACAGGGCTTTCCGACGCAGCGAGAAGAGGCGTGGCACTACACCAACCTGCGCCGGCTGGAAGCGCGCAGCTTCGCATTGGCAACAGAGGGTTCTGCACACATCGATGCGAAGCTGCTGCCGAGCTTCAACGCCGCTCGCCTCGTCCTCGTGAACGGCGTGTACGCGCCGGGATTGTCCGAAGCGTCGTGCGACGGTTTGCGCGTCCGCACGTGGAATCGCGCAGCGAGTGCCGACACCCGCCTCACGCAACAGATTCTCGCCGCGCCGAAAGGAACGGAGTCTTCGGCCTTTCGCGATCTCAATACGGCATTTCTGGAAGCAGCCATGCTGCTCGAGCTGGCTCCGAACATGGAGTGCACAAAACCCGTCCACCTGTTGCACGTGTGGACCGATGTGCCATCGCTGATGAGTCATCCCCGCGTGATCGTCCGCGTCGGACGCAACAGCCGGATGACGTTGATCGAGCACTACCTTGCGACCGCCGACCTGGAACAGTTCACGAACGCCCAAACATCCATGACGCTCGAGGAGAACGCGGAGCTCACGCACTGCCGTTTGCAGGAGGAGTCGTTACGAGCGTTTCACATCGGCGCGATCCATGTGAGCCAGCAACGCGACAGCCGTTATCACTTCACGGAGCTGGCGCTCGGTGCCGGGCTGGGTCGCACGGACTTGAATATTCGCCTGGAGGACCCGGGGGCTCGTGCGGACATCGACGGCCTGTTCTTCCCCCGCGCGACACAGCATTTGGACATCCATACGCGCGTGGATCACCTCGCGCCACACACGTTGAGCGAGGAGAACTATCGCGGCATCGCGCACGAGCGCGGACGCGGCATCTTCAACGGCAAGGCCGTGGTTCATCCCGGCGCACAGAAGATCGAAGCACACCAGTCCAGCCGCAACCTGCTGCTCTCGCCGCAGGCCGAGATCGACAGCAAGCCCGATCTCGAGATTTACGCACACGACGTCAAGTGCAGCCATGGCGCGACGACGGGCCGTCTGGATCCTGCCTCGCTGTTTTATCTGCGTTCGCGCGGCATCGATGAACAGGAAGCGCGTGTGCTGTTGATTCACGCGTTTGCCGAATCCGTTCTCAGTGTCGTACCCGGCGACGAGTTACGCGGTTACTTGCATGAAAAACTGGCCGACAAGTTGAGTCTGCCGCTGGGAGTTGCCGCATGAGCGCGAGTCGTCCACTCCAGCGTGCCACGACGTTCGATGTCGAAGCCGTGCGGCGCGATTTCCCGATCCTCGACCAGCAGATTCGAGGCAAGCCGCTCGCGTTCCTCGACAACGCGGCCTCGAGCCAGCGTCCTCAGTCCGTGATCGATGCCATCAGCCGCTATTACGAGCATGACCACGCGAACGTGCATCGCGGCGTGCACACGTTGAGCCAGAGAGCCACCGATGCGTTCGAAGGCGCCCGCGATCGGGTGCGACACTTCATCAACGCTGCAAGCTCCCGCGAGATCATCTTTACGCGCGGCACGACGGAAGCAATCAACCTGGTTGCGCAGTCCTACGGTCGCAGCCGCTTCCAGCCCGGCGATGAAATTCTCATCTCCGGCCTCGAGCATCACGCCAACATCGTGCCCTGGCAGCTCTTGTGCGAGCAGACCGGCGCACAGCTCAAAGTCATTCCCATCAATCAGCGCGGCGAGGTCGAATACGACCGCTTCATCGAGCTGCTGAGCGAGCGCACGAAGCTGCTCGCATTGGCTCATGTCTCAAATGCCCTCGGCACCATCGTTCCCGTGGAGCGCTTCATCGCCGCGGCGAAACAGCGTGGCATCCCCGTGTTGCTCGATGGTGCACAGGCAGTGCCGCATCAGGCCGTCGACGTCCGCGCGCTGGATTGCGACTTCTACTGCTTCTCCGCCCACAAGATGATCGGCCCCACCGGCGTCGGCGTGCTCTATGGCCGCGAGTCGTTGCTCGAAGCAATGCCACCCTGGCAGGGCGGCGGCGACATGATCCTGTCGGTCACCTTCGAGCGCACGCAGTTCAATCAGATACCGTGGAAGTTCGAGGCAGGCACGCCGGATATCGCTGGCGTGATCGGGCTCGGCGCGGCCATCGACTACCTGACCACGATCGGTATGGACCGCATCGCTGCGTACGAGCACGAATTGCTGGTCTATGCCACAGACACACTGTCGCGGGTTCCCGGCTTGCGGATCATCGGCACGGCCGAGAAGAAAGCGGCCGTCGTGTCTTTCGTACTGGACGGCATTCACCCGCACGACATCGGTACGATCGTCGACACCGAAGGTGTCGCGATCCGCACCGGACATCATTGCGCGATGCCGGTCATGGACTTCTTCAACGTGCCCGCCACCGCGCGCGCATCCTTTTCCTTCTACAACACCTTCGCCGAAGTCGATCAGCTCGTCGCCGCGCTCGGCGAGGCCCGGCGCATGTTGAGTTAAGCATGGATCTCAAGGATCTCTACCGCGACGTCATCGTCGACCACAACCGCAACCCGCGTAACTTCGGCAAGCTCGAACCCGCGGACGCCCATGCGGATGGCCACAATCCGCTGTGCGGCGATCGATTGACGATCTATGCGAACCTCGACGGCGAGCGTCTGCAGGACGTGAAGTTCGAAGGTGCCGGTTGCGCGATATCGGTTGCTTCGGCGTCGTTGCTGACCGAAGCCGTTCGCGGCAAGACGTTGAACGAGTTCGAACGACTCTTCGAGCAAGTGCACTCGCTGCTGACCGAGCATGACGCCCAGGTCGATCCAGCCAGTCTGGGCAAGCTCGCCGCGCTGTCCGGCGTGCGCGAGTTTCCCGCCCGCGTGAAGTGCGCCAGCCTGTGCTGGCATACGCTGCGCGCGGCGCTACACCACGCGGATAAGCCCGCGACCACCGAGTAATTTCGAGATCCACCGTGTACCGCCACGAACAAGAGCCTGTCACCATCCAGCGCGATGTCGAAGCCGTCATCGTGCCGGCGGGTGTGACCGTCAATCTGAAGGAAGGCAAGACGGGCTTCATCACCCAGGCGCTGGGAGGCAGCTTTACGGTCTACATCGAGGGCAACCTCTTCCGCATCGCCGGCAAGGATGCCGATGCCCTAGGGAAGGAGATCGTCGCGATTCCCGAGCTACCGCCGAATGCCACCGACGACGACGTCAAGGAGCTGGTGTGGGAGCAGATGAAGAGCTGTTACGACCCGGAGATCCCGATCAACGTCGTCGATCTCGGCCTGGTCTACTCCTGCGAGATCGAGCGCGAAGCGGATGGGGAGCGCATCGTCCGTATCAAGATGACCTTGACGGCACCCGGCTGCGGCATGGGCGATGTGCTCGTGCAGGACGTGCGCGACAAAGTCGAAATCATTCCCACGATCAAGCTCGCCGATGTGGAGCTCGTATTCGACCCGCCCTGGAACCAGACGATGATGAGTGAGGCGGCGCGCTTGCAGACCGGAATGATGTGATGTGGGTTCCGGTCGCTCCGGCGGACTCCATTGCACCGGGTGATTATGCGCAGGTCGAAGTCGATGACCGCTTCGTCGCCGTATTCAATGTCGGCGGGGAGTTCTTCGCGGTCGAAGATGTGTGCACCCACGATGGCGGTGGCTTGGCAGGCGGTGTCGTCGAAGATGACGTCGTGATCTGCCCGCGTCACGGTGCCCGCTTCTGCTTGCGCACCGGCGCTGCGCTGACGCCGCCTGCATACGAACCTGTTCGCACCTATGCCACGCGCATCAACAACGGCATCGTGGAAGTGAGCGCCACATGAAGCAGCTCACGCTGATTCGGCACGCCACGGCTGCTCCGGCGCTCGCGGGCCAGGCCGACTGGGATCGAGCGCTGGAGGCGCGCGGGGTGCGCGATGCGAAGAAGATGGGTCGGTGGCTGCATGCGCAAGGTTCCAAACCCGACTTGTTCATGACGAGCCCCGCGCTGCGTGCGCTCGACACCGCACAGCACATCGCCCACGAATTGGGCCTGCCGCCCTCCTCCGTTCAGAAGCGCGAGCGTCTGTATCTCGCATCGCCCAAAGACATACTCGCGCTGATCTGCGACGTCGGCGGCACTGCCAGCCACGTGTGCATCGTCGGCCACAATCCCGGCATCGGCGAATGCGCCGATCAACTCTCGAGCGAGCGACGCATCGACAACATGCCCACGTGCGCCGTCGTCCGGATGGAATTCGATATTGCTCACTGGCGCGACTTGGGATGGAACCTGGGCGTGAGTGTCGAGTTCGATTATCCGCAGAAGATCTAGACGTGGCCGCTTCAGGAGCCCTTCGACAGGCTCAGGGTGAACGGATGATCGGCTCATCAAAGTTCATGGCCGCGACTCAGTCACCGAGCGCCAACAGGCTGGCATTGCCTCCCACAGCCGCCGTGTTGATCGTCAACGTGCGCTCCGTGGCGAAGCGATGCAGATAGTAAGGACCGCCCGCTTTCGGCCCGGTTCCTGAGAGTCCGCGGCCGCCGAAGGGCTGCACGCCCACCACGGCGCCGATCATGTTGCGATTCACGTAGATGTTGCCGACGCGTGCGCGCGCAACGATCTCCCGCACGGTCGTATCGATGCGGCTGTGAATACCGAGCGTGAGCCCGTAGCCCGATGTGTTGATGGCATCGATGACGGCGGTCAGTCGATCGGCGTCGAAACGGATGATGTGCGCGATGGGTCCGAAAATCTCACGCGTCAGCAGATCGAAACGTGGCAGCTCGATGGCCGTTGGCGGGAAAAACAGGCCGGGCTCATGCTGTGGTCCGAGCCGTACCTGATGCCGCCAGCGGCTTTGCGCACTCACGCCGGCTACATGTGCCAGCAATGATTGGCGCGCGGCTTCATCGATGACAGGGCCCACGTCGGTTTGCAATCGGCCCGGATCGCCCACCACCAGCTCATCCATGTGGCCTGCGAGCAGCTCCAGCACGCGATCCGCAATGTCATCCTGCACGAACAACGCACGCAGTGCCGAGCAGCGTTGACCCGCGCTGTTGAACGCGGATTGCACGACATCGAGTACGACCTGCTCGGGCAGCGCCGAGCTGTCGACGATCATCGCGTTCTGACCACCCGTCTCTGCGATCAGCGTGCCGATCGGCCCCGAACGTTGTGCCAGCGCACGGTGGATCGCTTGCGCCGTTTCCGTGGATCCGGTGAATGCCACGCCGGCCGTGCGCGCATCGGCAACGGCACGGGCACCCACGACCGCGCCATCGCCTGGAACGAAGTGCAGCACCTGCGTCGGCACACCGGCTTCGTGCAACGTTGCAATCGTCAGCGCGGCAATGAGTGGCGTTTGTTCCGCCGGCTTTGCGAGCACGCCATTCCCCGCTGCAAGCGCCGCCGCAATCTGGCCCGTGAAGATCGACAGCGGGAAGTTCCAGGGGCTGATGCACGCGAACACGCCGCGGCCGTGCAGACTCAGGTCGTTACTTTCTCCCGTTACACCACGCAAGGCTTGCGGATGCGCGAAGTCGTCGACTGCACGACGGGCGTAGTAGCGCAGGAAGTCGACCGCTTCGCGCACCTCCGCAATGCTGTCCGGAATGTTCCTGCCGGCCTCGCGCACGCAACGAGCAATGAACTGCGGCATGCGCGTCTCCATGAGATCGGCTGCCCGTAAGAGTATCGACGCGCGCTGCTCGGCAGGAGTCGCATCCCACTCGGGTTGCGCAGCGTGCGCCTCTGCAAGCGCCGCATCGACTGCGGCTGCATCGGCATGCACGATGTTGCCGACGACCTCCTCCGTGCGTGCCGGATTGCGCACGGCGCGCTGCTCGCCATCCCATTGGCGCCCGCCGATCAACGGTTGCGCGCGCCAGGGTCGATCGGTTGCCTCCGCCAGACCACGCGCCAACGTTTGCAGCTCCGTGCTGTCCGTGAGATTCACTCCGCGCGAATTGCGGCGCTCCTCCCCGAACAAATCGGGCGGCAATGGAATACGCGGATTCGCGACGTGTGGAGAGGCGTCGACCTGAGCAACAGGGTCCGCCACGATGCTGCCGATCGACACAGCAGGATCGAGAATGCGATGAACGAAGGACGTGTTCGCACCGTTCTCCAGCAATCGGCGCACGAGATAGGGCAGCAGCTGTTCGTGCGATCCAACCGGCGCATAGACGCGGCAGGCGACGTTTGGCCAACGCCGCAAGACCTCTTCGTAGAGTTCCTCGCCCATCCCGTGCAACCGCTGGAACTCGAAAGCCGGCACGCTGCCGCGCGTTCTGGCCAGCTCTCCCGCCGTATCCACGATCCATGCGAGGGTGTGAGCGTTGTGCGTGGCGAACTGCGGATGGATGGACTCGGGCGCCGCGAGGAGCAGGCGCGCGCATGCGAGATACGAGACATCCGTGTTGACCTTCCGGGTGAACACGGGGTAATTCGCGAGGCCACGTTCCTGGGCACGTTTGATTTCGCTGTCCCAATACGCCCCCTTCACGAGTCGCACATTCAATCGTTGACCGCTGCGGCGCGCGAGCTCGATCACCCAGCGCACGACATCGAGTCCACGCTTCTGATACGCCTGCACGGCAAGACCGAGCCCCGCCCAGCGCGCCAATGCCTGCGAATGACAGAGGCGCTGCAGGAGCTCCAGTTGCAGCTCGAGTCGATCCGCCTCTTCCGCGTCGATGGTGAATGCGATGCGCTGCTGACGCGCGAACTGCGCCAGCGATTCCAGGCGGGGATACAACTCGGTCAAGACGCGAGCGCGTTGCGAGTGTTCGTAGCGTGGATACAAGGCAGACAGCTTGACTGAAATGCTGGCGCCGTCGGCGGCCGATGTTCCCTCGGACTTCGCCGCGCCCACGGCCGCAATGGCGTCGTGATAGGACTCATAGTAACGATGCGCATCCGCCTCGGTGAGAGCCGCTTCCCCGAGCATGTCGAACGAATGACGCCAGTTGCGCTGCTCCGGCGAGCGCGCACGTTCCAGCGCCTCTGCGATTGTCCGGCCCATCACGAATTGATGGCCCATGATGCGCATCGCCTGACGGAACGCGGCGCGCACCAGCGGCTCTCCCAACCGGCCGGCGAGCCTCGTGACGAACGCACCAGGATTGCGGATGTCGAGCTCGGCGGGCCGCATGATCTGGCCCGTCAGCAACAGTCCCCACGTCGATGCGTTGACGAACAGCGAATCGGCAGCCCCGAGATGAGCTCGCCAGTCGCCTGAGGCGATCTTGTCGGCAATGAGCTTGTCCGCCGTGTCATCGTCCGGAATGCGCAGCAGCGCCTCCGCGAGACACATGAGGATCACGCCTTCCTGCGACGACAGATCGTATTGCTTGAGAAACGCCTCGACGCCCGTCCCGCGCTGTGTGTGCTCGCGCACGCTCAGGACCAGATCGCGGGCCAGATTGGAAACGCGAGCGGTCTGCCACTCAGGCTCGCGGGCGAGATCCGCAAGCTCGCGCACGAGCGGCTCTTCGGGTGCGAGATAGCGCGCATTGACGGCGGCCGCGAGCGCAGCATCACCAGCATTCGCCTCTGGAAGCAGCTCCGGTTTGTTCACTGCACCCCTCTGGATCACCCAACCCTGGTCAGTCCGTTACCCATGCTAGCCCGGCTACGCAATCATCGTATGCGGTTTATCCGAGTGCCCGCCCCCCGCGGACGTCGCTTGCTACTCATGGCCCACATTGAGCGAATGCATACACCCATGCGCTAATACACCTCGACTTGATCCGCCGCACTTCGTACCCACTGAGAGACGTCATGGTGCGGGCGGAGCACCCGGCAGTCGACTGTGTCTTTGTTCCGACAATAGCGAGGAAAGAAACCGATGAGCGCAGCGACCGCATTCGTGGCCACGACGGAAAACTTCATGCAAGAGGTGGTGGAAACGTCACGTCAGGTGCCCGTGCTGGTCGATTTCTGGGCGCCCTGGTGCGGACCGTGCAAACAACTGATGCCCATACTCGATCGCTTGGCAACGGCCTACGCGGGGCGTTTCAAGTTGGCAAAGGTGAACACGGACGAAGAGCCCACGTTGGCGCAGCAGATCGGAATTCGCAGCCTGCCAACCGTGGCGTTGTTCAAGGACGGGAACGTCGTCGGCCACTTCGTCGGTGTGCAGTCAGAGGCACAAATCCGCGCGCTGCTCGATCAGCACGTGCAAGCCGCAACGGAAGAGGCCAAGCCCCTCGTGGAGGACCTGCGCGCGGGCGGTGATTACGCGTCTGCCCGGCAGTCGCTGACCGCAGCACTGGAACGCGATCCGAACAATGTCGAGCTGCAAGTCTCCCTCGCCGAGCTGGATGCAACGGAAGGGAATCTGGATGCCGCACGTTCGGCGTTGTCGGATCTGCAGAACCGCGAGCCGCAACATCGAGCCGTCAAGCGGTTGGCAGCACGGATTGCTTTCAGCGAAGTGAGTGCGGCTCACCCCGACATCAACGCATTGGAGCAACGCGCGGCACAGGATCCCGAAGCACGCAGCCTGCGCGCGGTCCACGCTCTGCTTGCAGGCGATCTGCCCATCGCATTCGACACGTGGCTGGACCAGATGCGCACTGATCGGGCCAACAAGGAAACCGCGCGTCAACGGCTCGTCATGGCCTTCGATCTCATCGGCGAAGAGGAACCTGCAGTCACGGCCGCGCGGCGTGCGATGGCCAAGCTCTTGTTCTAGGCGCTGTCACTGTGCAGCCACGCGTGCCAGCTCGGTCGCGTGCTCGTGGCCCAGGTGATTGTGAATCCATCGGCGTACGAGATAGATCAGCGGGATCATCAGCACCGCCATCAGCAGCTTGTAGCCATAGTTGACCGTACCGACCGCAAGGAACAGCGACGTCGGCCAGTGTTGCGGTCCGATGACGAATGCGATGTACAGCACGACGAAGCTGTCGATGAGCTGCGATATCGCTGTCGAGCCCGTGGCGCGCAACCAGACCCAGCGTTCGCCTGTGACGCGGCGGATGCGATGGAACACCGTGACGTCGATCAACTGGCCGAGCAAAAACGCAACCATCGAGCCGGCGATGGTCCACAGTCCCTGACCGAACACATTGGCGAATGCAGCCTGCATATCGGGGACGCCGCGCTCGCGGTTCACGACCCGCCACCAGTCGGCCGGATCCAGGCCGATCGTCACATAGGCCGCCAGGAACGCGTACGCGATCAAGCCGATCGTGAGCCAGGAGATGAAGCGCACACCGCGCTCGCCGAAGTACTCGTTGATCACATCCGTGAACACGAACACGAACGGCCAGAGCAATACACCGGCCGTGAAGGACAACGAGCCGCTCTGACCGAAGAGGCTCCAGTTCCAGGGCTGGATGCCAAGCGTCGGCTCCAACGCAAAGATCTTCACGCCGACGAATTCGGCAATGAGTGCATTGGTGACGAATATTCCGGTGAGGATGACGAACAAACGCTGTGCCCGCGCCTGAGCGGCGGGCGCGGCAAGGGCGATACTCACGGGCATGAAGTCTCCAGCGGTTTTTCTTGTGGCCGCTCGCAGCGGCGGCACAGAGTATGCCGGAGGCAGGAAAGAGAAAAACGAATCAGAACGCGATGAGCACCATGCGCCGCCCAACGCCTCGCAATCAGAGCTCGCCGCTGGTCACTTGCACGAGTCGACGCACACTTGCGGCTTCCCAGCCCAGCACCTCGTCATCATGTGCCGCGCGACGTTGTACTTCGGCGAGCCGCGGTGCTATCCGCCGCAACACTTCAGCCTCCCAGCTCGAGCCCGCGTCTTGGGACGCCTCTTCAGTCACCGCATCGTCGACTTCGGCCAAGGGCAATCCTTCAGGACCTTTGGGATGGATCATGGTCTTCATTAACTCCTGAGTCCTCGTTGCGAACGCCTCAGTGCAGCGAGCTGTTCCTGCCGTCGCATTCCATTGCGTTGAGTTGACCTGCGGCGCCGGTTATAAGCCACCGATGCCGCGCATCACCGAGCTCAACATCTACCCCGTCAAGTCATGTCGGGGAATTGCCCTCTCCCATGCCATGCTGCAACCAGCAGGCCTCGAGCACGATCGCGAATGGATGATCGTGCGTCCCGATGGCCGTTTCGTGACACAGCGAGAGCAACCGAGACTTGCATCGATCGTGCCTGCGTTTGAAGGCGCCTTTTTGGTCTTGCGTGCACCAGAAGGCCGCGAATTGCGCCTGCCCCTGCAGCAAGAAGGCGCAGCGGTGCGGGTGCAGTGCTGGCGCGATGTCTGCTCGGCTCGGGATGCGGGCGACGCGGCAGCCTCATGGCTCTCCCGTCATGTGGGGGAGTCGGTGCGGCTGGTGCGTTTCGAATCGACTCAGCGACGCCTGAGCAGCCTGGACTGGACTGGCGGCGTCGAAGCAGAGAACCGCTTCAGCGATGGCTTTCCCGTGCTCCTCATTTCCGAGGGCTCGCTGGCCGACTTGAACTCGCGCCTGGAGCAGCCGCTACCCATGAACCGCTTTCGGCCCAACCTCGTGGTGAGCGGCCTGTTGCCCTACCAGGAAGACACCATCGACGAGCTGGTTGCCGGCGAGGTCACGCTCCGGGCCGTCAAACCCTGCACTCGATGCGTCATCACGACGACCGACCAGAACAGCGGCGAGGTCACCGGGCCTGAACCCATTCAGACGCTCAAGACCTATCGTCTGAGCCGCAATCCGCCCGGCGTCCTGTTCGGGCAGAACCTGATCGTGGTGAGCGGAACGGGATGTGAGTTGCGAACGGGAATGGAATTCGCGGTTCGTTTCAAACCGATGGTCAGCAAAGGCTAGCAGCCTGCTAGCGCGTCTTGTTCTTGTTGGCAGGTATGGCGGGCAGCGGTACCTGCGACCAATCCTCGACGACGACAGTCTTCTCAGGATCGAATTCGTCGGCCTGCGCCGGCAGCTTGGGCAGCTGTACGGTCGGCTCGTTATCGCTGTGATTACGATCGCTCATGGTGCAGGTCCTTCCCAAAAGTGGCAGGACTCTAACGATCGTGGGGACGACAGAAGCGTGCCTTGGATCACACGCTTGGGGGCACTTACCGGTCTGGTGGCGAACCTGGGAACGCGCTCACGCTTGCGGGAGGCGTCTATTCAGACCAGGTTGAAGTTATGCAAACTGCAACCGCAATGCGGTCGCAGTTTGGAGTCGAAGGCAGGTGCGAACGGTGCGCTAAATCAGCTCGCGGAAGACTGCCGGGCGGCGGCCGCTGCGTACATCGTGCGGCGTGTGCGACGCGAACGTGTGCGCGTGGTTTCGGAGGCAGTGATGCGTTTGGCAACCGACTCGGAAGCACCATCGACGAAGCGGATGGGCAGGCCATGCTTGGTGGCAGCGATCTGTAGCGCGAGTCGACGTCGCATCTGAGCGTTCATACAAAACTGCTCCGAAGTTGTGATCTGGATGAGTGGTCTTCTTTGCGAGCAACCGCCACCGCATACGGTGGCGAGATTCGAAAACGTGGCGTCCGTTGGCGGGCCAGGAACGCCCTGGCTGCGCTGGAAAGGGGCCGCATGATACCCCTCCCAAGATGGATGGGAAGGGGTCTGGCGACAAACGGTGCCTAGGTAGTTGCCCTGGGTCCCATCAAGGTGCAGAGCGATCCTTCCCGTCTCGAATTCGTGACGCACTGCACACCGCAAAAGCGGGGTTTTACCGCTGCGGTTGTAGCTTTTTCAGTGCCTGTCGCCGCCGGGTTGAGAAAGGCAAACGCACGGCGCTTGTCTGGATTCGCAATCGTGTAGAAGCCATGAATGCGCTCGCCATCCGTCTCGATGGTTGCAACCGAATGCAGTTGACCGCGCCAGAACGACGCCATCGCGGCTTCACCCTTCACGGTCACGATACGTCGCTCCGGCGCGCGGCGGCCCACGCGGTACCAGAGCCAGGAAATTCGTCTTGCAGCACGTCTTCGGCATCGGCCCTGCTAGCGAGCATGCGGTAAGCGGCGCCGAAGAGGCGTGGTCGCAGCGCGCTGAAGTGTTCGGTGGCCATCGATGACATGAACGCGTTCTCCCGGGTGAAACGTCAGACGTAGGGAGCACCTGCTCTGTGACACACTTTCATGCAAATCCGCCTCGAGCCATGACGCAGATGCTCCGCAGAGTCCTGACACTTGTTTGCACGCTCATTGCAACTGTCGCGGCATACGCCGATGACGACTCCGCGGGCGGCGAATCCGACACGCCGCGCTACACCTTCTCCTGGCCGCTGGGCGAAGGCGCATTGAGGCCCCGCGGCGGCACGACCCAAGGCGCTCCCGTCAAGTTGGTCCAAGACCACTCGGCAGCTTGGGTCGCACTCCAGCAGAAGAGCATCAGTCCCTTCGAGCGCGATCGCCGCGCGATTCTCGCCATGAGCGGCGAATATCGAGTGACGTTCGATTTCCTCGAAGTGGCCACGTACACGGATCCACCGCAGCGACCGGCGCCCTATCAATCGTGGGGCACGGAAAAGGTTTACGTCGACCGCGACACAGGCTCCTTCATCAGCCTGGTGCACATACTGGAGATGCGCATGGTCGGCAAGGATGGAACCGTGAGCGACCCGATGGTGACGAAGCACTGGCGCCAGGATTGGACGTACGAGCCGACGCACATCGTGGAATATCAAGGACGCGATCGTTGGGAACGCCGCAAGCTGAAGCCCAAGGACACCCGCGGCCGTTGGTCGCAAACGGTGTATCAGGTGGACGAATCGCCGCGCTACGCGAGTCTCGGTCGCTGGGAGCACACCGGCAGCTTCTCCAGCTGGCTCAGCGCGGAGACCTGGCGTCCGCTGCCGCGTCGCGAGTGGAGTGTGCGCGACGACTATCAGGCATTGATCGGCACGAATCGCCACACCGTGCACGCGACCGGCTGGACGCAGGAAGAAAACAATCTCAAAGCCGTGCTGAAACCGGATCGTCAGCTCGATCCAGCACGACCCTATCTCGCGCGCGAATATGGCATGGCGCGCTACGAACGCTTGCAGCAAGCCGACTTCGCAGCGGCCGACCATTACTACGCACACACCAGGATGTTCTGGGATCAAGTGCGCGACCGTTGGAGCTCGCTCTTTGCGACACGCGGCTACGCACAACTTCGCGGGCCCGTCGATCAGCTGAGCTTGTTTGCCCCTCTATTCGAGCAAGCCGATGCCCTTGCCGAAAACGAGTCGGCGGCATCATCGAGCGCTGCCGTGATCGAGTCTGCTCTGCGCGAGATGGGTGCGTTGTAGACCAGGAACTCGGCTGGAGCCACACCGTTGAACAGGCGGTGCTGACACGCAATTGCTCATGTGGAGAACCTCGATGGCGGCGTTGCGTACATTGAAGACGGCAGCGCTTTCAGGCGCGGCAGCAGGTGTCTTGTCCGCGGCCACCAGCGCGGCCATGAATAAACTCGATCGTAAGAATGGCGTCAGCTCATCGAATCGCCCAAGTCAGTGGCTCTCCCACCCTGGTGCGCACGAGCAAGGCACGACGCGTCGCAACTCGCTGGCGAGCGTCATCACCCAGCAGCTCAAATCCATCCTATGGGCCGCCATCTACGGCAGAGTGTTTCGGCGCCAAGCTCAGGAGCAGTCGATACCAGAGCAACTATTGGGTGGAGCGGCGAGCGCAGCGACAGCCTACCTGGTCGACTACGCCCTGACGTCGAAGCGTAGCCCACCGCGCCTCGAAAGACGCTCGCGCGGCAAGGTTGTGACGTACGTAGCCGTGGGTGTTAGTCTGGCTTTGTTGGGCGTGCTGGTGACGATGAAGCGTGGCAACCGCGAGCGCTCATAGGAGCGTCCTGTTGACGACATGCGAAGACCATCCATGAGTCGTCAACTACGAGCTCCATTGGAAAACACAGCAACCACAGGCTCCAGCTGAACTCGAACCCGGTTCAACACCCACTCGTTCAGCGCTGGCGCGCGTCCCGCAGGCGCCTCATCGCAATTGCTGGCAACCACAAAAAACGTGATGCTCACGCCAAACCGACTGCAACGTTGACCACATGAGTTTCGCTCTCACTGATCTGCATTCGTTTTTCACCGAGCGTCGCGGGCGAGGCGAAGCGCTAGTGCTGGCGACCGTCGTGCACACCATCGGATCGACCTACCGCAAGGCCGGCGCGCAGATGCTCATCGCCCGAGACGGCACGGCCGCAGGTCTCTTGAGCGGCGGCTGTCTGGAAAACGACCTGATGGCGCGAGCCGAACGCGTGCTGCAAACGCATGAGGCCGAGGTGATCAGTTACGACACACGCTCCGAAGACGATTTGATCTGGGGTATCGGCCTCGGCTGTGAAGGCGCCATGCGCATCCTGCTCACCTCATTGCACGTGGGGAACGGTTACCAACCGTTCGCGTTCATCGATGCCGCGCGCGCGACACGCACGCGGGCCGCCGTTGCGTTGGTGATTCAGGGCAGCTCGCAGTTGCCGCTGGGGCAATCCTTTGCAGTGAGCACAGATCGACGCAGGTTGACGGCGCTCGATAGCGGAACGGAGCTGCGCGTCGACAGCTCGATCGATCCGGCCAACGCACTCCGATTCCCGGCAACGAAGACCTTCAACATGGGAGACGCCGAGCTGCTGATGATGCCCGTCGAGCTGAGCGTGAAGCTTCTGATCGCGGGTGCAGGCCCGGACGTGCAACCGCTTGCATACATCGCAGCGTTGCTGGGATGGCAAACGACCATCGTCGATCATCGGCCTGCTTACGCGGTCGCTGAACGTTTCCCACCGTCCGCACAGGTGGTGTCGGGCCCCGCTGCGGACATCGCAACGACGATCGATTTGAATGCTCACGACGCCGCAGTGGTCATGAGCCATCACCTGACCTCCGATGAAGCGTATTTGCGCGCGCTCGCGGCCAGTACTGTCTCCTATATCGGATTGCTGGGCCCCGCCCCGCGTCGCGCGCGTCTGCTGCGTGAATTGGGCGCGACAGCGACTGCCCTGACGGGGCGTCTGCGAGGGCCTGTCGGGCTGGACATCGGCGCGAGCACACCGGAAACGATCGCACTCGCGATTGCGAGCGAAATTCAGGCTGCGCTATCGGGGCACTCGGGTCACCCCTTCAGCGACCTGGTGAGCTAGCTGCTAGCCCTTCTTCAAATTGCGCAACTCGCGCCGATCGTGCTTGTCGGGCCGTCCCTCAGGCGCCGGCGCCCTGTGCCGCGCCTGCTCTTGCTTGCGTTCGCGCGCCGCAAGGCTCTGAGACGTTTCGACGTAGTGGGAGCGCGCTTCCGGCGCCGGACCGCGCCGTTGTGGGATCGACTGCACGATGACGACCCACTGCTGATCACCGCGGGTGATCGAGAGCGTGTCGCCGATGTGGACGGCACGCGAAGGTTTCACACGCTCCCCGCCGACGTGGACCAACCCGCCCGTCACGGCCTGCGTCGCCTGCGACCGGCTCTTGAAGAACCGCGTACACCAGAGCCATTTGTCGATGCGCAGGCCCGCGCCCGCGGACCCTTCGATTTCCGGTACGGATTCGTGCATACCGTCCGTATAAACTGCGCTGGACCTGCAAGCAATGCTGGACCGCGATGAGCGAACCGCGCGGCACCACGAAGCGTTCGAAGAGCAATCGTCCGACGGCACGCCCATGAAGCAAGACTTTCTGACCCGCCTGACAGCCGACACGCAGGCGCTGCATGCGCAAGGCTTGTTCAAAGCCGAGCGGGTACTCGCCTCGCCCCAACAGGCGGTCGTGCGGCTGGAGGATGGTCGCGAGCTCATCAATCTGTGCGCGAACAACTATCTGGGCCTGGCGAATCATCCGCACATCGTGGCGGCGGCACAGGCGGCACTGCAGCGCGACGGTTACGGCATGGCGTCGGTCCGCTTCATCGTCGGCACGCATGCAGTACATAAGCAGCTCGAAGCATGCATCAGCGCCTTTCTGCAGACGGAGGACACGATCCTCTATTCCTCCTGCTTCGACGCGAACGGCGGCTTGTTCGAGACGCTGCTCGACGAACAGGATGTCGTGATCTCGGACGTACTCAATCACGCGAGCATCATCGACGGCATCCGCCTCTGCAAAGCGCAACGGCTGCGCTATGAGCACAACGACATGGATGAATTGGAAACGCGGTTGCGCGAGTCGCGCTCTGCGCGCGTGCGCTTGATCGCCACCGACGGCGTGTTCTCGATGGATGGCGTGATCGCACGGCTGGATGCGATCTGCGATCTGGCCGATCGGTATGACGCGCTGGTGATGGTCGACGATTCGCACGCTACCGGCTTCGTGGGCCCGCACGGCCGCGGCACTCCGGAGCTACGCAACGTCGTGAAGCGCGTGGACATCATCACGAGCACGCTTGGCAAAGCCCTGGGTGGCGCATCGGGCGGATTCACATCGGGACGGAAAGAGATCGTGCAGTGGCTCAGGCAGCGCTCGCGTCCCTATCTGTTCTCGAACAGCATCCCGCCCGTCATCGCCGCGACGAGCATTGCCGTGCTGGATCTCATCGAGACGAGCAGCGCCCTGCGCGCGCAGCTGCATGAGAACGCAAGATACTTCCGTGAGCGCATGACGCAGCTCGGCTTCGTGCTCGGCGGGGAAGATCATCCGATCGCTCCGGTCATGCTGGGCGATGCGAAGCTTGCGGGTGAGATGGCGCAGCGATTGCTCGCGGAGGGTGTGTACGTGATCGGCTTTTCGTTCCCCGTCGTGCCGCAAGGCAAGGCCCGCATTCGCACACAGATGAGTGCCGCGCATACGCGGGAGCAGTTGGACAGAGCTATCGGGGCGTTTGGGAAGGTTGGGAAGGATTTGGGAGTGATTCAAGCGGGCGCATAGATGAAAGCACTCGTCAAAGCCAAAGCCGCTCCCGGTATCGAGCTCATGGAGATTCCTGAGCCCGTCGTCGGGCCCAACGACGTGATGATCCGCGTGAAGCGCACGGCGATCTGCGGCACGGACATGCACATCTACACCTGGGATCCCTGGGCACAGAAGACGATTCCGGTGCCGATGGCCGTGGGGCATGAGTATTGCGGCGAGATCGTCGCGATCGGCAGTGAGGTTTCCGGTTTCGCGATTGGCGATCGCGTGTCGGGCGAAGGCCACATCACCTGCGGCTACTGCCGCAACTGCCGTGCCGGACGTCGGCATCTCTGCCGCAACACGGTGGGTGTCGGCGTGAATCGTCCAGGGTGCTTCGCCGAGTACGTCGTCATTCCCGGCTTCAACGCCTTCAAGCTGCCGGACGTGATCGACGACGACATCGCTGCGATCCTCGATCCGCTCGGCAACGCCGTCCATACGACCCTCGCCTTCGACGTCGTCGGCGAAGACGTGCTGATCACCGGTGCCGGCCCGATAGGCATCATGGCCGCAGCCATTGCACGGTTCGTCGGTGCGCGGCACATCGTGATCACGGACGTGAACGACTATCGATTGGCGCTCGCGCGCGAGCTGGGCGCGACACTCGCGCTCAACGTGCAGCGCGAATCGCTCGAAGACGCGATGAAGCAACTCGGCATGCGCGAAGGCTTCGACGTCGGCCTGGAGATGTCCGGCAATGCGACGGCGTTGCGTCAGATACTCCACACGATGCACCACGGCGGCAGCATCGCGATGCTCGGCATTCCACCGAACGAGGTTGCCATCGACTGGAACGACGTCATCTTCAAAGGCCTGACCATCAAAGGCATCTACGGCCGGCAGATGTTCGAAACCTGGTACAAGATGTCGAGCCTGCTGCAGAGCGGCCTCGACATCCGCAAGGTGATCACGCATCGCGTGCCCTACGATCGCTTTCACGAAGCGTTCGAGATCATGCGGAAGGGGCAGGCGGGGAAGATCTTGATGGAATGGTGAGCGGGTAACGGCTAACGGCTAACAGCCAACGGCCAGAGAAACACACTAACTCTGGCCGTGGCCCGTGGCCTGTAACCCGTCTGCTACTTCACCGTGCACAGGCAGTAGTACGCCGGACTGCGCCAATCCGTGAAACTGGCGAGCCGCTTCAGCTCCGACTCGACCGGCGAGATCGCCGCATGGAGCTTTTTCATCATGTGATCCTGAGGCAATGCGGCACGAGCGATCCGTGTGCCGAGGGCTTGCGCTTCGCGCGCGAAGGCTTCGCGCCAGCCGAACGGCGGCTCGATGACTTCGACGTCGTACTCCGTTCCGAGCTTGGCGCGTTTCGCGGCAGCCGCGACAGCTTGCTCATACGAGCCGAGCTTGTCGATGAGCCCGATGCGCACGGCGTCGCGTCCGGACCAGACGCGACCTTGTGCGATGCTGTCGACCGTTTCGATGCTTTGATGCCGGGCCCGCGCGACGTGACCCGTGAACGTGCGATAGGCATGTTCGACGCCCAACTGCAACAGCTCGCGTTGATCCTCGGTGATGGTCCGATCGATACGCAATGCGCCGGCGAGCGGTGTCGTGCCGAGCCCATCGACGGTCACACCCACTTTTTCGAGCGTGCGCTGGAGCGTCGGAAACACGGCGAAAACACCGATCGAGCCGGTCAGCGTTGCAGGATTCGCCCAGATCTCATCGGCATCCATGGCGAAATAGTACCCGCCGGAAGCAGCCGTGCTGCTCATCGATGCGATCACGGGCTTGCCGGCGGCTTTCAGCGCAACGAGCTCGCGGCGGATCACTTCGGAAGCCATCATGCTGCCGCCCGGGCTATCGATGCGCAGCACCACCGCCTTCACATCGTCGTCTTCTCGCGCCTGTCGGATCAGATCGACCATCGAGTCATCGCCGATCGTGCCGGGAGGCTGATCTCCGTCGAGGATCTCGCCCGCGGCGACGATGACGCCGACCTTCTTGCCGCTCGACGAAAGCGAGCGTTGGGCATGCACCGAATGCAGGTAGTCCCACTGATCGATGCCGGAGAACGACTCTCCGGTGTCGTCTTCGCCGACGAGCTTCTTGATGCGCTCTTCGACATCGTGCCGCGAGCGCAGCTGCGTCACGAGCCCGCTGTCGAGTGCGACGGCGGCCATGTCGCCCTTCTTCTCGCGCATCGCGGGAACGAGCTGCGCGACGTAGCTGTTGACCGCGTCGGGCTTGAGTCCTCGTGCGCGGGTGACGCCATCCTGATACTCACGCCACAACACGTTCAGCCAGGCCAGGCTCGCTTCGCGCTCCGACTCGCCCATCTCGGTGCGCGTGAATTGATCCGTGTACGACTTGTACGTGCCCACCTTGAAGATGTTCACGTCGACGGCGAGCTTGTCGAGCGCGTTCTTGAAGAACATGCGGTAGTAGCCATAGCCCTCGATCAGCACGAGTCCCAGTGGATCCAGATAGATCTCGTTGGCGTGCGCGGCGAGGTAGTACTGGGATTGGTCGTAATTCTCGCCAAGCGCAATGACGGGCTTGCCGGAGCGCTTGAAGTCACGAATGGCCGCAGCGACTTCCTCGAGCTTGGGGATGCCACCGCCCGTCATCCAACCCAGATCGAGCACGAGCGCACGAATGCGGTGGTCGGTCTTGGCGGCGTTGATTGCATCGACCAGGTCGCGGACGAGGGTTTCAGGCGTCCCCTGACCGTAAGCCTCGGCCACTGCACGTTCGACCGGACTGCCCGACAGTTGCTCGACCAGATCGCCTTCCGGCTTGATCACGAGCGCCGCGCGGGCCGGCACCGTCGGCACCCGCGGCGCCAGAGCCGCGATGATCAAACCGAAAATCACCAGCAACAGAATCAGGTGCAAGGTCCGGCGCAGCAACTCGAGTGCGCGGCCGAGGAAGTGAAATACAGCAGCAATGGCTTTCATGGTGAAGTCACGTACGACACACGATAGAGGGCGCCGGCCTGGTCATCGGAAATCAATAGCGACCCATCTCCGAGCTCCAACAGGTCCACGGGCCGGCCAAACACTTCATCGCCCCGATGGAATCCGACGGCGAACGGTACATAGGAAACCACTTTGTCGCCTTCCAGTTTCACGCGCGTGATGCGATAGCCGCTCTTCACGCTGCGATTCCAGGAGCCGTGCTCGGCGATGAACAGCTGGCCCCGGTACTGCGACGGGAAGTTCTTGCCCAGATAGAACTTGAGCCCGAGCGCCGCGACGTGCGCATCCAGTGCGCGTGCAGGCGGTTCGCTCTGGCTGCACTCGCCCATCTTGCCGAACTCCGGGTCCTTGATATCAGTGCCGTGGCAAAAGGGAAAGCCGAAGTGCAACCCGGCACGCGGCGCGCGGTTCAGTTCGCACGGAGGCGCATCGTCGCCCAGCCAGTCGCGGCCGTTGTCGGTAAACCAGAGGTCGCGGGTCTGCGGATGCCAGGTGAACCCGAGCGTATTGCGGACACCCTGCGCGAAGACCTCGCGATCGGAACCATCCGGGTTCATGCGCTGGATCACGGCGTAGTTGGGT
Source organism: Steroidobacteraceae bacterium (assembly GCA_035276085.1). Taxonomy (GTDB): domain Bacteria; phylum Pseudomonadota; class Gammaproteobacteria; order Steroidobacterales; family Steroidobacteraceae; genus DATELY01. The sequence goes on along the minus strand of DATELY010000102.1, from coordinate 5,096 downwards.
TCGTTGCAGATGTTGCAGGGGGCACCGATCCCCAGATACAGCTTGCCGTCCGGTCCGAATGCGATGTAACGCCAGCCGTGGTGGCGGTCCTTGGGCAGATCGTCACGCACCACTTTCGGCGCGAGTGTCGTGCTGGACGATTCGATCTGATCGAAGCGCAGGATGCGGTTGATCTCGGCGACGTACAGCGCGCCATCGCGATAGGCGACACCGTTCGGCTGGTTCAGATCGCGCGCAATGATGCGTACCTCGGGAGCGGCAGTCCCTTTGGGCGGGCTGACCGAATAGACCACGCCCTCCTCCTGGGTACCGACGAACACGGTGCCCTGATTGCCCAGCGCCAGCGAGCGGGCTTTGGGCACGCGGTCCGTGTACAACTCAATTTTGAAGCCGGGCGGCAAGCGCACGTTGGCCAGCACGCGGTCGCTTTCTGAGCTGGCCCAACCGGTCCATGGACTCACGCTCAACACCAACAGCAGCAGCCATCGGGTCATCGTTACGACCTTTGCCGGTTAAAGACCCTCAACGCACGATGATGGCGGTTGGACGCAAGCCCACCTTCACCCCCAAAAATGCAAAGAGCCGCACGGGGGCGGCTCTTTGCTCGAATCGACTGCCAGTCTCGCTGGCCGTCAGACCTTTTCTTCGATGCGGGCGGCCTTACCCGTGAGATCGCGCAGGTAGTACAGCTTGGCGCGACGGACATTGCCGCGACGCTTCACGCTGATCGAGCCGATCGCCGGGCTGAAGGTCTGGAACACACGTTCCACGCCTTCGCCGTGAGAAATCTTGCGCACGGTGAACGAGGAGTTCAGGCCACGATTGCGCTTGGCAATCACGACGCCCTCATACGCCTGCGCGCGCTCGCGGTCGCCTTCCTTCACCTTCACCTCGACGACGACCGTGTCGCCGGGACGGAAGTCAGGAATCTTCTTACCGGCGGCTTCGCGCTCGAGTTCTGCAACGATGTTCGTCATGTTCGTGCCCGTCCAATCTGATTCGCAACCACTATTCAGCGGGCGTCCGGTGCGGCGCGCTCCGCCAAGATTTCATCCAGCACACGCCGTTGCGCCTCGGTCAGCGGCAACGTCGCAATCAAGTCCGGCCTGCGCTCGAGCGTTCGCATCAGCGCCTGCTTCAATCGCCAGCGGGCGATGGCAGCGTGATCGCCGCTCAACAGGACCGCCGGCACGGACTCGCCTTCGAAGACTTCGGGCCGCGTGTAGTGCGGCCAATCCAACAGCCCGTTCGAAAACGAATCCTGCTGCGCCGATTCCGCATCGCCCAGCACACCGGGCAACAACCGGATCACGGCATCGATCAGCACCAGTGCAGGCAGCTCACCGCCCGAGAGCACGTAGTCGCCAATCGAAAGACTCACATCGATCTCGCGCTCGAGGAGGCGCTCATCCACCCCTTCGTAGCGCCCTGCCAGCAGCACGAGGCTCGGCAGTTCGGCCAGCTCACGCACGATCGCCTGCGTAAGCCGCTCGCCATCCGCGGCGAGATAAATCGTCTTGCCGCCCGCCGGTGCGCGTTGCCTTGCGGCTCGCAGCGCAGCGCGTGTCGGCTGGATCTTCATCACCATCCCCGGGCCGCCGCCGTAGGGACGATCATCGACCGTTCGATGCGCGTCCGTCGCGAAATCACGCGGCGTGCTGACGTGCAGTTGCACCGTACCGCGCTCGATCGCGCGACCCGTCACTCCGATCCGGGCCGCCGTCGCGACGAACTCCGGAAACAGCGTGACGACTTCAATGTGCATCGTCGTCCAACCAGTCCGCACCCCAGTCCAGCACGATGCGCCCTGCGGCCAGATCAATGGCCACGATGCGCTCTTTCACGAACGGCACGAGGTGCTCGCGCTCGCCGCGAATCACCACGATCGGATTCGCCGGCAACAGCCTGAAGTGATCGACCCGGCCGAGCAGCTCGCCCGTAGGCGTCACCACTTCCAGGCCTTCCAGATCGTTCCAGTAGTACTCACCGGGTGCGGGCGGCGGCATGTCGCTGCGCCTCACACCCAACTCTGCGCCGTTGTAGCTCTGAGCCTCTTCAGGGCTATCGACACCGCTCAACTTCAACAAGACACCGCGGTTCGTGCAGCGGCCTTCTTCTATTTCGACGGGCGCCCATTCGCCCCGTCGTTTGAGCTGCAACACCTCGTAAGCGAGGAGGTTGTCCGGCGGATCCGTGAAGGACTGCACCTTCACCCAACCTGCCACTCCGAACGTGCCACCAATGCGGCCGAGCGTCACGATACGGTCTGCGGTGCGCTCGTCGCTCACGCGTCGTCACAGCACGCGCCGCAGCGCGACCTCTTACAACGCTCTCAGGCCGCGAGCGGTTGCTTGCGCTGCTTGCTCACGAGCTCGGCAACGCGGTCGGACGCCTTCGCGCCCTTGCTCAACCAATAATCGACGCGCTCCAACTTCACCTCGAGACGGCGCTCTTTGCCCGTCGCCACCGGATTGAAGTAGCCGATCTGCTCGAGGATCGTGCCACCCTGACGCCGACGGCTGTCCGTCACGACGAGATGATAGAAGGGCTGCTTCTTGCCGCCGCGGCGGGTCAGCCGAATCGTAACCATGCTGGCTTCTGCCTTAAGGAAATTCAGTGCAAAGGGACGTACGCCCCCTCGAAGGGGCGCGCATCTTACGAAAAAGGTGGGAAGGATGAAAGGGTTAGATGGGGGCGACAGGGTACAGGCGACAGGCTACGGCCAGAAACAGAACAAGCGTTTCCAACTCTGGCCGTAGCCTGTAGCCCGTTGGCTGTCAGCTAACCAAACGGCATCCTCCCCCCCAACCCCCGCATCAGCTTGCTCAACCCCCCCTTCTGCATCGTCTTCATCACCTTCTGCATCTGGATGAAGTTCTTCAGCAAGCGGTTGATTTCAGAGACGTGTACACCGGCGCCGGCGGCGATGCGGCGCTTGCGGGAGGCGTCGATGTTCTTCGGGTAGCGGCGTTCCTTGGGTGTCATCGAGCGGATGATCGCCAGCTGGTGCTTGATCTCCTTTTCGTCGGGTTGCTGAGCCTGGGCCTTACTGGCGAGCTGGGCTGGCAGCTTGTCCATCAATGCGCTCAGTCCCCCCATTTTCTCGACCTGCTGGAGCTGCTCGTGCAGATCCGCGAGGTCGAACTCCTTGCCCTTTTTGAACTTCTGGGCGAGGCGCTCCGCCTGCTCGCGGTCGACCTTCCGGACCACGTCCTCGACCAGCGAGAGCACATCGCCCATGCCCAAAATGCGCGAAGCCACGCGATCGGCCTGAAACGGCTCCAAAGCAGCGGTCTTCTCGCCGGTACCCATGAACAGGATGGGTTGACCGGTGATCTGGCGTACCGAGAGCGCGGCACCGCCGCGGGCATCGCCATCGGTCTTGGTCAGGACGACACCGGTCAGCGTCAGGGCTGAGCCGAAGGCGCGGGCGGCGTTCACGGCATCCTGGCCCGCCATGCTGTCCACGACGAACAATGTTTCCGTGGGATTCACGGCTGTGGCGATCGCTCGCACCTCGTCCATCATCTCGGCGTCCACGTGCAGGCGACCGGCCGTGTCGACGATCAGGACGTCAAAGAGCGACCGACGGGCCTCCTGTAACGCTTCCTGCGCCAAGATCACGGGCGATTTCTTCGGATCGGAAGGGAAGAAGCCGGTGTCGAGCTCCGTCGCGAGTCGTTCGAGCTGCAGGATGGCGGCCGGGCGATACACGTCGGTGCTCGCCATCATCACTTTCTTGCGTTCATTCTCCTGCAACCATTTGGCGAGCTTGGCTGCACTGGTCGTCTTGCCAGCGCCTTGCAGGCCGGCCAGCAGAATCACCACCGGCGGTTGCGCGCGCAGATTGAGCGGGCGCACGCCCGCGCCCATCAAGCTCACGAGCTCGTCGTGGATGATGCGTACCAGCGCCTGACCGGGTGTGAGGTTCTTGTCGAACTCCGTACCGACGACGCGGGCGCGAATGGCCTCGATGAAGGTCTTGACGACTGGCAACGCGACGTCGGCTTCGAGCAATGCCATGCGCACCTGGCGCAGGGTTTCATTGATGTTCTCCTCCGTGAGACGACCGCGCCCGCGCAGGCCTTCGATGACGCCCTGCAGCCGCGAGGTCAGCTTGTCGAACATGTGTTCACCTTGAAAATGAGCGCCGGCGGATCCGGCCGCAAAGAGGCGGCGATTATGCCGCAGGCTGCCGCCTTGCTGTCATGACTCCGCCGGCTTGTGACATCATCGCGCGCAAGCTTTTCGTTCGCGAATCCAACCGTGCTCGCCGTCATCGTCCTCGCCTGCTATTTCGGTGCTTCGATCTGGCTGCTCACCAGCGCCAGCGAAGCACAGCTGCGCATTGCCCCGGGACAGCGCATTGCCGGCATAGCGTTGGGCACGGTGGCATTCGTGCTCCACGGCTGGTTGCTGTGGATTGCGCTGTCCAGTGCGGCGATGGCGTTCAGCGTTGCCGATACGGCATCGCTCGTCGGTTGGACGATCGCGCTCATTGCGCTGATCACCAGCCTCCAACGACCTCGCTTCGCGGGTGCGTGTGCGCTGCTGCTCGTGCTGGCCGGCATCGTGGCCGTGAGCACGCATCGCGAGGCCCCGGGGTTTGTCGTCGAGCACCGAGACTGGCGGCTGGTAGCCCACGTCGTGCTGTCGACATTGGCTTACGCCCTGCTGAGCGTAGCCGCCGTACTCGCGGTCGCCGTTACCGCTGTGCATCGACGCCTACGCAGCCGCAAGCCTGTGGGCGGTTTGCGGGTGCTGCCGCCGCTGGAATCGCTCGAAGGCACGATGTTTCAGGCGCTCGTCGCAGGCTGGATCTTGCTCTCGCTCGCGCTGTTCAGCGGCTTCGTCTTCGTGCAAGACCTCATGGCCCAGCACCTGGCCCACAAGACCATCCTGTCGTGTCTCGCCTGGGCCGTTTTCGCCGCGCTGATCTTCGGCCGGTGGCGCTATGGCTGGCGCGGGCCCAGGTTGACATACTGGGTTCTGAGCGGCGTTGCGCTACTCCTCCTGGCCTATTTCGGTGCGAAGATCGTGCTGGAGTCGGTTTTGGGACGGCATTGGGGGTAGAGGTTTGCTGGTCGGCTGGCTTG
>DATELY010000101.1:0-15238 GCA_035276085.1 Steroidobacteraceae bacterium | reverse complement strand
TCGACGTCGACCACTTTGGCGTAGTCATAGCCGCCGCGGTCATAATGGGCCGGAACATAACGTTCACGCTTCCATGGCGGGCTGGCTTCCGCTTGCGTACCCACGGCAAGCAGCGAGACCAGGACCGTGGCACTCACCAAGGCTTTCATCGTCTTCTCCCCAATCGATCGGACACAGTGCCAAGCGTGGTGGGCACTTTAAGACTGACGCTCTGAACCGGCACTGAAGGCCCGGGAACCTCTGATTAACCCTAAACGGCCTCGCGACTCGTCCCATTAAATGAATAAATGCGCTTTTATGGGTTGCTCTTCTAATCGCCTGCTGCTGCGTTACAAAGCTTGCCCATATCGACATATGGGCTTGCGCTTTGCGCCTTGCTTCAGGCGATTAGAAGAGCAACGCGAGGGCCGTTTAGGGTTAATCAGAGGTTCCTCTTCCCCTCCTGCCACAGTGCTTCCATCTCATCCAGGGTGGCCTCTTCGGGTTTACGGCCCTGAGCCTTTAGTTGGCGTTCAACGTAGCCGAAGCGACGCTCGAACTTGGTGTTTGCCCGGCGCAACGCTTCCTCGGGGTCGATATGCAGGTAGCGGCAGACGTTGGTCACGCAAAACAGCACATCGCCCACCTCGTCCTCGATGTGTGCTCGATCGTTCGCTGCATCGATCGCGCGGCGCAGCTCGTGTGTTTCCTCGTTGAGCTTCTCGAGCGCGCCGTGCACATCGGGCCAATCGAAGCCCACCTGAGCTGCCCGCTTGCCCAATTTGGACGCGCGCGTCAGTGCGGGCAACGCGACGGGCACGCCATCGAGCACGTTGGCGCCCTGACGATCGCGCTCGGTTTTCTTGTGGGCTTCCCAGGCAGTGGTCTGTGCTGCGGCCGACTCGACCTTGGCATCGCCAAAGATGTGGGGATGGCGTAACTCCATCTTGTTGCAGATGGCGTCCACGACGGCATCGAAGTCGAAGGCGCCGGCTTCCTTGGCCATCTGTGCGTGAAAGACGACCTGGAACAGGAGATCGCCAAGCTCATCGCGCAGCGCTGACAGATCCTGCTTCTGAATGGCGTCCGCCACTTCATACGCTTCTTCGATCGTGTACGGCGCGATCGTCGTGAAGGATTGCTCGCGATCCCAGGGACACCCGGCCTGCGGATCGCGCAGTCGCGCCATCAATGCCAACAATCGCTCGATGCCCATCAGCGGCTGCCTATTTCTATGGTGCGATAGAACGACAACAGCATGTTGGCCGTAGCGCCCCAGATGCGGCGGCCATCGTGCTCGAATTCGAGTGTTGGCACAGTCACTCCGCTCACGACGCGCTCGCGCGGGATATGGTTCGCCGGGTCGAGAATGAATTCCAGCGGCACTTCGAACGTGTCATCGACTTCGCGATGATCGACTTGCAACGTAAAGCCCGGGCGCACGAAAGCCACCACGGGTGTGATCCAGAACCCGCTCATCGCCAAGTGAGGATCCAGGTAGCCGGCGGGCGCGATGAACTCGCGGCCGAGGCCAATCTCCTCTTCCGTTTCGCGAATGGCTGCCGCCAGCGCATCCGCATCATCGGCTTCGATACGACCGCCGGGAAAACTCACCTGTCCCGCATGCGTGCGCAAGTTCGGGGAGCGCTGCGTGAACAGCACCGTCAGCTCGGTCGGATGCGCAACAATGGGCACCAGCACCGCCGCTGCACGCAGCGGCTTCGGAATGATCTTCTCGAGCAGCGGATCCAACTCCGGCCCAAGGGCCGAACGCGCGGTTGCGGGGTCCGTGGAAGGATGAGTGTCGAGTAGCCGATGTTCGATGAGCGCGCGCAGCGCCCGGGCTGTCCGTTTGGGTTGCCGTGTTGGTTGCATCGGTCGTGCGTGTACGGCTCAGCCGCCTCCCAGATTCGAACCCTTGATCCCGCCGATCGTCAGCGCCTGGGGATCGAGCAGGCGTTGCAGCGTCTCATCGTCCAGCGATGTCATTTCGCGCGCCACGTCGAGCACGGATCTGCCCTCGGCGTACGCTCTCTTCGCAATCGCGGCGCCTTGCTCATAGCCGATGACGGGATTGAGCGCCGTGATCAGAATGGGATTGCGAGCCAGCGCCGCGTCGATGTGCTCGCGATTCACCGTGAATCCCGCGATGGCCTCATCGGCCAGACCGCGACTGGCGCGTGCCAGCAAGCGAATGCTCTGCAGCAGATTGTGAGCAACCAGCGGCAGCATCACGTTCAACTGGAAGTTGCCCGACTGGCCCGCAATCGTGATCGCCGCATCGTTGCCGATCACCTGCGCGCCGATCATCGCCACCGCTTCGGGAATCACTGGATTGACTTTGCCCGGCATGATGCTGCTACCCGGCTGCAACGCGGGCAGCGCGATCTCGCCCAGTCCGGCGAGCGGGCCGCTGTTCATCCAGCGCAAATCGTTCGCGATCTTGAGCAGGCTGACCGCGAGCGTTTTCAGTTGGCCGGAGAGCTCGACGGCAGCGTCTTGCGAGGCGAGCGCCGCGAAGAGATTGTCGGCTGGCTCGAACTGCAACCCCGTCTCTGCACGCAACTGCTCGATGACCCGCGTAGCGAATTCGGTATGGGCGTTGATGCCGGTGCCGACAGCGGTCCCTCCGATCGCGAGCTTCTGAATGCGGGCGACACTCTCACGTAAGCGCGCCTTGCCCTGCGCGATTTGCGCCTGCCACGCACCCAGCTCCTGACCCAGGGTGAGCGGCATCGCGTCCATCAGATGGGTACGCCCGGTTTTCACGACCGCTTGCAGCTCGTTCGCGCGGCGCGCGAGCGTGTCTTCAAGATGTACCAGTGCCGGCTCGAGCTGTTCATGGATCGCGAGCGCAGCGCCGACATGGATTGCCGTGGGTACCACATCGTTCGAGCTCTGACTCATGTTGACGTGATCGTTCGGATGCACCGCAGTGCCGCCTTGGCTTGCGAGCCGGGCGATCACTTCGTTGGCATTCATGTTGGAGCTCGTGCCCGAGCCGGTCTGGAACACGTCCACCGGAAACTGTGTGTCGTACTTGCCTGCGGCGACATCGAGCGCCGCCCGCTCGATGGCAGCGGCTTGATCGGCCGCCAACAGGCCGAGCTGCTGATTCGCGCGGGCCGCCGCCCCCTTGATCAGCCCCAGGGCGCGAATGAATTCGCGCGGCATGCGCAGCTCGCTGAACTGGAAGTTCTGCACCGCACGTTGGGTTTGCGCGCCCCACAGGGCATTTGCGGGCACGGCAAGCTCGCCCATGCTGTCGTGCTCGATGCGACGCTTCGGAACCCCTGACGAGGGGCGAGATTTGGTGCTCGTTTTCATTCGCCGCTCTGACTATCGCTGTCGCGCGCCACCCGCCGCCGCAGGCGGCGAGCGAGCAAGCAACAAAAATCACATTTTTTGTGACTCGCCACGCGGGTCGTGACAGGAGTCCGATCCCTCGTTTCACAGGTTGCGTGAGGTATGATCATACAATGACATCTCCGACCAGTCTCACCGCGATTTCTCCCGTCGATGGCCGTTATGCCGACAAGTGCGCAGCCCTGCGTCCGCTATTCGGCGAGGCCGGGCTCATCCGGCAGCGCGTACGCGTCGAAGCACGCTGGCTGCAAGCACTCGTGAGCGAGGCACGGTTAACCGAGCTACAAGGTTTACCGACGAGCGCGAACGAGGTGCTCGAGCAGCTCGCGGCTGGAATCGACGATGCGGGTGCGGAAGAGGTCAAGCGGATCGAGAAGACCACCAATCACGACGTGAAGGCGGTCGAGTACTACGTGAAGAAGCGCCTCGGCGAGGTCGAGGCCTGGCGCGGTCGCAGTGAGTTCGTGCATTTCGCGTGCACCTCAGAAGACATCAATAACCTGAGCTATGCGTTGATGCTCAAGGAAGCGCGCGACGGCGTGTTGTTACCGCGCTTGTCGCAGCTCATCGAACGCTTGCGCTCGCTTGCGCATCAACACGCCGCGGTGCCGATGATGTCGCGCACGCATGGCCAACCCGCGACACCGACGACACTCGGCAAGGAAATCGCGAACTTCGTACATCGGTTGCGGCACGCACGCGCAACGCTGGAGGCAGTGCGCATCTCGGGAAAGATGAATGGGGCGGTGGGTAACTTGAATGCGCACGTCGTTGCTTATCCTCGAGTCGACTGGTTGCGCGTCTCGCAGCGCTTCGTCGAATCGCTGGGTCTCACCTGGAATGCTTACACCACGCAGATCGAGCCGCACGACTGGATCGCTGAATATTTCGATGCGCTCGCACGCGCCAACACGATCCTGATCGATCTATGCCGCGATTTCTGGGGTTACATCTCGCTCGGTTACTTCAAGCAGAAAGTGATCGCGGGCGAAGTGGGCTCCTCGACCATGCCGCACAAAGTAAATCCCATCGACTTCGAGAATGGCGAAGGCAATCTCGGGCTGGCCAACGCCGTGCTCCGATTCTTGTCCGAGAAGCTGCCGGTTTCGCGCTGGCAACGCGATCTCACCGATTCGACCGTTCTGCGCAACGTCGGCGTTGGTGTGAGCCACGCGTTCATTGCGTGGCAAGCGATCGAACGTGGATTGGACCGCATCGATGTGGACCGCGAGCGCATGGCCGCCGAGCTCGACGCGAATTGGGAACTGCTGGCCGAACCGATCCAGACCGTCATGCGTCGTTACGCCGTGGAGAATGCCTATGAGCAACTCAAGGCACTGACGCGCGGCCAGCGGCTGTCCGCGACGGCGGCGCGCGCATTCATCACGTCGCTCTCCATTCCTGAGGCCGCCAAGAAAGAGTTGCTCGGGCTCACACCCGCAACCTACCTTGGTGTGGCAGAGCAGCTCGCACGCGACATTTGAAAAAGGTGTGCGGCTTGGGACCTGGGGCGTGAGGCCCGGAAGTTTACGACTGAGCGACCGCGCGACTTGCCATGCCTAACCCTCAGGTCCCAAGCCCCTCGCCCATCAGCGTCGACATCGTCGACTGGCTGGACTATCGTGAACAGCTGCTCGCGATCCGCTTCGAAGTCTTCGTGCACGAGCAGGGCGTGTCGGAGGAAGAGGAGCGTGACGATCAGGATCATCTCTGCAGCCACGCGCTTGCACGCGTGAACGGTGAGCCAGTCGGCACCGGACGCCTGCTGCCGACGGGTAAGATCGGCCGCATGGCTGTTCTAGCGCTTCATCGTCATCACGGCATCGGCGCCCTGGTGTTGCACAAGTTGATGGAACAGGCGCGGTCGCTCGGCTTCGAGGACGTGTACCTCGACGCGCAGGTGGGAGCGATTGCCTTCTATGAGCGCCACGGATTCGTCGCGAGCGGACCCGTTTTCAAGGACGCCGGGATCGATCATCGCCGCATGACTCGCCCGCTCGGCAGTCCACTGGACAATCATGAGCCCGCTATACTCCCCTCATGAGCTGGAGACCTGACCTCACCGTGGCCGCGGTCGTCGAACGCAACGGCCGCTTTCTATTCGTCGAAGAACGCGTTGGGCCGCGCCTGGTGTTCAACCAACCCGCAGGTCACGTCGAGCGCGGCGAACGCATCATCGATGCCGTGATCCGTGAAACGCTGGAGGAAACGGCCTGGACGTTCGTACCGCGCGCGCTTCTCGGTGTGTACATGTGGGATGCGCCGGATCGACAGCGCAGCTTCATGCGCATCGCGTTCATCGGCGAGGTTCACAGCCACGATCAGGATCGCAAGCTGGACCGTGGCATCGCACGCTCGCTGTGGCTCACGCGTGACGAACTGGTCGCCCGCTCAGAGCGACTGCGCAGCCCCATGGTGTTGAAATGCGTCGATGACTTCGCCGCTCGCAGGAGTTACCCGCTGGAATTGTTGCAGCAGATGACGACGTTCGCCGGCGTCGCGGGACCCGAGCTGCGCGTCGCCAGCGGCTCGCCGCTCAACGATCCGGGCAGCTGAGCCAGGACCTGTCGCTCGTCCCATAAAGGCTATTTATTCATTGGGTGTGCTTCCAAGCGCACCCAGCTCATGACTCAGAGTGTTGACAGGCCCTAAGCCTCCATGAGTGCCAAGCCCCTCGTCATCGTCGGCATGTCCGGCGGTGTGGACTCCTCCGTTTCAGCCTGGCTGCTCCGCAACCAGGGCTACGAGGTGGAGGGACTCTTCATGAGCAACTGGGATGAAGACGAGGACGGCTACTGCACGGCTGCACGGGATTTCCAGGATGCGCGCAAAGTCTGCGATCAACTGGGCATCGCCCTGCACAAGGTGAGCTTCGCCGGCGAATACCGTGAGCGTGTGTTCGCATACTTCCTCGAGGAATATCGCGCCGGACGCACACCCAATCCGGACGTACTGTGCAACCGCGAGATCAAGTTCGGCGTGTGCTTCGACTATGCGCGCCGCCTGGGCGCGGAGTGGGTCGCCACGGGTCACTACGCCCGCGTCCGACACGAGCCCGAAACGGCACTGTTGAAGGGACTCGATCCGGCCAAGGATCAGTCGTACTTCCTGCACGCAATCGATCGGGCCGCGCTCGCGCGCACGCTGTTTCCCATCGGCCATCTCCTGAAGCCCGCTGTGCGCGAGATTGCCCGCCGCGAGGCATTACCCGTTTTCGACAAGAAGGACAGTACCGGCATTTGTTTCATCGGCGAGCGTCCGTTTGCCGAGTTTCTCGAACGGTACTTGCCGGCGCAGCCCGGCCCCATCGTGGACCTCTCGGGTCGACAGCTCGGCGGGCATCGAGGCCTCATGTATTACACGTTGGGCCAGCGGCAGGGATTGAGAATCGGTGGAACACCGGCCGCCGAGGAGGCGCCCTGGTACGTCGCGCACAAGGACCTGGCCCGTAACGCGTTGATCGTGGTGCAAGGTCACGATCATGCGGCGCTGCTGCAGTCCAGCCTGGAGGCCGGGCAACTGACCTGGATCGCCGGGCGACCACCGTCCGGGCAGTTCCGTTGCACCGCCAAGGTGCGGTATCGACAGGCCGATCAGCCCTGCAGCGTCGAAATCGAGGCCGAACGGTGCCGCGTGCATTTCGATGTTGCACAGCGCGCCGTGACGCCGGGTCAATATGTCGTCTTCTATGACGGCGACGTCTGCCTGGGCGGCGGCGTCATTACGGCAGCGGTTGGCGGTTAGCGGTTGGCGGTTGGGCAGAGGGAAAACGCTCACTTCGGTCCCAACCGCTAACCGCCAACCGCCTCCTTCCCCTATAATCCGCGCCGCTTTTTTGCTGGCTGGCACATCCGCTTGTCACGTCAGCCCAGCGCTTAGTTTCGGGGCCATCAGCATCGTCGCTGGCGCTTCGGCCCACATTCCTGGAGGACGCATGAAAGATTCGTTCAAGGCGCGCACCACGCTCGCCGTCGGCGGCAAGACATACGAGATCTGCAGTCTCGCGGCGCTGAAGGACCATGACCTGGGCCGCCTGCCCTACTCGCTCAAGATCCTGCTGGAAAATCAGCTGCGTTTCGAAGATGGCGTGAACGTGACGCGCGATGACGTCGAAGCCATTCTGAAGTGGGATCCGAAGGCCGCCCCCTCTTACGAAATCTCTTTCACGCCCAGCCGCGTGATCATGCAGGACTTCACCGGCGTGCCCGCCATCGTCGACCTTGCCGCAATGCGCGAGGCGATGCAGAAGCTGGGCGGTAACCCGGACGAGATCAACCCGCTCTCGCCGGCCGAGCTCGTGATCGACCACTCCGTGCAGGTCGATGAGTACGGCTCGGCCGATGCGATCACCAAGAACAGCGTGATCGATTTCAGCCGTAACACCGAGCGCTATGCCTTCCTGCGCTGGGGGCAGTCGGCATTCCGCAATTTCAAGGTCGTGCCGCCGAACACGGGCATCGTGCACCAGGTGAACGTCGAGCACCTTGCGCGCGTCGTGTTCGACGCGGAGAAGGACGGCAAGCACCACGCCTATCCCGACACGCTGGTCGGGACCGACTCGCATACCACCATGGTCAATGGCCTGGGCGTGTTGGGCTGGGGCGTCGGCGGTATCGAAGCCGAAGCCGCGATGCTGGGTCAGCCCGTCACGATGCTCATCCCGCACGTCATCGGCTTCAAGCTGATCGGCAGCCTCAAAGCCGGTGCGACTGCGACGGACCTCGTGCTGACCGTCACCGAAATGCTGCGTAAGAAGGGCGTGGTGGACAAGTTCGTCGAGTTCTTCGGCGACGGCCTGGCGAACCTGCCCTTGGGCGACCGTGCCACGATCGCCAACATGTCGCCCGAGTTCGGCAGCACCTGCGGCATCTTCCCGATCGACGGGGAAACGCTGCGCTATCTCGAGCTCACGGGCCGCAGCCGGGAGCAGATCGCACTGGTCGAGGCATATGCCCGGCACCAGGGCCTGTGGCGCGAGAACGGCCAGCGTCAGGCCGACTACACCGATGTGGTGGAACTGGATCTCGGCACGGTCGAGCCTTCGCTCGCCGGCCCGAAGCGCCCGCAGGATCGCGTCCCGTTGCGCATCTCGAAGCAGATTTATCACACCGCTCACACGGCAATGGCCGCCGAGCGCAAGGCCAAGAACCCGAATGCCACGGGCGTCGGCAAAGCGACCATGGGTGCCGAAAGCTTCGAAGTGCAGGACGGCGCGGTGCTGATCGCCGCGATCACGAGCTGCACCAACACCTCGAACCCACCGGTATTGATCGCCGCCGGCCTGCTTGCCCGCAAGGCACGCGAGCGGGGTCTCAAGGCAAAGCCCTGGGTCAAGACCAGCCTCGCCCCGGGCTCGCGCGTCGTGACCGACTATCTGACCAAGGCCGGTTTGACGCCGGACCTGGAAGCCATCGGCTTCTATACCGTGGGCTACGGCTGCACGACTTGCATCGGCAACTCGGGCCCGTTGCGTCCCGAAATCTCGGAGGCAGTGAAGACCGGCGATGTGATCGCCACATCCGTACTGTCGGGCAATCGCAACTTCGAAGGTCGCGTGCACCCGGAAGTGCGCATGAATTTCCTCGCGTCCCCACCGCTCGTCGTGGCGTATGCACTGGCGGGCACGATGAACATCGACCTCAACCACGAACCGCTCGGCTGTGACCCGAACGGTCAGCCCGTCTACCTCAAGGACATCTGGCCCTCGCCTGCCGAAGTGCAAGCGGCCATCGCGCAGTCCGTCGATGCAGCGATGTTCAAGCGCAGTTACGCGAGCGTGTTTGCAGGCGACGAGCAATGGAATGCAATCCGCCTGCCGAGCGGCAAGATCTACTCGTGGGACGAGCAGTCGACCTACGTGAAGAATCCGCCGTACTTCGTCGGCATGGGCATGCAGCCGAACGCGGTGAGCGACATCCACAATGCGAGAGCGCTCGCGGTGCTGGGCGATTCGGTCACGACCGACCACATCTCCCCCGCTGGCGATATCTCCAAGTCGAGCCCGGCTGCGAAGTACCTCATGTCGTTGGGCGTGAAGCCGGCTGACTTCAATTCCTACGGCGCGCGCCGTGGCAATCACGAGGTCATGATGCGCGGCACGTTCGCGAACATCCGCCTGCGCAATCTGCTGGCACCCGGCACGGAAGGTGGCGTGACGGTGCACATTCCGAGCGGCGCTCACATGAGCATCTACGACGCTGCGATGAAGTACAAAGACGAAGGCACACCGCTGGTCGTCCTCGCCGGTAAGGAATACGGCACCGGCTCATCCCGCGACTGGGCGGCCAAGGGCACCATGCTGCTCGGCGTGAAAGCCGTCATCGCCGAAAGCTTCGAGCGCATCCACCGCTCGAACCTCATCGGCATGGGCGTACTGCCGTTGCAGTTCAAGGACGGCGAGAACGCGCAGAGCCTGGGGCTCACCGGCCAGGAGAGCTTCGAGATCATCGGCTTGAACGGCGGGGCCGCGAAGGTCGTCACCGTGGTGGCGACCCCGGCATCCGGTGCGCCGCTCAAGTTCGAAGTGCGCGTCCGCATCGACACCCCGAAGGAGCGCGAGTACTACCGCCACGGCGGCATCCTGCACTACGTGCTGCGACAGCTGGCGTCCGGAGCAAAGGCGGCTTAAAGACAAGCCGACATCGCTCGTCGTCTCGAGTAAAGGCCCTTCACCGTGATGGGTGAAGGGCCTTTGAAGCTCACCTTCAGCGATCAAGGTTCCGCTAACTGACGCCGGCGCGGGTCTTCTGTTCGCGAGCCTCATCCGGCCATCTGCTCCCAAGCAGAATCACGGCCGCGATGAAACCGGCCAGCAGCCCCAAGGCGAGAACGATGTCCAGCCAATGCTGGAACGGTCGATGATCGGCGACAAGCACGGGGATCACGGTCAAGTACTTGTTGATCCAGATGCCGATGTTGATGCTCAACGCGATGAAGCACAGGGCACTCAACGAGCGCTTGACCGCCGCGAAGATGAACGCGGCGAAGGGCAGGAAGAAGCAGGCGATCATCATGGTCCAGAACCACGGTGCATAGTGGCCGTGCATCTGCCGCCATAAGGGCCCGAACTCGTACGGCAGGTTGCCGAACCAGATCACGAAGAACTGGGCCCAGAAGAAGTACAGCCACAGCAGCGTGAACGTCGTGAGCAGCATGCCGAGACTGCGAATCTCGTTGCGCCCGAATCGGGTGTGCGCGTCAGCCGTACGACCGACGACGGCGGGAAAGACGATCAACGCTGCAGCACCTGCGAACAGATTGCCGAACCAGAAGTAGATCGGGAACACGGTGCTGTGCCAGTGCGGCGTCAGCATCATGCCGAAATCCCAGGCGATCAAGGTATTGCAGATGACGAACGCCGCGATGACCCACGGCGACATGAGATACAGCTGACGCTGCACGTCCTGAGCGGCGCGGCGGCCGGTCCGCGGTCCGAGACTCTTGAACACATAAACTGCGCTCACGCCATAGAAGAGCAGTAAACCGAACAGATTCCGGATCACCAACCAGCGCTCGTTCAACCAGGGGCTTGCGTGTTCTTTCGCGTCGTGCGCGAGCCAATGGAACAGCTCATGGCGCGCGTACACGAAGAGCAGCAGGAAGACACCGATCGCGAACGGAAAGAAAGCCAGCGTGCTCAGTTCCGCCAGGCGGTAGTACGGCTTCGCCCATTCCGCACGCACGAGCCGCGTGATGGCGGTGAGCACGACACCCGCCTGACTGACCCCCATGAAATAGAGAAACGAGACCGTCAGGAGTCCGAAGTCCGGCTTGGTCGTCTCACCGCGCACGCCGTACACAAAGCACGCGACGGCGACGACGAAGAGCGCGATGGCCACGCGCCATGAGATGGCACTGCGTCGCGCAGAGGAATCGAGCCGAGTCTCGACGCCGGCTGTTTCCACGATCATGGTCGATCATTCCTTTACGTTCTTGCCGAACTCGCTCTTCACGTAATTGATCACATCCCACCGTTCTTGCGGGCTCAAGGCTTCGCGATACGCGGGCATCACCACGCGTCCACGCGTCAGTGTGAAGAACAGTTGTCCATCGGCCTGGCTCTGTGTGTATTTCTTGTTGAGGTCGACCGGCGGTGTGCGCGTGAATTTGCGGCCGACGAGACCATCGCCGTGACCGCTCTTACCGTGACACACGATGCAGTTGATCTGATACAGGGCTGCGCCGCGTGCAATGGATTCAGCCGTTGCGGGTATCGGGTTGCGCAGCGCCGCAGCGTCCTCCTTGGCCTTGAACAGCTCACGTTCCGTCGTCGGCGCCGGCACCCTTTCGCGGCCCGTAATGGGCACGGAGTCGGCCGGTGGCGGTGGCGCGGACTCCTGAGGCTTGGCCGAGGGCTGATCCACCATGTCCTTGTTCCAGGGGAAAGCCCATGCACTCAGCGCGACACCGAACGACGCCAGCGCGATACCGAATAGGCGCACATGTTTCATGGGTCGACCTCCGTCGAGCGGCGAACCTCTTGCGCGCCCGAGTCGCGCAGGATCGCGGCAGCACGCTCGAAACTGTCATCGTCCTTGCAGCCCACCGCCACGGCGAACCGATCGACAGACGCTTCGGGTGCATGAGCGCGCTCGCGAATGGCCGGCAGCCGCGCGCTGATCAGAAAACCGATCACCGTTGCGAGAATGCCGAAGAGAATCGTCATCTCGTACGTGATCACCAGGAACGGTGGAAACGGGATGATCGGTCGCCCGCCGGTGGGATGCAGGTAGATCACCGCCGTGCCGGCTGCGAGCGTAAAGCCGCAGATACCCCCGAGAATTGCGCCGATGAACGTGAAGCGTTTGATCAACGAACGCTTCGTGCCAAGCACTTCCTCCGCGCGCTCGAGCGGGATCGGGGAGATGATGTCGGGCGTTGCAAAGCCCGCACGCTGGAGCTTGTCAGCGGCTGACAGCGCCGATTGCGGCTGGCCAAACAATGCTATCGCGCTGATTGCCATTGCACATCATCCGTCGCGGCCATTGCACGTTCAGTTGCATGCGCCTGTTCATGCAGCGTCTCTTTGACCTCGTAGATGGACACGCTCGGAAAAATCTTCACGAACAGCAGGAACAGCGTGGCGAAGAACGCGAGGGATCCCGTCACGATCGACAGCTCGGTCAGGCTCGGAACGTACAGACCCCATGCATCCGGCAGGAATTTGCGCGACAGCGATGTGCCGACGATCAGGAATCGCTCGGTGAACATGCCGATGTTGATGGCGATCGAGAGGATCAACATCGGCACGAACGCAGTCCGAAAGCGCTTGGAAATGAGCAGGAGCGGCGCGACGGCGCAGAACAGAATCATCTCCCAATACAGCGGCGCGTAGTAACCGAACAGCTTGTACCGCAGCGCTTCCATCTCGGTGGATGCGCCGCTGTACCAGCCCGTGAACAGCTCCAGCACGTTGATGTACGTCCAGATCAGCGACAGCGCGAGCAGGAGCTTGCCGAGATTGTCGAAGTGCAACTGAGTGATGTACTGCTCGAAGTTCATGTACTTGCGCAGCAGGAACATGACCGTGACGATGCCGGCCGTGCCGGAGTAGATGGCGCCCACGACGAAGTACGGTGCAAAGATGGTCTGGTGCAGCGCCGGCACGATCGATGACGCCCAGTCCCACGAAACGATGCTGTGCACCGAGACCGCGAGCGGAATGATCAGCACGGCAAGCAATGTGTACGCCCATCCCAGACGGTGCCACTCGGTATCGGTGCCGCGCCAGCCCAACGACAGCAGCGTGTACATGTGATGGCGCCACCCGGTCGTGCGGTCCCTCACCGCGGCGAAGTCCGGGATCGAACCCATGTAGATGAATACCGAGCTGCCCGTGAGATACGTGGCAATGGCCGTCACATCGAACAACAAGGGCGAGCGGAAGTTCGGCCACAGCTCCATCTGGTTGGGATACGGGAAAGCCCAGTGGATGAACCACGGCCGGCCGAGGTGCACCATGACCATCGTCACCGCCACCACCAGCGAAAATAGCGTCATGGCTTCGGCGCTGCGATACATCGCCTTGCGCCAGGAGCTGCGCGTGATGTGCAGAACACAGGACAAGAGCGTGCCGGAATGGCTGAGACCGATCCAGAAGATGAAGCTGGCTTCGTACGTTCCCCAGACCTGCGGATGGTTCATGCCGGCCGCGGCGATGCCGAGCTTCAACTGGTAGAACCAGGGAAACAGGAAGCACACGAACATCAACCCGACCGTGCAGGCCAGCGTGATGTAGTAGCGCGGCCCGGTTTCCACCAGCGAGCGCACGACGTCACGGTTGACGTCGGCGAAGGTGATCGGGTGTTGGTCAGTCACTGTCGTCATGTTGGCTTCCGGTCACGAACCTTGCGGTGACGCGTGCATGTGCGTCCCTTCCCTTGCGTAGCGACAGCGAAGCGGGGGAAGGACAGGAAGGGGGTTCCGGAACTGGCTGAAGTGGAGATCCTTTGCCCCCACCCTAACCCTCCCCCGCTTCGCTGCGCTACGCAAGGGAGGGAACAAGAGCCGTGCGACTGGGTACATTTTGCCCCCTAGCCACTCACCTTCTTCAGATACACAACCGACGACTGCGTGTTCAACTCATCCAGCACACGATACGCGCGCGGATCCTGCAACGATTTCGACACGCGACTGTCGGGGTCCTTGCGATCGCCGAACACGATCGCCTCTGCGGGACAGGCCTGCGCACAGGCAGGCACCACCTCGCCGTCGCGTACGCGACGACGCCCGTCGTCCTTCGCGAGGTCCTTCGCCTGACGGATGCGCTGGATGCAGAACGTGCATTTCTCCATCACGCCCTTCTCCCGCACGGTCACATCGGGATTGAGCTGCTGCTCGAGCGGCGCATCCCAGTGATGATCGTTGTAGTTGAAGTAGCGGACTTCGTAGGGGCAATACACCGCGCACGAGCGCGTACCGATGCAGCGGTTGTAGACCTGCACGTTGAGGCCGTCCTGATTGTGATACGTCGCCGTCACCGGACAGACGGTCTCGCACGGCGCCGCATCGCAGTGCTGACACAGCATCGGCATGAAGCGCAGCTTCACGTTCGGGTACTCGCCTTCCCAGTAACGCTCCACACGCATCCACTGCATCTCGCGGCCCTGGGCATACGCTTTCTCGCCGACGATCGGCAGATTGTTCTCGGCCTTGCACGCGGTCACGCAGGCCTCACAGCCCGTGCAGCGATCGAGATCGATCGTCATGGTCCAGGCGTAATCGAACTCCTTGTAGTAGCCGGGCCGGCGGAACTCGCGCCATCTCTCGCGCACGCTGGGTTCGGGTTTGCCGCTCATGTGAGAACCACCTTGATCGGAATGTCCTGGAGTCGAGCCGTGCGACCCGTACTGGCCGTCGAGGGAAGAATGTTTCGCCCGAGCTGACGCGCGGTGCCGTCAGTCTTGACCAATTTCACGCTGCGTCCGGTTGGCACGAGCTTCACTCGCGTCGCACTCCAGGCGAGAGCGCCCGTCGCGGAGTCGACTTCCGGTGCAAGGATCTGAATGGGGTTTGCGCCGCGCTGTTTCGCGTAACGGCCATAGCCGCTGTGTCCCTGCCCGATCGGCATCGAAACAACGTCGGGTCGGATCGCCGGATAAACAAACACCGGAGCACTCAGACGGCCTTGGGAGGATTGCACATCGACGATGTCGCCTTCCGTCACTCCCAGCTTCCCGGCAGTGACCGGGTTCAGCTCCACCCACGACCCATAGACCACACTCGTCAATGGATCCGGCAGCTCCTGCATCCAGGGCAGATTCGCGCCGCGCCCATCATGCAATCCCGATGACAGATACAGATGCAATGCAAATGGATAAGCATCGTCGGCATTGGTCCCCTCCCCGTCCGTGTTGGTCCCCTCCCCGTCCGTGCTGGTCCCCTCCCCCGCACC
>DATELY010000100.1:0-10259 GCA_035276085.1 Steroidobacteraceae bacterium | reverse complement strand
ACCAGCGCCCGCACAATTACGCACTATCAACTGTTGCCGGCAATCCAATCCAGAGTGGAAGTGGCGAGTGAAGAGCTGGGAGGCGCCCGCGAGTCGCTGGATCGCGTGCTGGAATATCTCAAGCCATTGAACACCGACGATATCGAGATCCCTCACCCGCCGCTTCGCGTCGACCTCTCCCGGAACCGGGAGAGGTGAAGAGGAGTCATCCCACCACGCTCGCCAGCTGTTCCGCCTGATGCTCCTGCTGCAACGGCTCGATGACCGGCTCGAGCGCGCCATTCATCACGTCGTCGAGCTTGTACAGCGTGAGATTGATGCGGTGATCCGTCACGCGCCCCTGCGGGAAGTTGTACGTGCGGATGCGCTCGGAGCGGTCGCCTGAGCCGACTTGAAGCTTGCGGGATTGTGCTTCGGCTTTGTCGCGCTTCTCCTGTTCGGCGGCCAGCAGACGTGCTTTCAACAATGACATCGCGCGCGAGCGATTCTTGTGCTGCGAGCGTTCGTCCTGGCACTCCACCACGATGCCCGTGGGCAAGTGCGTGATGCGGATCGCCGAATCGGTCTTGTTCACGTGCTGACCGCCGGCGCCGGACGAGCGATACGTGTCGATGCGCAGGTCGGCCGGATTCAGGTCGATCGCTTCGATCTCGTCGAGCTCCGGGAGGATGGCAACCGTGCAGGCCGAGGTGTGGATGCGGCCCTGCGCTTCCGTGGCGGGCACGCGCTGTACCCGATGAGTCCCTGACTCGAATTTGAAATGCGAGTAGGCACCGTGCCCGACGACCCGGCTGATGATCTCCTTGTAGCCGCCGTGCTCGCCGGCGCTGTCCGAGAG
Source organism: Steroidobacteraceae bacterium (assembly GCA_035276085.1). Taxonomy (GTDB): domain Bacteria; phylum Pseudomonadota; class Gammaproteobacteria; order Steroidobacterales; family Steroidobacteraceae; genus DATELY01. The sequence goes on along the minus strand of DATELY010000100.1, from coordinate 9,421 downwards.
CACTTCGACGCGCCACCCATGGTCGGCCGCATAGCGCGAATACATGCGGAAGAGATCGCCGGCGAAAATCGCGGCTTCGTCACCGCCAGTGCCCGCGCGAATTTCGAGATAGATGTTGCTGTCGTCGCGCGGATCTTTCGGGATGAGGAGCTTCGCCAGCTCGCCTTCCTCGCCGTCGATGCGGGCTTGCAGCGCGTTCAGTTCCTCGCGCCCCAGCTCGCGCATCTCGGGATCCTCGCCGTCCGCCATCTCGCGCGCGTGTTGTTGATCGGCCAGCAATTGCTGGTAGGCGCGATAACGGCTGACGACGGGTTCCAGGCGCGAATACTCGACCGACAGCTCGCGGAACTGCTGGCTCTTGCCAATGACCTCAGGGTCGGCGAGCAGGCCGCTCAGTTCTTCGTGGCGCTCCACCAGTCTGTCGAGCTTGTTGCGAATCGAATCTTTCATGGATGGGAATGGCGGTTAGCGGTTGGCGGTTAGCGGTTGGTCCGGATCCGGCCAACCGCCAACCGCTAACCGCCATCCGCTTCGTTCAATGGGTCCGTGGAGAGTTGCGAGGAAAGATCGCTGTTCTTGCCCGAATCGTCATTCAATCCGAATAGTACCCGCGCGGCTGCAATCAGCTCCGCATCGCGTTGCGCCGCGGCGTCGCGCAGGCGTTGACTCGGTGAATGGAGCAAGCGATTCGTCAGGGTGGAGGCGAGGAATTCGAGCACGACCTGCGGCTCGCGTCCGGATGCCAGCATGCGTTGGGCTTGTTGCAATGTCTGTACGCGAACGCGCTCGCCTTCATCGCGCAGATGACGAATCGTCGGCGCGGCATCGAGCGTGCGCAGTCGTTGTTGAAAGTGATCGACTGCATTGGCCAGCAAGTGCTCGGCATCGTGCGCCGCGTGACGACGTGCTTGCAGATTGGTGCTGACGACGCGCTCCAGGTCGTCGATGGTGAATAAATAGATGTCTTCCAGCTCGGCAACGCTCGCTTCGATGTCGCGCGGGACCGCGATGTCCACCATGAACATCGGCCGTCGTTTGCGAACGCGTAATGCCTCGCGCACGACGGCACGAGTCAGCACCGGCACCGGGCTCGCGGTGGAACTGACCACGATGTCCGCTTCGGGCAAGTGAGTTGCCAGCGTGTCGAGCGTGATGGCGTAACCATCGAACTCCCGCGCAAGCTCTTGCGCACGTTCGAGCGTGCGATTCGCCACGATCATTCGCTGGAGCCCTTGACTGCGCAGGTGCCGCGCGGCCAGCGCAATGGTGTCGCCTGCGCCGATCAGCAAGGCCGTGTGTTGTGCGAAGTTGTCGAAGACGGTATGCGCGAGGTTCACGGCGGCCGACGCGACCGACACCGCATTGGCACCGATGCGTGTTTCCGTGCGAATGCGCTTGGCCACCGAAAAGGACGCCTGAAACAGTCGATTCAGCAGCGGACCGGTGCAGCGTTCCTGGAGGGCGGCCCGGTAGGCATCTTTCAATTGCCCCAGGATCTGCGGCTCGCCGAGGATCATCGAATCGAGTCCCGAGGCAACGGCGAAGGCGTGCTGGACCGCCGCGGGTCCCTTGTACTGGTACACGCAGCCTTCCAGTTCGTGCGGATCCACCTTGTGCCACTGCAGGAGCCAGGGGACCAGGGGCGGATCGGTTTCGTCCGTGTAGCAGTACAGCTCGGTGCGATTGCACGTGGAGAGAATCGCACCCTCGCGGACGCCGGCGATCCTGCTCAGTTCGCGCAGCGCAGTCGGTAGCTCGGGGCCGCCGAAGACGATCTTCTCGCGGATCTCGACCGGAGCGGTGCGATGGTTAATTCCGATGACGAGAAATGGCATGTCAGACTGCCGGGGCGAGTGCGGCGCGATTGTCGTGTAGGAAGCAATCAATGACAAGCAAGTGGCTGTATGGACGGTGTTTCCTGCGGGACCGCCTGACAACGACGCGCAGGGCGCTGATATAGTCGGACCGATGCATACCCCTACCGCCGTGTCTTCGACTTCGGTTGCCTCGAAATTCACTTGCTCGGTCGTGCTGATCCTGGCGGGCGCGCTCATGGCGAGTGCCTGCACGGCGACCAAACCGCGGCAGGAGGCTGCACCTGCACAGGCGGAATTACCCGCAGATCCGAATGCCCTGATCCTGGGCGCCGAGGTGGCTCTGCAACGCAAACAGTACCTCGAGGCCAGCCGTGCGTATGTGCGCGCAGCCGAGCTTTCGCAAGACGAGACCCTGTCCGAACAGGCGACTCGAATTGCTTACGAGAACAATCAATGGACGCTGGTCCTGGCAGCCGGTCAGCGCTGGCTGACATTGAATCCGACCAACGAAGATGCGCATCGCTTCGTCGGTGCGGCGGGATTGCATTTGTACCAGATCGATCTCGCGGCCACTCACTTCAAGGCGCTGATCGAGTCGGCCTTCATCAGTCCGAAAGCGGGCTTTCTGCAATTGCTCCCGCAACTCCTGGGCGAAAGCTCGGGCGCCGTTGCCCTCGCGGTCTTGCAGAAAGTCGCTCGGGACTATCCCGACGTGGCGGAAGCGCATTACGCCGTGGCTCAGGCTGCGATCGAGGCAGATCACTTTGCCTTGGCATTGGAGAATGCGCGTCGGGCACGTGAGATCGCGCCGTATTGGAGTCCCGCGGGGATGTTGCTTGCCCGCGTGCAGGTGATGTTGAAGCAGACGGACGAGGGGCTCGCGACCGCCCGATCGGTGATCGACCAGGATCCGCAAGACTCCGACAAGCTCGAATTCGCCATTCTTCAGATTGCTGCCGGCAGGGAAGAGGAAGGCCGCAAAGCGTTGCAGACGATGGCTGAGACCGAGGGCAAGAGTCAGGCGGCGGCGCAGCGCGCACTGGCGTTGATCGAGTATCAGTCGGGTGAGCATGAGGCGGCGGCGCAACGGTTCAACGCGCTGCTTGCGAGCGGTCGCTTCGTGTACGAAGCGCAGTTTCATCTCGGCACCATGGCCGAAGCGCGCGGGGACATCGAAGATGCCATCCAGGCGTACGACCGTGTGACGGGCGGTGAATTTGCGATGGCTGCACAGACGCGTGGTGCCCGCTTGAAAGCCCGCGCCGGCGGTACCCAGGCGGCGCTGACGTCGTTGGAAACGTTCGGCAGCAATCGTCCGCAATACACGATTCAGGTCATACAAGCCGAATCGACGCTGCAGGATGAGCTGAATGATCCGAAGGGCGCGTTGGCAACACTCGATCGCGGCCTCCAGGAATATCCGGATTCGAACGAGCTGCGGCTGGCGCGCGTCTTCTTGCTCGAGTCGCAGAACAAGGTGAGCGATGCAATCGAAGAGCTGCGCGCCATCGTGCGCGAGCGGCCCGAGGATCCGGCCGCGCTCAATGCGCTCGGCTACACCCTCGTCGATCGCACACGGCATCAACGTGAAGGGCTGGAGCTGATCGAGCGGGCACTTGCGATCACGCCGGACAACGGCGCTGTCCTCGACAGCATGGGCTGGGCGTTGCACAAGGTGGGCCGCCAGGAGGAAGCGCTGGAGCATCTGCAGCGTGCACGCCAGCGGGTACAGGATGGCGAGGTCGAGTTGCACGTGGGCGAGGTGCTGGCCGCCTTGGGCCGCAAGGAAGAGGCGCAGCAGGTATGGCAGGCCGCGGCGCAGCGCTTTCCGGAAAACACCGATCTCAAAGAGCGGCTGAAGAAGAGCCCCAAATAGCGTGTGCATGCGTTGGACACGGGCGGCGTGGGTCGCGGTGATGCTCGTTTTCGCGGGCTGTGCCACGACGGGTCCACGCGTGGCTGCACCCGTTACGAGCCTGGAATCTCTGGCGAACTGGCAAGCCAACGGCCGTATCGCAGTCGCCGGCGCGCAGGGCGGGGGCTCCGGTAATTTCGAATGGCAGCAGGCGGAGTCGGCCTCGAACATCGTGATTCGCGGGCCCATCGGCATCGGCAGCCTGCGGGTCAGTCTGAATGCAGAGCATCCCGAGCACATGCAGTTGGAATTGGGCGATGGTCGCAAGTTGCAGGCCGACGCCGCGTGGGCCGAGTTGGAAGCGCAGCTGGGCGCCCCCGTGCCGGCCGCGAACCTGCGCTATTGGCTGTTAGGCCTGCCGGCACCGAGCGAATACCAGTGGCTCGAGCAAGGTGAGCGCAGTGCCGTCCTCCTGCAGGACGGATGGCGCATCGAATTCCTCGAATACACCGTCGTGAACGGCCAGCGCACGCCCAGCCGGATCAAGGCCACTCACGGACCCGCGCGAATCCGGATGCTCATCAACCGCTGGCGTCTCGGCGATGAAGCCCGCGGATGAGCTGCTCGGGTCGGCCGAGCCGTGGCCGGCGCCGGCGAAACTGAATTTGTGTCTGCACATCGTCGGGCGGCGTGCCGACGGCTATCACCTGCTGCAATCGGCGATGCAGTTCATCAGCCTGACCGATGAGCTGCGCTTCTACCGCAGGCCCTCGGGCCACATCGAACGGATCGCCGGCCCGAGCGATGTCCCCGTCGAGAGCGATTTGACGGTCCGCGCGGCAAAGCTCCTTGCGCAACATTCCGGCCATTCACCAGGTGTTGCCATCGCGCTCTCCAAGCGCATACCCATGCAGGCGGGCCTCGGTGGCGGCAGCTCAGATGCGGCGACCGTTCTGTTAGCCCTCAACGAGCTGTGGGGCCTGGGGCTGACCCAGTCAGAGCTGGCCGATCTGGGGCTGAGGTTGGGCGCCGACGTCCCCTTCTTTATTCATGGTCGCGCCGCCTGGATCGAGGGAATTGGGGAGCAGCTCACGTTTTGCGACTTGCCGGCCGCGTGCTATGTGGTCATCAAGCCGCAAGCGGCGGTCAGCACGGGCGCAATCTTTCAGGCGCCTGAATTGACACGTAATTCCCCCGTCACGACAATACGCGCCTTTCTCGCGGGGGGTGGCCGCAACGACTGCACCTCCAGCGTGCGGCGACGCTATCCCGAAGTTGCCGAAAGCCTCGATTGGTTGAGCCAATTCGCCGTTGCCCGGCTGACGGGTACCGGCTCATGTATCTTCGCCGCGATGCGCGATGACGCGGCCGCGAACGCGGTCCTGGCGCAACTGCCGCCGCGCTGGCGCGGCTTCGTAGTGCACGGGCTCGATCGGTCGCCCTTGTTGGCGCGGGTCGAACGGGAAAGGCAGGTCAGCGCGGCTTAAGTGTTGGGGCGTCGCCAAGTGGTAAGGCAGCGGGTTTTGATCCCGCCATTCGGAGGTTCGAATCCTTCCGCCCCAGCCAACCCGCGGCCATGCGGTGTCAGCACATTTATATGTAGAGAGATCGCCGGCAGCGGCGGGGCGAGTACGTGTGAGCTCAGGATCTACCAGCGATCGCAGTTCGATGTCGGTGTTTTCCGGCACCGCCAACCCCGCCCTGGCGAACGAAATCGCGAGGGCGCTGATGGTGCCGATGGGGCGCGCCTACGTCAGTCGCTTCAGCGATAGCGAGATCACCGTCGAGTTGATGGACAACGTGCGCGGTCGCGACGTGTTCATCGTCCAGCCGACCTCCCGGCCGGCAAACGATCACCTGATGGAACTGCTGATCATGGTCGATGCGTGCCGCCGGGCATCGGCCGCGCGCATCACGGCAGTGATTCCGTACTTCGGCTATGCCCGGCAGGATCGCCGACCGCGAGCGACGCGCGTGCCGATCACGGCGAAGCTGGTGGCCAACATGATTGCGAGCGCGGGTGTGGACCGTTTGCTGACGGTCGATCTGCACGCCGATCAGATTCAGGGCTTTTTCGATATTCCTGTCGACAATGTGTACGCGTCGCCGGTGCTGCTCGCGGATGTGTGGCGGCAGAAGTTCGATGACCTCATGGTCGTCTCGCCGGATGTCGGCGGTGTGGTGCGTGCACGAGCGTTGGCGAAGCGTCTCGACGATGCCGATCTCGCCATCATCGACAAACGCCGTCCGCGCGCGAACGAGTCCGAAGTGATGAACATCATCGGTGAGGTCGCAGGCAAGACCTGTGTGCTCATCGACGACCTGGTCGATACGGCAGGCACCCTATGCCATGCGGCTGAGGCATTGAAGAAGGCGGGTGCCAAGCGAGTCCTCGCCTACATCACACATCCGGTGCTCTCGGGCCCGGCGGTCGAGCGCATCAGCAAGTCGCATCTCGATGAGCTGGTCGTCACCGACACGATTCCGCTCAGTGACGACGCGAAGCAGTGCCCGAAGATTCGGCAGCTGACGGTCGCGGGATTGCTGGCGGAGACGATGCGCCGTATTCGGGATGAGGAGAGTGTGAGCTCGTTGTATATCGATTGAGCGGGAAAGCGGTCGGCTGGACTGCTGGCTTGCTGGCCAGAGGAAGCTGAGGCGCCTTCTGGCCAGCCGGCTAGCAAGCCAGCTAGCGGCTTTTCCGCAAAACCCGCGCATGGCTTTGGTCGCGAAGCATGCGCGGTTCAAGCCGCATCGAGCATCGATGCGGCATCCAACTGGAGATGACTCATGAAAACTTCGTTTGAACTGGTCGCCGATCCGCGGGATGGCGTGCAGGGGAAGGGTGCGAGCCGCCGCCTGCGTCGTTCCGGGAAAGTACCGGCGATTCTGTATGGCGGCACGGTCGCCCCCCGTCAGTTGATTCTGGATCACCAGAACCTGCTCACGTTGCTCGTCAACGAGCGCTTCTTCTCGACCATCATCGGCCTCAAGGTCGGTGGTGAGCAGCAGGCGGCGATCCTGAAGGACGTGCAGCGTCATCCGGCGAAGAACGCCATCCTGCACGTCGATCTGCAGCGCGTGTTCGAGAACGAGAACATCCGCATGATGATCCCGCTACACTTCACCGGCGCCGGTGCTGCTCCTGGCGTGAAGACGCAAGGCGGTGTCGTATCTCACCTGTTGAATCAGGTCGAGGTGATGTGCCTGCCGAAGGATCTGCCCGAGTATCTCGAGATCGACATGTCGGCCATGCAGATGAACGACATGAAGCGTCTGTCGGACATTCCGTTGCCGGCCGGGGTGCAACTCGTTGCCCTGTCGCATGGTCGCGATGAAGCCGTGGTCTCCATCCATCATCCGCGTGCGGAAGAAGCCGAGGCACCGGTTGCAGCTGCGGCAGCCGCGGCGGCCGCGCCTGCGGCAGCAGCACCGGAAGCCAAGAAGGAAGAGGCGAAACCGGCCGCTGCAGCGGCGGCTGCGCCGAAGAAGACCGCCAACAAGAAGTAACCTCAGCCGTGATCACGCTCGCCGCGTGATCACGCTGGTCTGCTACTTCTCTATCGAGGGTGGGATCGGACGTCGTCGAGACGTTCGATCCTCTCTCATCCAGTCTCCCGCCTTCATTCTGGATGCCGCTCCATGTCCGGCACGCCGCTGCAAATCATCGTCGGTCTGGGTAATCCCGGGCCCGAACATCTCACCACTCGCCACAACGCGGGCTTTTGGTTCGTGGATGCGTTGGCGGCGCAAGCCAAAGTGCGCTTCCGCAGTCATGCGCGCTTTCATGGCGAGATCGCGAAGGTAGACATTGCAGGCCGCGAGCTGCAGTTGCTCAAGCCGCAGACATATATGAACCGCAGCGGTCTTGCGATCCGCGCGATGTGCGATTACTTGAAAGTGCCGGCCGAGCAGGTGCTTGTCGTACACGATGAGCTGGACCTGCCGCCGGGCGTTGTGCGTCTGAAGCTCGGTGGTGGCGCCGGCGGTCACAACGGGTTGAAAGACTCCATCACGCACATCGGTCCGGAGTTCTGGCGTTTGCGGCTGGGCATCGGTCATCCGGGCGATCGGTCCCAGGTGATCGACTACGTCTTACGGCGCGCATCGGCTGCCGATGAAGACGCCATCATGGCCGCCGTCGTGCGCGGCCTCGAGTCGCTCCCGGTATTCCTGGAACAAGGGGCCGAGAAGGCAATGAATGGTTTACACAGCAACGGCAATGGCAAGAAGGAAGGAGTGAAAGCCTAGTGGGCATCAAGTGCGGCATCGTCGGTCTGCCCAATGTCGGCAAGTCCACGCTCTTCAATGCGCTCACGCGCGCGCAGATCGCGGCCGAGAACTATCCGTTCTGCACGATCGATCCGAATGTAGGTGTGGTGCCGGTGCCGGATCCACGTCTCGATCAATTGGCTGCGATCGTGAAGCCGCAGCGCGTGTTGCCTGCCACGGTGGAGTTCGTCGACATCGCAGGTCTCGTCGCCGGCGCGTCGAAGGGCGAAGGCTTGGGCAATCAGTTTCTGTCGCACATTCGCGAGACCGATGCGATCGCGCACGTCGTTCGCTGTTTCGAAGATGACGACATCGTTCACGTGTCGGGTCGCATCCATCCGTTGAGCGATATCGACGTCATCAACACGGAGCTCGCACTGGCCGATCTGGACACGGTCGAGCGTGCGCTGCTGCGTGCAGAGAAGGCCTCGAAAGCAGGAGACAAGGATGCGATCCGGCTGCGCGAGCTGTTGAAGATCGTGCGCGAGCACTTGAATGCCGGAAAGCCGGTGCGCTCGCTCGTGCGATCGCCCGAGGAACGACAGCTGCTGCGCGAGTTGCATCTGATTACGTTGAAGCCGCTGATGTACGTCGCGAACGTCGCGGAGAACGGCTTCGAGAACAACGCGCACCTGGACGCGGTGCGAGCCCTGGCCCAGCAGGAGGACTCCGAAGTGGTACCGGTCTGTGCGGCCATCGAGGCGGAGATCGCACAGCTCGACGAAGCCGATCGCGCCGACTTTCTCCGGGAGCTGAAGCTGGATGAGCCGGGCCTCAACCGCGTCATTCGCGCGGGTTACAAGCTGCTCGGCTTGCAAACCTACTTCACGGCCGGCGAAAAGGAAGTGCGCGCCTGGACCGTACGCGCCGGATCCACGGCGCCGCAGGCCGCGGCCGTGATTCATACCGATTTCGAAAAAGGCTTCATCCGCGCGGAAGTGATCGCCTACGACGACTACATCGCAGGCCGAGGCGAGCAGGGCGCCAAGGAAGCCGGCAAATTGCGCCTCGAAGGGAAGGAATACATCGTCCGCGAAGGCGACGTCATGCACTTCCGCTTCAACGTGTAAGTCGATCGACAGGCGGGTTCCTCGCGCAGGTCCAAGCCTGTAGAATCCGCCGCCGCACACCGCCCCGCCGTCCAAGCCGGGGCACATGGCTAGGTAGCTCAGCTGGTTAGAGCGTGGCACTCATAATGCCGAGGTCGTGGGTTCGAGTCCCACCCTAGCCACCATTCGATCTTCCGCCGAAGTTCGCCAAAGTGCGTTTTTCGGTTAAGTCTCTGAATTCAGCTGTATCGCGGTGCATGCGAGTTCGCTCGGTACCTGGACATCCACATCGAACCAGGGGTAACTCTCTCAGAGGTCCGCACGGAGCGTGAGTTATTCCATGCCGAAACTTCGGACACTAAGATCCGCAACGCCAAGGCAAGGTCGAAGCCGTACAGGTTGTTCGATCAGGATGGGCTCTTCTTGAT
>DATELY010000099.1:0-22067 GCA_035276085.1 Steroidobacteraceae bacterium | reverse complement strand
GATGAGCGAGCTCATCTCCGACGGATTGCCGCGGCCTTGAATCGCCGCGGGTATCACGGAATACAGAATGGGCAAGCCGACCACGAAGCCGACCAGCGCATCGAGCGACGCGGCGCCCAATCGACTGCCGCGAGAGGCTTGCTCGACGACATGCTCCTCGGTCGCATCGGACACGTCGGCTTTCGGCGGTGCATATGGATTCGGTTCGGCACTGGCAGTCATGTGGCGTTCTCCTGGCGTGCTCGTTTGATGATCTGCGGCTTGCGCTTGCGCCGCAGTGGCGCCGATTCTGCCTACGAACCCGGGTGAACGCACTATCGAACCGTCGGCACCGCTCAGCCGGTCGCCAGAATCGTGATGCCGTACCGCCGGGCGATGGCGGATACAATCCGCCGCCATGCCACGGAGAGCGACCGCAAAAACCCGATCGACCCGCAACACTCGCAGACGCAGCAGCAAGCGCGGCCGGCGACGCTGGCGGTTGCCACGTCTGTGGCCGAGCGCGAAGCTGCGCTCGCAGATGAGGCGCGTGTTTCGCAATGCACCGGCGACGGCGCAGATCGCGGTGATATTCGTCAGTGTCGGCATCCTCTGGTTCGCGGCCAACGGGCTCTACCAGATCGTGCGTAAACCCTCCGAATTATTCTTCCCGGTGAGCGATGTCCTGCACAAAGCGCCGGCGGACACCTGGGATTCGTACGCGACGATCTTCCGTCGCCACTCGACCGACATCGTCACGCCCGAATTCCTCGCGGCGCTCGCGCAGGTCGAAGCCTCCGGCAATCCCATCGTGCGCACCTATTGGCGCTGGAACTGGGGGGCGGATCCGTTCGAGATCTACCGGCCGGCATCCAGTGCGGTCGGCATGTACCAGATCACGAATGGCACCTTCGATCAGGCACGCCGCTACTGCATCCACCGGCATCGCGTCGTCTCGGACGGCCCATGGAACGACTGGCACTCCTGCTGGTTCAACAGCCTGTACACGCGCACGATTCCTTCGCATGCCGTAGAGATGACGTCGGCGTACCTCGATCGGAACATCCGCACCATTCTCGGGGAACGTGGCGTGCAGCGCTCGACACTCGTGCAGCAGCAACGACTCGCCGCGGTCATCCATCTGTGCGGCGCCGGTGCTGGAGCCGGCTACGCACGGCACGGCTTCCGCTTTACCTCAGGACACCGCTGCGGCGATCACGGGGCAGGCGCGTATGTGGCGCGAGTGCAGGCGATGCAACGGGTGTTTGCCCGCTTGAGCGCGGCCGACGGTTGAGCTTCGTTCCGTTCGCCCTGGTTCTATAGGCGAATTCAAGAAGGCTTCGACTATGCTCAGCCCGAACGGATAAGCACCTTCCGTTCGCCCTGAGCGAAGTCGAAGGGCTCCGATGCTTTCAGCTCTTATCCCTTCGTGTGGCTCGGCCTGAACGGAACGAACGACAACTCCTCCCGAACGGCGTACCTTGTCGGCAGCCCAGCCCGCTGCTGATCACATGGGTGCCACCATGCAAGACGCTGCCAGATTGAAGAGGCTCGCTGCGGTTGCGCTGTCCTTCACGGGCTTAGCCATCTTGATCTTCCTGTTGTTGGTGTGGCACGTAGTGACCGTGCAGATCGCACTGCTGATGCTCGTGGCACTCGTCGGCCTCTATGTCGGCTTTGGCGTGCTCATTGCGGTGTATCGATTCGTCTCACGGCTCGACTGAGCGTCACAACGCGAGCTGCAGGCGCAGTTGCAGGGCCGTGGGCTCTTCGCCATCGAACGCGCCGCCATCGATGCTCAGCACCTTCACGACGTTCGCGCTCACCTTCAGTATCGGGCTGAGATACCAGTTGAATGCCAGGGCGGCATTGCGCTCGCGGCCGCCGAGGATGTCGCGATCGGTCAGATCGAGCTCGCTCACGCGGACGGCAACCTCGAACGCCCCCCAGCCGTCCTTGCCGAATGGACGCGCAGGACGAATGCCGTCGAAGAATCCACGGTCTGCACGATAGGGGCGCGCTTCGCCCGTCAGGGTATAAGCCGCCTGTGCGTACCAGCCGGAGAAATCGAGCGTGGCAGCATTGTCGCGCTCGACCTGCACCCAGTGATATTCCGCCTGCAGCGAGGCCGCGCCGAGCTGACCCGCCACCTCGAAACCTTCGAGGCAATATCGATCGACGTCCCTGATCTCGCCCGTATCCACGAAGCGTTGCGCAAGAATGTTGGATTCGGGCTTGCTGCGGAAGCGCACCGTTTCGAACTTGGGGCCCGTGGTGTTGGTGCTGTTCTCGTCGGTTGGCTTGCGCCACGTACCCGCGAGACCCAGGTGTACGACTCGATTCGACTCGAGCCAGGGTGCATAGGTGACTCGCGCCACCGCACCGTAACCTTCGTCACCCGCCTGCGCGTTGCCGATCGGCTCGCCAAAGACGCCGCCGTTCGCGGACCAGTTCGCACCGGACGTGCCGACCATCGCGCCGGGTGCACGCGTCGTGATGAACCCGAACGGCAGTCCGCGCTCCATGAAGGTGACGTTCTTGTCGGACGCGAGCGCTTCCATGCCGAAGGGTTGCTTGAACTGACCGACGGTGATCGTGAGCGGCTTCAGTGCGGTGTAGGCGACGTAGGCATCCGTGACGCTGGTGGCGCCGGCGAATTCGTACTCGACGCGATACTGCCAGTCCTTCAGAAAGACGCCTGACACCGCGAGCCGCGAACGCCGCAGCTCGCTGCCATTGGCGAGCTCCGTACCGTCCTCGTCATAGTCGGCGAAATCGAGTTGCTGCAACGTGCCCACCTGCACGGAGTTGTTGCCGTCCGCCGAGCTGATGCGCAGCCCTTCCTCGGCGCTGAACGTCAGCTCGCTTTTGCGCTGCTCCTTCAGCTTCTGATACTCCTCCGGCGTCAGCACGCCCTTCTGGGCCAGCGTTTCCAGCAGATCGTCCTTGGCGTGAGCGGACAAGGCGTAAAGCGAGCCGGCCAGAGCGGCAACCATGAGTCCATAGCGCATCGATTCTCCCGGATGAATTGACAATGTGTTTCGATATGTAGAACGCTATATATCGATTTTCCAACCTGGATTGCAACGCCAATGCGCACACTCACCCGTTTCCTGCTCCTGATCGCGAGCGCGATTGCCTGTCTTTCTCCCTCTGCATGGGCGGACGAACCGGTGCGCGTCTTCGCGGCGGCCAGCCTGACGAATGCGCTGAATGACATCGGCGCGCAATGGCAACAATCCGCACATGCCGCTCCCACGCTCACGTACGCCGCCTCGTCGACTTTGGCGAAGCAGATCGAGGCGGGCGCCCCGGCCGATCTGTTCGCCTCGGCGGACTCGTCATGGATGAACTATCTCGACGAGCGCCGCAGGATCGTCAGCAGCTCGCGCACCGATCTGCTCGGCAACGAGCTGGTGCTCATTGCGCCCAGGGGGCGGCGCATCGAGGTGCAGTTCACGCGCGACTTCGACATCGCGAACGCGTTCAAAGGCAAGCTCTGCACGGGAGAGCCAGGCGTGGTACCTGTCGGGATCTACGCCAAGGAGAGCCTGGAATCGCTCGGCTGGTGGCCATCGCTTGCCGGACGCGTCGTCGGCACGGATGACGTTCGCACCGCCCTCGCCTTCGTCGAACGCGCCGAATGTGCGCTCGGCATCGTGTATGCAACGGACGCGGCGATCAGCGCCAAAGTGGAAGTGCTGGGCCGCTTCCCCGCGAACACGCACAAGCCCATCGTCTATCCCTTTGCGCTGATCAAGAACGCCCGCCCGGATGCGCAGGCCTTGCTCGATTATCTGAAGTCCGCGCCCGAGGCTGCAGCCGTCTTCAAACGCTACGGTTTCGTGCTGTTGTCGCCGTGATGCTCACGAGCGCCGAGTGGGATGCGGTCTGGCTCTCGACGAAGGTCGCTTTGTGCTCGACGCTGCTGAGCCTGCCTGCGGGGATCGGTGTGGCGTGGCTACTCGCGCGTCGCGTCTTTCGCGGCAAGTTCCTGCTCGAAGCGTTCGTGCAGCTGCCGATGGTGCTGCCGCCCGTCGTGCCGGGTTACTTACTGTTGCTGCTGTTCGGTACCCAGGGATGGATCGGCGCCTGGTTGCTTGCGCACTTCAATTTCGTGCTCGCGTTCAATTGGAAAGGCGCCGTGCTCGCATCCGCGGTCATGGCGTTTCCGCTCATGGTGCAGCCGGTGCGCATTGCATTGCGCATGATCGATGTGCGTTTCGAACACGCAGCAACCACGTTGGGCTCGACTCCGGCACGGGCCTTTCTCACGATTACGTTGCCTCTTGCTCTACCCGGTATCGTCGTCGGCAGCATGTTGTGCTTCTCCCGCAGCCTGGGAGAGTTCGGCGCGACGATGGCGTTCGTGGGCAACATTCCGGGCGAGACGCGCACGTTGCCGCTCGCCATTTACAGCGTGACGCACGCACCCGATGGCGAGGCCGCGGCGCTGCGCTTGTCGACGCTGTCGATTGCGCTGGCTCTGGCTGCGCTATTGGCAAGTCACGCGATCTCCGCGCGTGCAGAGCAGCAGCTGGGTCTTGGAGGCGGCGGCCAGCGTGCTTGACATTGACGTCACGTTCGAACGTGCGGACTTCACGTTGACTGCCAATGCGGCGATCGACCGCGGCGTGACCGGCATTTGCGGTCCGTCCGGCTGCGGCAAGAGCACGCTGCTCGCGCTGCTTGCAGGGCTACTCACACCGACGAGAGGAATGCTCCGCTTCGATGGCACGACCCTCGTGGACGCGGCCGCGAGCCTCTTCGTGCCCGCCTGGAAGCGGCACTTCGGTCTCGTCTTTCAGGATGGACTGCTGTTTCCCCACCTCACGGTGCGCGAGAACCTGCTCTATGGCTGGCGTCTGCTCGAACCCCAGCTGCGTCGCTTCGACCTGCAAAGCGTGCTCGAGCTGCTGGAGATCGAGTCACTCGTACGCCGGCGTCCGGCGGAGCTTTCCGGCGGCGAACGCCAGCGCGTCGCGTTGGGCAGAGCATTGCTGTACTCGCCGCGCCTGTTGTTGCTCGATGAGCCGCTGGCGTCGCTCGACGAACGACTCAAGCAGCAGATCCTGCCGTTCCTGAAACGCGTGAAGGACGAGACACGCGTGCCGATGATCTACGTCAGCCACTCGCAGGCGGAAGTGGACTACTTGTCGGATCGGGTGCTGGAGATGAGTGTGGGAAAGTTGTGACGATGCTGGAATTCGCGTCCCTTCCCCTGCGCAGCGGGGGAAGGACAGGATGGGGGCTCTTACAAGCTGCACCGAATACTCAGCACCCCCACCCTAACCCTCCCCCGCTTCGCAAGGGAGGGGACAGTTACGCGGTGACGCCCACGATCACGCTCGACGCCTTGAAGATCGCCGTTGCGGCCTTGCCTTCGGCCAGCTTGAGCTTCGCCGCCGAAGCATTGGTGATGATGGCAGCAACCGAATTGCCACCTTTGAGCTCGATGACGACTTCCGTGTTCACCGCTCCCTTCACGAGCCGTTTGATCACACCCGTCAGTTGATTGCGGGCCGAGAGGAGAATCTGGCTGGCCTCGCCCACGGCGACCATGACCGACGATGCTTTGATGAGCGCGATCGCTTCGACACCCACTTCGAGCCCGAGCTGCTCGACGCTTTCGTGCGTCACGATGGCGATCACGGATTCGCCACCGCTCAGTGCCAGCTCCAGTTCGTCATTCACCGCGCCTTTCTTGAGGCGACGAATCTTGCCGGAGAAGTGATTGCGTGCGCTCGTCCGCAAGGTCATCCGCTCGATAACCTTCAGATCGCGATCCGCATGTTTGATGCGTGCATTCAGTGTGGCGACGAAGCGCTCGTTCTCCTGCTGCAGGGTTTGATACGTGGCCACGATCTGACGTCCGCGCTCGGTGAGGATCGTGCCGCCACCGCCCTTGCCGCCCTTGGTTCTCTCCACCAGCGGCTTCTCCGACAGGTTGTTCATCGCATCGATCGCATCCCATGCGGCCTTGTAGCTCAGTCCCACGGCCTTCGCGGCAGCCGCAATCGAACGCGTCGTGCCGATACTCTGCAGCAGGTCCATCCAGCGCTTGCTGGCGGGCTTGCCGGTGGCGATCTCGACGTTCGGCGAGCCGCTGATCCGCAGCGAGTGTTTCGGCATGGCCGGTGAACGCTCAGTCTTCTTCCGGAATGAGCACCCAGAGGATCAGATAGACGAGCACGCCGGGAAACGCAGCCGAGAGGATGGAGCCGATGACATAGATCACCCGCGCGAGCGTCGCATCCATGCCGACGTAGTTGGCGAGACCGGCGACGACACCGGCGAGTAGGCGGTTGGAGCGGGAACGACGGAGGGGCGCTTTGACGTCCACGATGGGAACCATCCTGTGCGAATCGACCACAGGAGGTCTATTACGCGATGGCGCCGCGAGTTGCAAACGCTCGCGGCACCATCGGTGGATCGCTGCGGGAGACGGCGATCGGGCTGCGGATTTGCCGGGAGATCAGGACTCGGTGGCAGCAGCCGCCTGCGGCGTCAGCACGAGCTGTCCATCCTTCACCGGAATGCGCTCGCCGGGATGATGGTCCATCTGCACGGTGTTCTCCGTATCGTCCAGGCGATATTTCACGTTGTAGCCGACTTGCTTCTCATGCGAGTCGTAGACCGTCTCGCAGCGCCGCTCGGTGGTCTGGTAGGTGTTGCCCTGCTGCATGCGGTTTTGAATACGGTTACCGGCGTAACCACCCGCCGCGGCACCCGCGACAGTGGCGACAGTCTTGCCGCTACCGCCGCCGATCTGATTGCCGAGCACGCCGCCAACCACGGCACCGAGCGCGGTACCGGCGATCTTGTGTTGATCCTTGGCCTCGCGTGTGTGCGTGACGGTTTCGTCGTGACAGACCTCGCGCGGCGTCTTGACGGTTTCCATGATCGGCTTGACGTCGAGTACTTGCGCATACGAGGGGCCGCGGTCGAGCAGCTTATAGCCTGCGAATGCACCGCCCGCCGTCGCGACAGCGACACCCAGGATCACGCCTGTAAGCATTGACTTGTTCATCTGCATAGCTCCTGAAAGCTCAGCATCGGATTGCTTTTAATGTCGGGTGCTGAGGACACCCGCTTGTCGGCGCTTTCTAGCCAAGACTCCGGCTGCCAGGCAACTGCCTCGAAATGGCGACACTCTTTCTGGCGTCCCGCTGCGGCGCGGCGTAGAGTCGTCGCGGGACTGTCGAGGACATCCGTGGGCGCAGAAGGAACCGAAGAATCGCCGCTGCAGGAGTCGCAGACGCTGACGCTGGAGGAAGCGCGGCGCCGGTTGTCGCGCTTGACCGCAGGACAAGGCAAGCGGTTGCGCGAGGTGTGGCTCGCACTCGCGCAACTTGCCAGCGCGGCGCTCGATGTCGACCGGGTCGGCGTGTGGGTGCTCATCGAAAACGGCAATGCGATCCGCTGCCGCTATCTCTGGCAGCGCTCCGGCAATCATGTGTTTCAGGGCACGATCCTGCGCACCGGCGACTTTCCCAGCTATTTCACCGCGCTGGAACATGAAGGCGTGATCCGCGCCGGCGACGCCTGCAATTCGCCCACCACCCGCGAGCTGCGCCCCGCCTATCTCGAACCGCTGGGCATCACATCGATGCTCGATGCGCCGGTTTTCCTCAACGGCCAGCTGGTCGGCATCGTGTGCCACGAGCACATCGGTCCCATGCGGGAATGGAGCGATGCCGAATGCGATTTCGCCGCAGCAGTCGCCGACAACATCGCGCGCTTGTATCGGGAACATGAGCAGCACGATGCCCAGGCCACCCTGCAGGGCTATCAGCGGAGGTTGATGGAGCTGCATCGGATGGAAGCCGTGGGCCGCATGGCGGTCGGCATCGCGCATGACTTTCGCGGCATTCTCGGTGCCGCGCTCGGCTTCGCCGAGTTGATCAGCCGCACACCCACCGATGCAGTGCGCGTGAAGCATTACGCCGATCGCGTTCGCGAAGCGCTCGAGCGTGGTCAGCGCCTGACACGCGAGGTCATGGCATTCGGCAAGAGCGATCCCGCTGCTCCACGACTGCTCGATGTCGCGCAGGTCATCGAAGCGAGTGCAAACATGCTGCGCGTCCTGCTCGGTGACCGGATCGAACTGCAGTTGGAGCTCAGCCGATCGCTGGGACGCGTGCTGATGGACAGCTCGCAACTGGAGCGCGCCCTGCTCAATACCGTGCTGAATGCGCGCGACGCCATGCCGAACGGCGGCCGGCTCGTGATTGCCGCTGCGGACGCCGATGCGGAAGGCGAGTACGGCGAAGAGTGCACGTGCGTGATGATCTCGGTCACGGACACCGGCCACGGCATGGATGCGAATACGCTGGCGAAGGCGCTCACGCCCTTCTTCAGCACGAAGGGCGAGCAAGGCACCGGCCTCGGTCTCGTCATCGTCGATCAGGTGATCTCACGCGCCGGCGGTTTCATCCGCATCGACAGCGCGCCGAATGCCGGCACGACAGTGCGGATGTACGTGCCGCGGATCGCGGCCAGATCCTAGCCCGCATGTCTCACAGGTCGGTTTGGCGCACGTGGCAATTTCATGATGCAACAGCTTTTCTTGTTCTCTGGCCTGAACACACAGTGTTCCTGCGCCAAACCTATCGCGGTCCTGGCGGCCTGCGAGCTTGCCTCGCTTGCTCTTCCTTCAACCCATAGCTACGGCTATGGGTTTCAGTCCAGAGCGGCGCGATCCAACCTCGCAGACTCGCCATGCCTCGCGATCCCTGTGAGACATGCGGGCTAACGCCGCGTGAAGCGCGGGTGAGCGCCCGTGTTGTACGGATCGTAGCCCGTATCCTCGTTGACATCGTGTGCCAGCGCGACGCCAGGACGCTGGACGATGGTTTTCAGTTCCTGCGTGTTGAACTCGCATTGGACTGCATCGTCCGCATCCGGCGCGAAGGCAAAGCCACCGGGAATCGTGTCTTCAATATTCATTCGTACTGCTTCCCCAAGAACCATAGCTGCCATGCAATGGCTGTGCCGTTTGGTGCAGACCGCGCGATCAAAGGACGTCGCAACCGCGCGCAACGACCGACTGTAATGGGAGCCGACACTCTATTCCGCCCTCTCCCCTGCGTAGCGGGTGAGGGCTGGGGTTGGGGCAGGAACCGCGAACATCATCCACTAACGCCGCACCCCCATCCTGTCCTTCTGATGTGCAGGACGCACGAATGGCGCGCGCGCATGGATGCGCAGGAGCGGCCCCCGCTTCGCAAGGGAAGGGACGCAGCTTCCTAATGCTGACGATGCACCGTTCGTATCGACTCACGCTACCGTTGCTGCGGCAACCCACTCGCCTGCCACTGCTGCAAATCCCCGCGCAGATGCAACAGGCGCGAGTAACCCTGCTCGCGTAGCCGATCGATCGCCATCTGCGCGCGCTTGCCCGTCACGCAGTACACGACGAGCTCCTGCGATGACGCATTCGGCAGTTCGACGATGCGTGCCGGCAGTTGATCGTAGGGGATGTTGATTGCACCGGGGATGTGGCCGGACGCGAACTCCTGCGGACTGCGCACATCGAGAATGACGAGCGACGTATCGTGCTGGTCGATGCGCGCCGCGAGCGCGTTCGGCTCGATCTTCGCGACGTCATCTGCCACTGCGACACCGGCAATGAGCGTCGCAATCAACAGCAGCGAGCGCATCAGTGCTTGCCCGGTTCGAGCTTGACGCCGCGTCGCTCCCACGCGATGTACGCCAGCATCGCCGTCATCTTGGGATCGTCCGCCGCGAGCGGATCGCCTTCGAGGGGGTTGCGCAAACACCAGTTCACCATCTCCCACAGATTGGCGACCTTGCCCAGCTGTTTCTGAAACTTGGGGTAGGTCTCCGGATGCGTATTCGCCGCGTTGGGATGGCATTGCGCACACACGACGCCGTTCTTGCCGATGTCCGCACTCGTCCATAGCTTGCGACCTTCGGCCACCACGGAGGCGAACTGCGCTTCCCATCGCTTCAGGTCCTCCGGGGTGAACTCATCTGCCATTGCGGCAGAGCCGAGCAACAGCGCCACAATGGCCACACTTGCGCGAGCGATGTTCATTCGGTTCTCCGTTCAGAAGTGCGTCTGGGGTGGAATGCGCTTCTCCGCAGGCTGATACGTCCGATCCTGCGGTTGTCCGGTCTGCGGATCGAATGCGACCGTGCGCGTGGCATTGTTGTAGAGGTTGTAGTTCGTCGCGGCGCGCCCGCTGTCGATGTCGATGAACTGCCAGCCCGTTGCATCGCGCTCGAAGAACGGATCCGCGCGATTCATCTGCACCGTCAGCTTCGGCAACAACGACGCGGCCTGTGTGTAGCTTTGCGGATACGGCCACGGCCAGGCCGTGGCCATCGCCGAAGTGAACGTGATGTTGCCGATCTGGTTGTACTGGATCTGGTGCACATGACCGTAGAACACGGTCACCTTGTCGAACGGCGCCAGCAGCGACTGCACTTGCTCCGCATCTTCGGTCCAGAAGTTCCAGCCCTTGTAGATCTTCTGCAGCGGCGAGTGGGAGAACACGACCAGCGGCGTGTCCTTTCTCACTTTCGCCAGATCCTTCTGCAGCCAGGCACGTTGCTTGTCGCCCACCATGAACGGCGAGCCGTTGGGATTGTCCAGTCCGGCCATCTCCGCCATGCGCTGCTCGGCCGTGGGCCAGCGTTTGAACGTCCAGTCGTCGTACGTGAGGATGCTGTTCAGCACGACGAAGTGCACGCCCTTGTGATCGAAACTGTAGTAGTGCGGGCCGAACAACTTCGACCAGTACTCGCCGAGATCGAGGTAGTAGTCGTGCTCGCCCATCACGTGGTAGACCTTGCCGCGCAGCTTCGAGAGCATCTCGGCGCCGTGATCGAGCTCGGGCTTGTTGCCCAACTGCGCCAGATCGCCGCCGAAGATCACGAAGTCGGGAGCCGGCGTGAGCAGATTCGTTTCGGCCACGGCGCGAATCAGGCCGCGATCCCAGTTGCGCACGAACTGCGTGCCGCGGATGTGCTGAATGTGCGAGTCGGAGATGTAGGCGAATGAAAACGTGTCGCTGGGCTTCGCGAAAGCGAGCTCCACGAGCGTCATCGGCAGCGCACTCGCGCCGAGTGTGAGCGTCGCGGTCCGCAAGAAGCTGCGTCGATCCCCATTCATGTTCTTGCCAGGGCTCATGGCCGATCACCCTCCTTCGTTGCGCTCATCGCCTGAACGAGCGTGGCTGTCTTGGTATTGCAGGCTGGCGCGTTGGCGACCTTCTGGCCCGCGAACTGCGGACTCGTGAGCGTCTCCAGGAACGCTACGAGGTCGGAGATCTCGTCCTCGGTGAGATTGAGCGGCCGGATACCGCCGCTCAGGAAGTCGTTCACCGGATCGGTCTTCCTGGTGATGCCGCCGTTATTGTAGTGCTCCACCACATCGCGCAGCGTTTTCAAGCTGCCGTCGTGCATGAAGGGCGCGGTCACCGCGACGTTGCGCAATGTGGAGGTCTTGAATGCACCCAGCTCATCGAGCGCATCCGTCACTGCAAACCGTCCAAGCTCGGACGCTTTCGGATCGGCGAGCACCGCTTTATCGACATCGGTACCTTGCGCCTTCGCTTGCAGAAAGGCAGGCGCGAGTGTCGGCACTTCCTTCTGAATGCGGTTCACACCGACGCCGATGTTGTGGAAACGGTTGTCCGTGAACAGTGCGTGATCCTGCTCGATGGTGTGACAGGAAACGCAGCGTCCCTTGTTGAGGAAGACATCGAAGCCGCGCTTTGCCTGCTCGCTGATGGCCTGCGGATCGCGGCCGAAGTAGAAGCGATCGAACGGTGAGTCGCCGCTGAGGATCGTCCGTTCGAAGCTGGCGATCGCCTGCTGCACTTCGTGCATCGTCACCTGGGCGGGTTCCTTGTCGAACACTTTGCGGAATGCGGCGACGTATTCCGGATCTTCGCGCACGACCTTCAGCACAGGATCGTGATTGGGCAAGCCCATCTCGACGGGATTGACCATGGGATGCTGTGCCTGGTCCTCCAGCGTCGGGGACCGTCCGTCCCAGAAGAACAGCCGGTAATACGCCGAATTGATGACCGTGGGCGCGTTGCGCGTACCCGTCAGCTTGTTGATCCCCTGCGAGGTGACGAGGGGGCTATCCGTGAAGGCCTTGGCGGGATCGTGGCACGTGGCGCAGCTGACATCGCCCGTGCTGCTGAAACGCTTGTCGTTGTAGAGCTTGTTGCCGAGCTGGATCTTCTCAGGCGTCTGCGGATTGTCGGCCGGTATCGTGAGTGCCGGTAATCCCAACGGCTGCGCCAGTGCCGTCGCCGTGCCAGTGGCGACGCACGCGAGCAGCAGCGCCTCGAGCTTGCGTGATCGCATGGTCATTCCCCCGTACAGTGCCCACACGGCGATACGCGCAAACATAGTCGAACTGCGCATGGCGGGTGATAGAGAGATCCGATGAGCTCGAAAGCGGCAGACTATCGCTCGAGCTGGCATCCGCATTCGGATGCAGGAGTACTTGTCAGCGCTGCTTCTCTTCTATTGATCCCTATGCGTGGCAGAATCACACACATCTCACTGTAAAAGATGCAGGGTCATGGGGAATCCAATGCCACAGCCACGCGGCAACTCTCCCGCGCGCGTGTTGTTCGCGAGCCTGATCGGCACGACGATCGAATTCTTCGATTTCTATATCTATGCAACGGCGGCCGTGTTGGTGTTCCCGACACTGTTCTTCCCCGCGGGCGATCCTGCGACTGCAACGCTGCAGTCCTTCGCAACGTTCGCCCTCGCGTTCTTCGCGCGCCCCCTGGGCTCTGCGCTCTTCGGTCACTTCGGCGATCGCATGGGACGCAAGACGACGTTGGTCGCAGCGCTGCTCACGATGGGTCTGTCGACAGTGCTGATCGGCGCGCTGCCGGCCTATGCATCCATCGGCGTGCTCGCACCTGTGCTGTTATGTCTGTGCCGCTTCGGGCAGGGGCTTGGACTGGGCGGTGAATGGGGCGGCGCGGTACTGCTCGCAATCGAAAATGCACCACCGGGCAAGCGCGCGTGGTACGGCATGTTTCCACAGCTCGGAGCACCGCTTGGATTCATCTGCTCGACCGGCGTGTTCCTGCTGC
Organism: Steroidobacteraceae bacterium; assembly: GCA_035276085.1. Lineage (GTDB taxonomy): Bacteria > Pseudomonadota > Gammaproteobacteria > Steroidobacterales > Steroidobacteraceae > DATELY01. Next base: position 8,991 of record DATELY010000099.1, on the reverse strand, counting down.
TTACCGAACGCCTGAGCGATGCACAGTTTCTGGCGTGGGGTTGGCGCATTCCATTCCTGGCCAGCGCCCTGCTCGTGTTCGTCGGGCTCTACGTGCGCTTGCAGCTCGAGGAGACGCCCGTGTTCGTGCAAGCCATGCAGAACAACGAACGCGTGCGCGTGCCGATGGCCGCCGTCGTGCGTGAACATCTGCGCGAGCTGGTGCTCGGTACGCTCGCCGCCACGACCACGTTCGTCATCTTCTATTTGATGACGGTATTCACGCTGAGCTGGGCGGTCTCGAGGATGGGCTATGCGCGCCAGGATTTTCTGGTCCTGCAGATCGTCGGCGTGCTGTTCTTCGGTCTCACGATTCCGATTTCCGCTGCACTCGCCGACCGCATCGGTCGACGCGCCATGCTCATCGCCGCGACGGTGTGCATCATCGCGTTCGGCCTGGTGTTCGGCACGCTGTTCGGCTCGGCAACGACGGTCGGCATCGTCGCATCCTTGTCCCTGGGCCTTGGGTTGATGGGCCTGACATACGGACCGTTGGGAACTGCGCTCTCGGAGCTGTTCCCCACGGCGATTCGATACACAGGCGCCTCGCTGACATTCAATCTCGCCGGGATCGTCGGTGCATCGCTGGCGCCATACATCGCAACGTGGCTCGCGCAACACTATGGGCTCGCATACGTGGGCTACTATCTGTCCGCTGCCGGCGTCCTGACGCTGATGGCGTTGTTGATGATCGGAGGGCGCGCGGGCGACGCGGATAGAACGTGAGCGATCCCACGGCACACCTTGTCACGATCGATGTCGATGCGAGTCAACGCGTGTCGGGAGCATGGCTGAGCCCGCAGCACGCGATTGCCTGCTATGTGTTCGCGCACGGCGCGGGAGCAGGAATGCATCACGCCTCCATGGCCACGCTTGCGGATGATCTCGCGGCAGGAGGCATCGCGAGCTTGCGCTACCAGTTTCCGTATATGGAGCGAGGCTCGAAGCGAACGGATCCGCCCGCGGTCTGTCACGCGACGGTACGCGCCGCGGTTGCGAAAGCGAGAGAGCTTGCGCCGACGTTGCCGCTCTTCGCGGGAGGACGCTCGTTCGGCGGCCGCATGACGTCGCAAACGCAAGCACTGTCGGCGTTGCCGGAGGTGCGAGGTCTCGCTTTCTTCGGCTTCCCACTGCACCCGGCGAAGCGCCCGTCCATCGAGCGTGCGCAGCATCTGAGCGACGTTCACGTGCCGATGCTGTTCGTGCAAGGCACTCGCGACGCGCTCGCGGAGCTCGCACTGCTGCAGCCGTTGGTGGAGCGCCTCGGCGCGAAGACTTCGCTCCATCTGCTTGCAGACGCCGATCACTCCTTTCATGTGCCTGCTCGCACCGGGCGCAAGGACGCGGATGTCAGACGCGAAGCGGTGGCCGCCATGGCCGCGTGGATCGAGCGCGTCGTCGGATCCTCATGAAGCCACCGCTGGATCAATACGCCCGGAAGCGTGCGTTTGCACGCACACCCGAGCCCGCGCCCCGCGTACCCAAGGACCGTCACGGCCCGTTGTTGTTCGTCGTGCAGAAACACGCCGCACGTCACTTGCACTACGACTTCCGCCTGGAGCTGGACGGCGTGCTCAAGTCATGGGCGGTGCCGAAGGGACTCTCGCTCGACACGGGTGACAAGCGCATGGCCGTGGAGACGGAGGATCACCCGTTCGACTATGCGTCCTTCGAGGGCGTGATCCCCGCTGGCGAGTATGGTGCCGGCAACGTGATCGTGTGGGATTGCGGCGTGTACTCGCCGGATGAGGACAAGGACTACTCGTTCGATGAGCGCGAGCGTGCCCAAGAGCGCGTGCGGACGGAGTTGGCCAAAGGCAAGCTGAGTTTCTTCCTGCGCGGCGAGAAACTGAAGGGCTCGTTCGCGCTCGTGCGCACGTCCACACCGAAGCAATGGCTGCTGATCAAGCATCGCGATCGATTTGCAGGCGTGAACGACGTGCTCGCGCGCAATGCTTCCGTACTTTCCGGCTCGACGGTGGAGACCATCGGAGCCGTCGAACAGCTGGCACGGCTCGATGCGATGCACCTGGCACCCGCCGGGCAGATGGAAGCGCTGCCGGTGAAACTGGCGCCGATGCTTGCTGACATCGCCGATGAACCGCGCACCGATGAGCGCTACTTGTACGAACCCAAGCTGGATGGCTATCGCACGCTCGCGTTTGTGAACGGCGCGAACGTGCGCCTCCTGTCCCGTCGCGGGCTCGATCTGACGCCTGCGTTTCCCGAGATCGTGAGCGGGCTCGCCGCGCAGGCCGTGCAGACGATGATCATCGACGGTGAGATCGTGGCCTACGATGCCGAGGGACGACCGTCGTTCAATGCGCTGCAGAATCGCGCGCAGGCGAAGACAGCGCAGGAGATCGCGGCGGGCCAACGCCAGTCGCCCGTGACGCTCGTCTGTTTCGATCTGCTCCACTTCGCCGGCATCAATCTGCGCGATCACGCGTACGTCGATCGCCGTCGCTATCTCATGCAATGCCTGCTGCCGTCCGAGCACATCCAGTTGATTCATTCATCGGGCGACGCCGAGACTCTGTACACCGCGGCTATCGAACACGGGTTCGAGGGCATCGTGGCGAAGCGCAAGGACAGTCCCTATCGCGCAGGCAAGCGCTCCTCGGACTGGCTCAAGATCAAATCCGCGCACACGGCCGAATTCGTGGTGGGCGGCTTCACGAAGGGCAAGGGCGCGCGCGCTGCTGTCGGTGCGTTGCTGTTGGGCTATTGGCAGGACAAGCAGCTGCACTATGTCGGGCACGCGGGCTCCGGCTTGAGCGACGAGGTCATTGCCGAGCTGCAAGCGCGCTTCAAGAAACTGGTACGCAAGACCTCGCCATTCGTCGAGAAGCCGCCGTTGCACCGACCGACGACATGGCTCGAGCCCACAGTGGTGGCCGAAGTGAGTTTCGAGGACCGCACGACCGATGGTCTGCTCCGCGCGCCGGTATTTCTGCGGCTGCGCGACGACGTGAAGGCGCACACCGTTCGCGCGGCACCGCAGAAGCGTGGCACGACCACGGCAAACGCCACGCCTGCGAATCCGATCGAAGAGGTGCTGCAACAGCTCAGGGCTCCAGCGAACCAGATGACGCTCGCCGTCGCCGATGCGCGCATCAAACTCACGAACCTGGACCGGGAGTATTGGCCCGGCGACAAACGCGCCGGGCTCGCGCCCGTCACGAAGCGCGATCTGATTCGCTATCTCGCAGCGGTCTCGACTTTCATGCTGCCCCATCTGCAGGATCGACCGCTCACCATGATCCGCATGCCCGAAGGCATCGATGGCGAACGCTTCTTTCAGAAGCATTGGGATCCGGCACTGCCGCCGTTCGTCGACACGGTGAAGATCTTCTCCGAGCACAAGGACGAGAAGCAGGACTACCTCGTGGCGAACAACCTGCCGGCACTGTTGTGGCTCGGCCAGATCGGCACGTTGGAGTTTCATGTGTGGCACTCGCGCTCGAAGGTCGGGCCGGATGCGCTCAGTCGCAGCACCGACTTCTCGAGCTCGATCGCAGCCCTGGAAGGCTCCGTCCTGAACTACCCCGACTATCTGGTGTTCGACATCGATCCCTACATCTACTCAGGCAAGGAACCCAAGGGCGCCGAGCCGGAGTTGAACAAGAAGGGCTTCGCGGTGGGCAAGCGTGTGGCGTTCTGGTTGCACGCGCTGCTGCAGCAGATGTCGCTGGACGCCATCGTGAAGACCTCGGGCAAGACCGGCCTGCACGTCTTCGTCCCCATCGACCGCACACTGACCTTCACGGAAAGCCGCCAGGTGTGCGAAATGGTCGGGCGGCACCTCATGCGGGAGCATCCGCGCGAGATCACGATGGAATGGGCCGTGGTCAAGCGCACCGGCAAGATCTTCATGGACTACAACATGAACGTCCGCGGCAAGACCCTGAACGTGGCCTATTCCCCCCGCGGGGTGCCCGGGGCGCCCGTTTCCATGCCGTTGACGTGGGATGAGCTCGAAGCGGCCGAACCAATGCACTTCACCATGCGTAATGTGCTGAGCTACTTGGAAAAAACGGGAGACCGGTGGCATGATGCCTTGAATTCCAAGCAAAACCTGGCTGCAGCGTTCCGACCGACCGCCAACCGCTAACCGCTTCCCAGAAGAGGCAATCATGGCCGCACGTTCCATGGGATCTTTGACCATCTCCTTCGGGCTCATCGCGATCCCCGTCAAGCTCTACACCGCCACCCAGTCGCAGGGCGGCTCGATCTCCTTCAACCTGCTGCACAAGGACTGCGGCTCGCGCCTGAAGCAGCAGTACACCTGCATCAAGCACGGCTCGACCGTCGAGCGCGACGACATGGTGAAGGGTTACGAGTTCGCCAAGGATCAGTACGTGCAGTTCTCGCCGGAAGAGATCAAGGCGCTGGAAGAGGTCGGCACACACGCCGTCGAGATCTCGGAATTCGTGTCCATCGCGTCGATCGATCCCGTGTACTACGACAAGAGCTACTACCTCGCACCGGACAAGGGGGCTGCAAAGCCCTATGCGCTCTTGACGCAGGCATTGAAGGAAACGGGTCGCTGCGCGATCGGGCGTTGGGCCGCACGCGGCAATGCGAACATCGTGATGCTGCGGCCGATCGACAACATGCTGGTGATGCAGCAGTTGCGGTTTGCGGCCGAAGTGAAGCCCGCGAGCGAAGTCGACATTCCGCAGCAGGATGTGAAACCCGCCGAATTGAATCTCGCGAAGCAGCTCATCGAGCAACAGGCCGCGGAGAAGTTCGACCCGACGGCGTATGTCGATGAAGTCCGCGGTCGCATCGAAGCGGCGATCCAGAAGAAAGTCGAAGGTCAGGAGATTTCCGTGGCCGAAGCGCCCCCTGAAACCGGCGGCAAGGTCATCGATCTCATGGAAGCGCTGCGTGCCAGTCTCGAGAAGACGGAAAAGGCCAAGGCATCGGTGTCGCAACTCGGTCCGCGCAAAGCACCGAAGCGCGTCGAACAGCCGGCCAAGGCCGCACGCAAGTCGAGCCGGCGGTAACACACGATCCAGACCCGCCGATGCATACCTACAGCGTGCGGGACGTGGAGCGTGTCCTGCGCCTGTCGCGCAGCACGTTACGCGGCCTGATCAATGCCGGCTTCGTGACGCCTGCCCGCGGCGCGCGCCGCGAGCATCGCTTCTCGTTTCAGGATCTCATCGTGCTGCGCGCAGCGCGCGCACTCATCGATGCGAAAGTTTCGCGCCGGCGCATCAACCGCGCGCTGGAAGAATTGCGACGCCACCTGCCGGAAACGGTACCGCTGTCCGGCCTGAGCATCTGCGCGGTCGGCGATCGCGTCGTCGTGCGCGATGGTCACCATCATTGGCAGGTCGACGATGGCCAGTACGTGCTGGGCCTCGATGTGAGCATCGACGGTGGCACGTTGCGCGTGATCGAGCGCAAAGAGGAAGCGGCCCCTGCGCCGGCAAACGATGAAGACTGGTTCGCCAAAGCGATGGAGCTGGAAGCGACGGACCCGGGCGCAGCCATGGCAGCGTACGAACGCGTCGTGACGAACGATCCCAAGGATGTGTCCGCCTGGATCAACTGGGGCCGCCTGCTGCACGAGCAAGGCGAGCTCGAAGCAGCAGAACGTGTTTACCGTCGTGCGCTCGAGCAGGCCGATCGGGACGCGTTGTTGCTCTTCAATTTCGGCGTGCTGCTCGAGGACCTGGAGCTCACGAACGAAGCCTTCGATGCGTATCAAGGCGCGATCGAAGAAGACCCCACGCTCGCGGATGGTCACTACAACCTCGCGCGATTGTATGAAGCGCAAGGCAAGCCGCAGCATGCGATTCGGCATCTGGGGCAGTATCGGCGGTTGATGACGACGCGGTGAGAACAACGCGAAGGGAAGCAGGCAGCCATGCGTCCCTTCCCTTGCGCAGCGGGGAAGGACTCATAGACGAACATTGGGCAGTGTTTGATGAAGTGAGACACGATCACGCGCGGCTCACCGCCACCGCAAACAAAATCCATCCCGCGATCAACGCCAACCCACCAACCGGTGTCACGATCCCCAACGGCCTGGGCGCTCCGAAGCTCAACGCGTAGATGCTGCCCGAGAACAAGACGATGCCGACAACCACCAGCAACGCCGACCACCGCAGCAACGCTAGATCAGCAGTCCGCGCAATCCAGCCGATCACGAGCAGCCCGAGCGCGTGATAGAACTGGTAACGCACTGCCGTCTCGTAAATCGTAAGCCGTTCCGGAGCCAGTCGCGATTGCAGCGCGTGTGCGCCGAAGGCGCCAAGGATCGTCGCGAATGCGACGAGCACGCCCGCCAGCGGCAGAATCCAACGGTTGTTCATGACAGCCCCGTAGCAATGATTCAGGACGACATGATGCAACGTTGCAGGCCGGCGCCGTAAGCCCCATTCGCGTGCAACCTCAACCCGATGACGAACGTAATGAAATCATGATGACCGCCGAATACACCCCCGATGAACCCTCTCGCATGGACGTCAACGCCATGACGGGCGCGACCGTCCTCGATTTCGGAACCAACTGGTGCGGCTATTGCCGTGCCGCGCAGTCCATCATCACGTCGGGCCTTGCGACACATGACAACATCCGCCACCTCAAGATCGAGGATGGCCCCGGACGTCCATTGGGACGCTCCTTCCGTGTGAAGCTATGGCCCACGTTGATTTTCTTGCGCGATGGCAAAGAGGTCGCACGCGTGGTCAGGCCGACGGATGCGAGTGCCATTACGGAAGCGGCGGAGATGGTGGAGGAGTGACTAGTGGCCTGATTGTGGACTGTCTGAGTGAGCGGCTGGCTGGCGAGCTGGCTTGTTGGCCAGAAGGTTTTGCCAGGGCTTCCGGCCAGCCGACCAGCAAGCCAGCACGCGCAAGCCTCGGTATCGAATCAGTTGTTACAGGCCACTAGGTGGGCTCACGCCCGCGTCACGCTGCTGAAGCGAATGCGGGAGCGCTCACGCGCTTTCTCGGCCTCCACTTCCCGATCCCGTGGCGGCGCGCTGGTATGCAGGGACGCAATCAGTCTGCGTGCCGCGGCGGCGACATCGTCCACGGCCTGATTGAACGCGGCTTCATTCGCCTGCGAAGGCTTCGTGAAGCCGCTGAGCTTGCGCACGAATTGCAGTGCTGCATCGTGGATCTCGCCCTCGCTGGCAGGCGGCTCGAAGTTGAACAACGTACGGATGTTGCGGCACATGGGCAAAGTCTCTTCTGCGCGCTGGTTCACATCTTAGGACGACGGGCCGCGCGATATTCCGACACGCACTGTTTGCGTTCAACCGCGGCATTCCGCGCATGCCGCCCCGTCGATTGGTACGTCGCACGAGCGCCGTCAAACCGTGTACACGTACGACGCTGATGAGCCAGCGCGCCGAAGTCACGGTCGGGGGATTGCCGAATTGATGTCATCTCGCTGTAGGACCGCCCTGGTGCGGCGCTCGTGCGCACGCGGGTTGGCCTGTTTGCTGGTGTTGGCCGTGGCTCGGGTGCAGGCGCAGGATGCGGTCGCCGAGGGCAGCGTTCCCGCCGCCACCGCACCGACGCCAGACGTCCCGGTGCCGCAAGACCTGGAAGCGGCCGGTGCGCTGATCGGCACGATTGCCATCGACAATCAGAACATCTTCGATCTGAGCGATCCGCGCGAAGACAAGCGGCTGTATCGACTTGCCAATCGCCTGCACATCAGGACACGGGAAAGCGTCATCCGCCAGCAATTGCTGTTTGCGCCCGGGGAACGCTATTCGCATCGCAAGCTGGAGGAGTCCGAGCGCATCTTGCGATCGGCACGTTATCTCTACGACGCGTGGATCCGTCCGGTTGCGTGGCATGACGGTGTGGTCGACGTCGAAGTCACGACGCGCGATGTGTGGACGTTGAATCCCGGTGTGTCGTTCGGCCGCAAAGGCGGTAAGAGCACGACCGGTTTCCAGCTCGAAGAGCTCAACATTCTCGGCACCGGCGTATCGCTCGCGATGTCGCACAACTCCGAGGTCGATCGCGATCGCACGTCCGTGCAGCTCAAGGATCCGCACCTGTTCGACGGCCGCACGACGCTGGACATGAGCTATTCGGATACGAGCGACGGTCATGCACGCCATGTGGCATTGGATCGTCCCTTCTATGCGCTCGATACGCGCTGGGCGGCCGGGGGCTCTGTCTTCGATGAAGAGCTCGTGCAGCCCATCTACGACGAGGGCCATACACGAGCGAAGTACTTTCGCGACTGGCAGTACGCGAACGTGTACGGTGGCCTGTCGGAAGGACTGATCGGCGAGTGGGTGCAACGCTGGACGTTCGGTGCCACCGTCGATGACCGCCACTATGAAACCGCGCCGGAATGGACCGGCCGCAGTCTCGTCCCCGAGGATCGCAAGTTCGTCTATCCCTGGATCGGATACGAGTTGCTCCAGGATGAGTTTCAGAAGTTCAAGAATCACGACCAGATCGGGCGTACCGAGGATTTCTACCTGGGCACCCGCTTCTACGGGCGAGTGGGCTGGGCCGACTCCTCGCTCGGCTCGAGCCGCGATGCGCTGATCTTCCTGGCGCAGGCGGCGCACGCCGAGGAAATGTCGGAGCGCAGCACGCTCCTGTTTGCTGCCACTGCGCACGGCCGATTCGCGGACGGTGATTGGGAAAACACGGTCGTGGAAGGCGCCGTGCGTTACTACGTCCAGCAGTCGAAGAAGGCGCTGCTGTTTGCAAGCGTCAACGGCGCAGCAGGTCAGCGCATCGATCTCGACGAGCAGATGGTGCTGGGTGGCGATAACGGCCTGCGCGGCTATCCGCTGCGCTATCAGTCCGGCGACGCACGGGCGCTATTCACGATCGAACAGCGTTACTTCACCGATTGGTATCCGTGGCGTTTGTTCCGCATCGGCGGTGCTGCCTTCTTCGATATGGGGCGCACCTGGGGACGATCGCCGCTCGGCACGCCCAGTCAGGGATTGCTG
>DATELY010000098.1:0-2505 GCA_035276085.1 Steroidobacteraceae bacterium | reverse complement strand
GATGCTGCTCGGCGGCCATCTGGCCATGCAGCACCGCATGGATGCGGGCGACTACATCCAGTACACGATGTTTCTGGCGTTCATGATCGCTCCCGTGATCCAGGTGGTGAGCATCGGCACGCAGCTGACCGAAGCGGTGGCTGGGATTGACCGCACAGTGGAGATCCTCGCTGAGAAAGACGAATTTGCCGATCCGGCGCGCGTCGTCAGCCTCAGCGAGATTGTCGGCGAAGTGCGATTCGACGATGTGCGGTTCTCCTATGAGCCGGACAAGCCGGTGCTGCACGGCATCTCATTTGAAGCGCAGCCAGGAACGGTGACGGCGCTGGTGGGCTCGTCGGGATCGGGCAAATCCACGATCATCAGCCTGGTTTGCGCCTTCCACAAGCCGGACTCCGGGCGAGTTCTGGTCGATGGGGTCGATCTTTCGACCGTGCGGCTCGACAGCTACCGCTCGCAGCTTGGCGTTGTTCTGCAGGAATCGTTTCTCTTCGACGGCACGATTCGCGAGAACGTGATGTTCTCTCATCCTGATGCGACGGAGGAGGACTTCCTGTCGGCCTGCCGCATTGCGCGTGTCGACGAATTCGCCGAGCGCTTCCCCGAGGGCTACGACACGATCGTCGGCGAGCGCGGCGTGAAACTTTCCGGCGGACAGCGCCAGCGCCTCTCCATCGCACGTGCCATTCTCGCGGGCCCGCGCATCCTCATCCTCGACGAAGCGACTTCTTCGCTCGATTCTGAATCCGAGGCGATGATCCAGCACGGACTCAGTTACCTGATGCAGGGGCGCACGACCTTCGTCATCGCCCACCGGCTATCGACGATTCGCCGCGCCGACCAGATCCTCGTCGTCGAAGGCGGGCTGATCATCGAGCGCGGCACCCACGCCACGCTCTACGCGCTGGGCGGGCGCTATTACGACCTCTACACGCGCCAGCACGGCCTCGAAGAGAACCTCTTCCTCGCTCCCGGCGAGGGCGACATCGTCGAAGAAACGAAGTAGCCGTCTCGATGCGATAGCATGGACTCGCATCACATGCGCGCCATCATTGTCATTCGAATTCTTGTTGGGTGGGTTTTCGTCTCGGAAGGAATCCAGAAATTCCTCTTCCCCGTAGCGCTCGGCTGGGGCCGATTCGCGAAGATCGGACTGCCGCACCCGCACGTGCTCGCGCCGGTCGTCGGCATCGTCGAGATTGTCTGCGGTGCGCTGGTGATCCTCGGGCTGTGGACCCGCATCGCGGCCATTCCTTTGCTGATCGTCATCGGCACCGCGATTGCGACCACGAAGATTCCGATACTGCACCATCAGGGAGTCTGGGCGATGCTGCACGAAGCGCGCGTGGACTTCAGCATGGCGCTCGGATTGATTTTCCTGCTGATTGTTGGCAGCGGCGCGTGGGCGCTCGACAGGAGCTGATGATGGTGCTCGAAGCTGCGACGCTCCAGGTGCGAGCGGGAGAAGAGGCCGCGTTTGAAGAAGCGATGCGGAAAGCCGCGCCGGTGATCGCCAACTCGCCAGGGTATCTGCGGCATGAACTGCGGCGCTGCGTTGAAACAAAGGGCCGCTACCTGCTGCTGGTCCACTGGGAGACGCTCGAGGCGCACATTGTCGGATTCCGCGAATCGCCCCGATTCGGTGAATGGCGCGCCATCATCGGGCCGTTCTTTGCCGCGCCGCCCACCGTGGAGCACTACGAGTCCGTCCTCATTTGGCCCGCGGGCCAGTGACGGCTACTTCGCAATCGCCGCCAGCGTCCCATCCGCTCGGGTGATCGCGTCGGTCAGAACCTTCATCTGTTCCTGCGCCCGGTTCTGATCCTTCGCGTCGATCGCCTCATTCACGCCGGGAATCACCACCGCTGCGTAGCCGGTGTATTCGCCCGGAGCATAAACGGTGTGCTTGAACCACGGACGGTGCGGCAGACCCGCCTGTGACAGCAAGTCTTCCTCGACCTCCCGCAACTGCGCGTTGAGCGAGGCCAGCGTTGCCGTCGAATCGCTGCCCAGATGCTCCTGCTTTTGCTTTACCTGTTCGGCCAGCGTGACGAACTTCTGCGCCGCCTGCTCAGCCGCGGCAAAATCGAGCCCCGTCATGTCGGCCTGCTGCGCCTTTTTCTGGGCGCTGTCCAGATATGCGGCAACTTCCTTGCCGTAGGTGACGTAGTCGTACGGCAGCACGTCGGCGTCGGCCATGTTCAGGACTTCCAGGCCGAACACGCGCGCCATCTCCTGCTCGTAGACGAATGTCGGATCGGCATTCATCACAAACCAGGCATAGTTGTCGAAGACGGAGTGATACACCCCATAGGGCCCGCCGGATCCCACATCGGTTGACGGCACGCCGAGATGCTGGATGAATGGCGTGTAGTCGGAGCCGCTGCCGAGATCGCCGACGCGAACATCGTTCCCAATCACGGCATTGTCGCGCGCGGCGTGCTCCTCCACCGGACCGTTGTGTCGCGATGCCTGTTCTGCCTGGGTGCGCTTCCACGCGTCATA